>CAYPZM010000361.1:0-5602 GCA_964414825.1 uncultured Cytophagia bacterium | reverse complement strand
TCGGCATCCAGCATGTCGCGCAGGGCCATAATGGGCGTCTGGCTAAATTCTCTGTTCCCGTCAAACGCCCAGGTGCCGAGCTGTTCGTGCGGCGCATCCGCCAGGGGACCCAAAACAGCCACTTTTGTGTCCGGTGATAGGGGCAGCACATTGCCGTCATTTTTCAACAACACGGCACTTTGTACCGCGGCCTCTTTAGCGGCGGCAAGATGATTTTCGTTGAGGAGCGCCGGATATAAAGATGAATCCGTGAACGGATTGTCAAAAAGTCCGAGCGCAAACTTTATACGCAAAATCCGGCGAACCGCATCGTCCAGCAGCGCAACATCTACCGCGCCTTCATCGACCAGTTCTTTCAAGTGATCTTTGTAAGCGGGCGATTCCATCTCCATGTCCACGCCGGCTTTGACCGCTTGTTCCGCGGCTTCCTTGTGATCCGCGGAATAGCCATGCGGCACCATTTGCGTGATCGACGCCCAATCGCTGACGACGAATCCCTGGAAATCCCATTCGCCTTTTAGAATGGTTCGCAGCAGCAGTTCGTGCCCCGATGCCGGAATCCCGTTGATGTCGTTAAACGCGGTCATCAAGGTTGCGGCGCCCACCTCCACAGAAGCTTTGAATGGCGGCAGATAAATATCGCGCAAGAGCTGCTCCGGGATATAGGTCGTATTGTAATCGCGTCCGCCAATAGCCGCGCCATAGCCGGCAAAATGTTTGATACACGCGGCAAGCGAATTGGGATCGGACAAGTCATCACCCTGAAATCCGCGCACCATGGCGACGGCCATTTTGCTGGCAAGGTACGGATCCTCGCCATAGCCTTCGGCAATGCGTCCCCAACGCGGGTCGCGGGCAATGTCCATCATGGGGGCAAAGGTCCAGTTTATACCCACAGAGCGCGCTTCGATGGCGGAAATGCGAGTGCCGGCCTTAACCAGCTCGGGATTCCAACTGCACGACAGACCCAGGGGAATCGGAAAAATGGTTTGAAAGCCGTGAATAACATCTCGACCAATGATGAGCGGAATGCCCAGTCGAGTTTCCTCGACCGCGATTTTTTGCATGTTATTCAGCAGGTCGGTGTTGATTTCATTAAGGACTGAGCCGATCTGACCGTCTCGAATCCTTTGCAAAAAATCTTCCGACTCGCCTTGCGAATTGCGTTGGATCATCTGCCCGATCTTGTCCTCAAGCGTCATCCTGGCGAGAAGTGCGTCAATTTTTTTCTCGGTTTCAGGATTTACGAGATCTACGGCCCAGGATTGTGTCGCAATGAACAACATCACACAACACAAGATGGAAAAGGCACATTTATTCATCTTTTTCTTCACTTTCTTTTCGTTCGTTTAATTCTTGTTCAATTTCTTTCACAGTTGCATCATCAAGCTTGTAAAAGGATACACTCACAGTGGACAGGAGCGCGGCAATGGCCGGAATAACGCTGATCATCAGACGAATTCCGTTTAACGTCTCCTCGGTCTGCTGGACGTTGGCTTCA
Source organism: uncultured Cytophagia bacterium (assembly GCA_964414825.1). Taxonomy (GTDB): domain Bacteria; phylum Zhuqueibacterota; class Zhuqueibacteria; order Residuimicrobiales; family Krinioviventaceae; genus CAYPZM01. The sequence goes on along the minus strand of CAYPZM010000361.1, from coordinate 4,101 downwards.
AAACCGAAATACGCCAATAGCCAACCACCGATGGCCGCGCCAATCGTCCAACCAAATTTTTGTGCAAACGTTGCAGCTGAAAAAACCAAACCGGTCGCGCGTCGTCCGAATTTCCATTCCGAATAATCTGCTGTATCCGCATACATGGCCCAAATCAGTGGAGCCGTCGGGCCCATTACCGTTGAAATAATGATGTGTAGTGCAAAAATGGGTACGATTTGTTCTTTCGGAAGCAGATAGAATGCGGCGGTCAGAATAGCCGTTAATCCCATGAGCATCATATAAAGCTTGCGCTTGCCAAATCGTCTTGACAGCGGCCCGGTCAATGCAACACCAACTATAACGCCAAGGGTGCCGAGCATCATAAAAAGTCCGGAGAGGTTTTGATTACCGACATAATATTTGAAATAATACAAGATGGCCGCGTTACGAATGGCAATATTGAAAAGTGTAAAAATACCAATCAAAAACAGGATGAGCCACGGTTTGTTCGCCAGGAGATCTTTTAAATCCTCTTTTAACGTGCTTTGTTGTTCTTTTGGCGGTTTGACTCGTTCTTTCGTTGTCACAAACGTAATCAGAAATAAAATAATGGCAGCGACAGCATAGACTACCATGGCCATCTGAAACCCTTTTTGTTCATTCCCCTGGCCGAAAAATTTGACCATCGGTAATGTTGCGCCCTGAACGATAAATGTTCCTGCCATGGCAAGAATAAACCGATAGGACGATACACTGGTCCTGACGAGTGAATTGGGAGAAATGACACCCATCAATGCCGAATACGGAATATTGATCGCCGTATATGCCATCATCATAAACGTATAAGTGATGTAAGCATATAAGAGTTTCCCTGTCGCGCTAAAATCCGGTGTCGTAAATGTGAGTACACCAATGACAGCGAACGGCACGACGACCCAGATGAGATAGGGTCTGAATTTGCCCCATTTTGTGTTTGTACGATCCGCAATGATTCCCATGATCGGATCGTTAAACGTATCCCAAAGTTTTGTGACCAAAAACATGGTGCCGACGGCAGCCGGTGAAATGCCAAAAACGTCCGTGTAGAAAAAGGTGAGATAGATCATGAACATTTGGAAATAAAAGTTAGATGCCGTGTCGCCCAGACCGTATCCAACCTTCTCGATAAAGGTGACTTTGTCATTTGTGGATTTCACGAAGACCTCCAGACTTTTATGGGCCGTCAAGGAAACTACTTTGATGAGTTAGGAATATTAATTTGAGAAATTAATGAAAGTTAGGCTCTTTATCAAGATTTAAAACGCGACTTGAATTGCCAAACGTAACATGCGTTTGGGATCGCATGTTCATAACTGTCCGAATTGAGAAACGCGATGATCGGCTCCGGCACCGACCCTTGACAGGATACATCAAACCTGTAACCCGGCCGGATATCATCGATGGTTCGTTCCAAATTGTAGCCAAATCGCTCACGAATCTCGTTCCGGATGGTTTCCTTGCTTGCGCTGGTTCGAGCCAGAAACACAGCAAGCTCCGTCGCTTGCGCGCCTTTGATGCCCTCCGGATGATTATGCGACACGTACGCTGTATTTTTGGCTTCGGCGAGAACGGTTTCGGCATCGGCAAACGCAAATACCACGGGACTCACCCGCATTGCCGCGCCATTGCCCCAACTGTTGTAAGGGTGGCTTTCAGGTTCAAAAATCCAATGTATAAATGAACCACCGTAACCCGCATCCGGATAGTTGCGCCCAAAACGTTTTAGAGATTCGGCATACTCCGTTTGGTTTAAAATGGCATCGGCAATCGCGATGGTTAACACCGCATCATCCGTGAAACGGGAGTTGTCGTGAAAAAGTGAAAAATCTGTGGTTTTTATAGGGCGATGTTCATAGACCGAACCGATGACATCGCCGGCAATGGCTCCCAACATATCAAGCTTCCTTTTAGTAAAGTTAACGTTATGCTTTTATCAGGCGACATGTTTTCCCTGTGTTTCATTGTGCCAACAGCAATGCTGCCCACTGCTGCACGCCTTGAGGTGCATCTTTTTAATTTTTCCCACCACTCTCCAATTGTAATGTCAAATTACCGGAACCATCTCATAGAGTTTTTGATAACCCGTCTATCGCCATCCCAGAACAGGGATGACTCGATGACTCCCGAGTCCACGCAAGCCTGGCAACCGGCGGCCTGACGCTGCAAGTGGCGTAGCTTTCGGCTGTTCAGTATCTTATCCAACGGATCATAATACGCATTCCCCAAAGGGCGTTTTCGATTGCGGCAGTTGGTGACCGAGCCGTCGGGTTCGACGCGGAGTGAGATGAACGGGGCCCGGCATTGAAACGTAGAATTCTCTCTTATAAAATGGTTCAGATAGGCATCGGAATTGTTGATACAGGGATGGTCTTGTTTCAGCGCTTTTATCCGTTGGAATACCTGTCGCTCCTGGTTTTGAGATAATCTCAAATTAACATTTTCACCCGTGTCAAATTGTTTGGAACCGTAATTGACGGACTCGAAGGTGATTGTAGTGGATAGCCTTTCCGCCAAGCGGACCAGCGGCAATATCTCTTGAACATTGGCCTGACTGACAACGGAATTGATCATGATCTTGAGATCGGGATTATGCTGTTGCACCCCGCGAATCCCCCGTATCGCATTGTCAAACAGTCCGGGGACTCTTCTATAATCATCATGTGCACATGATGCAAAATCGAGAGAAACGATGATAAAATCGGTTGCTGAAGCGACTTTATCGGTATATCGCGGCAGCAAATGGCCGTTGGTGATCAATCCGGTGACGATCCCCGCATTTTTTGCCGCGGATGTGATCTCGAACAGGTCACGGCGCAACAGCGGTTCGCCTCCCCAGATGGTTGTGGATACAAACCCCTGTTGACGCGCTTTTTTATAAAAATCGATGATGCGATTTGGGTCGGTTTCTTCAGGTGAATTTCCACGCCACAAGCACGTGGGGCAGTGGGCAAAGCATCGCGTGGTGATGAGATGCGAGATGAAAAACGGCCGACCGGTCCAAAATCTTGAGCGGCCCATATTGTACACAGCTCGACCGAACTTGGCTGTTCGATGAATGGATTTTTTCAATTGCGCCATGGCACCTTTTTTATTCGCAGAACAGTTTCAGGTGCAAGAACAATCCGTAAAAACGTAGGATGGGTCACGCGTAAAGCATAAATCTATACTATAGACATAGTTATCGGTGGTCTCTAATAATGCGTCAAGGAGTATTGGTGACCCATCCTAAACGGTAAGAACTTTTCACAACGTTATCCGTTTAATCTTAAAACAATCAAAATAAGGAGAGCTGACATGCGAGCTTTAAGCGTAATTTTAATTGCCCTGCTCACGACAACTTTGTTTGCCGCGGATGTGGATCTTAGCGGCACCTGGAAACTGAATGAGGATAAGAGTGAGCTTGCTGATTTTCAAGGTAGACGCGGTGGTTTTATCGCGCCAGGCATGGTCGTAAAACAACAACAGGACAAACTAACGGTTGAGCGCACCCTAACCGGCCGCGATGGCGAGGAGCGCACCATGGAAACCGTTTACGACCTGACCGGCAAAACCACAAAGGAAGAGGTCCGGCGCGGCACAACCGAACACACCGCAACTTGGGAGGGTGAAACTTTAAAAATCAAAACCAAACGATCTATGCAACGTCGGGGCGAATCTTTTGACATGATCACCCATGCGACGTGGACGCTTGTGGACGATGGCAAAGCTTTGGTCATCGAATCCACATCCGATACACCCATGGGCGAGCAGACTTACAAATCCTATTATGTAAAGCAATAGTGCTCCTCCCCAACGCCCGGAAAGCCATGCCGGGCGTTTTTTATTGATTTTTGTGATGAAATTGGCCGCTTGGCATTGTTGTAATGGAAAAACGGAGTTTATGTGCATACGGAATCGCATACCAGCAATCTCGAACGCCGGCTCGGACTTTTTCCGGTCACTAACATTGTCATCGCCAACATGATTGGCGCCGGAATTTTTACCACGTCCGGTTTGCTCATGGGCGACTTGAAGAATCCAATCATCATGATTGCTCTGTGGGTTGTCCGGTCGTGGGGTTGGAGCCACCCGACTGGCTGC
>CAYPZM010000360.1:0-5607 GCA_964414825.1 uncultured Cytophagia bacterium | reverse complement strand
AATATCTTATCCATTCTTACCTTAAGTGCACGTCTTTAGTTTTGGGGGATACTCTATGACATTTCAATCATTGGTTTCACCGCCAAATTTGAGTATCTTGTTTGTTTGGTATATACTCATTTTTTGGATTTTGGTCAACCACATCCTCGTAAATTATCGGATAAAGGCCTGTTGTGAAAAAATCCTTCCAAACCGGAAATGTCATCTTTGTCTCAACCGCGCATTTGCTGCATGATATTTATTCGTCCTTTTTTGCGCCCTTGTTGCCAGTACTCATCGAAAAGCTCGGCATGTCCTATTTTATGGTCGGCACACTCTCCGTCGTTCAACGGCTGCCTTCTTTGCTAAATCCGATTATTGGATTAATCGCGGACCGAATTTCAGTGCGCTATTTTTTAATCATTGCCCCGGCCCTCACCACCATTGCCATGAGTTTGCTGGGTGTGGCATCCAGCGTAATTGTTCTGGGCGTTTTGTTGTTTATGATGGGCGTCGGCTCTACCTTATTTCATGTTCCCGCGCCTGTATTTGTGCGTTATTTATCCGGGCCGCATGTAGGCCGCGGCATGAGTTTTTATATGCTGGGGGGCGAGTTGGCGCGCACACTGGGGCCGCTGGTTATTTTGGGCGCGGTATCGTTGTGGGGATTGGAGGGCACGTACAAGCTCATTCCGTTTGGATTACTCGCTTCCTTTTTGTTATTTCTGCGGTTTCGTCGGGTTCAGGTGCCAAAACCCGATTATCAAAAAACAAAATTTAAAATCCCAAAAGAGTTGCTGCACTTTTTTCTCATCATTTTTGCATTCACCTTTTTTCGCTCAATTATGAAATCGGCATTCACCACCTTTTTGCCCACGTTTATGAAAGCGCACGGCGCCTCGTTGTGGATGAGCGGCGTTTCGCTATCGATTTTGCAATTTGCGGGAGCAGCCGGAACGTTTGTCGCCGGACCATTATCGGATAAAATCGGTCGCCGGCAAACACTGCTGATCATCTCAATTGCCTCTCCCCTGCTGATGTGGCTGTTTGTGATGTCGTCGGGTTGGTTGAAACTAGTCGTTTTGGTGATATTGGGATTTTTCATGTTCGGCAACACACCTGTTATTCTGGCATTGGTGCAGGAGATGAGCCGCGACAGACCGGCCTTTTCCAACGGTGTGTACATGACGATTAATTTTTTGGTGAGCTCGCTGGCCGCGCTGGTCATCGGATTTTTCAGCGATATAATTGGCTTGCGGACGAGTTTTCAAATAGCGGCAGTTCTGGCACTTGGCGGAATTCCTGCTGTACTGATGCTCCCTCGATACAAAAGAGTGTGACCAGGCGAGCCTGTCAAGGAGGGCAAAATGAAACTCCCCGACAGGGTTAAAAGCGGGGGCCTGCCTGCCGGGGAGTACGACTGGGAATCAGGCAGGAGGGAGATACCTGATTTCCAGTTCTTTAAAGGGGGATTGGTAGCACATCTTTAAGATGTACTACCAAAAGTAGCATATTATTTGATCAATGTCATCTTTTTCATTTCGCTGAACGAGCCAGCCTTCAAGCTGTAGAAATAGATTCCGGCGCTCATATCGTGTGCATCCATGGCAATACGATGTGTTCCGGGTTTCATTTTTTCGTTAACCAGCGATTTTACTTCGCGTCCGAGAATGTCATACACCGAAATCTGCACCTCGACCTCTTCTTTAAGCTGGAAGACAATATTGGTCGTGGGATTGAACGGATTCGGATAATTTTGTTTTAGCGCGAATTCCAGTGGCACATTCACATCAAACTGCACGGATTGGGAATATTCGAACGCGCCATTGGTATCGACCTGACGCAAGCGGTAATAATAAGTACCGGCTTCGGAAGCGGTGTTGTCGATAAATTCATAAACCTGTTGCTGGCTTGTGGTGCCGGCGCCTTTGATAAAGCCGATTTTTTCCCAGCTTTTTTCTTCGCCAAAGGAACGCTCAACATCAAAACCAAAGTTGTTGGTTTCGGTTGCGGTTTGCCAGTTGAGCAAAACCGCGTTGCTAACGCTATTGGGCGCATATTGCACGCTAAACGACGACAATTCGACCGGCGTGGTGTCTTCAAACACCGCTTCAACATTCAAGCTGGTGTCAACCGAGACCGTAATCGGATTATCAATAACATCGATGCCATTCATTCGCCAGTTGGCAAAGGGGTATTTGTTTTCATCAGTCGAGACCGCTTTAACCTGAACTTCGGTGCCGTATTCCAAAGTATAAAGCGTGTCTGCCGAAGCAAAATCCGCATCGCCGGCAAACTTTACCAAAATCTCGCCCATTTTGGCATCGCTTAACAATTTGACAGCATAGGTCTTTTTCTCAAACACAGCTTGCAAATTCAGGTTTTTATCAATTTGAGTGACCAAGGCACTGTCCGTATTATACACAGTGGATTCTTCGCCATCTACTTTCAGCCAATGTTTAAATTTGTAGCCTTTGGCGGGAGTGGCGGTAAGATTTAATTCATCGCCATAGTCGTACACATGCAGTAAGCCGGGTTCCGGAACTGTTGTGCCGGCATCTAACGGGTTGATTGAAATGAACAGCGAGTCCTGCTCCAAAGAAAATACCGCGGTCACTTGAACGTCTTGAGTCATTTTGACGCGAGTGCTGGCCTGCGTCGAGTCTTCGATCTCGGCCTGCGGCACACAAGCCCAATGGCTAAATTTGTAGCCGGAATCGAGCTCGGGTTTTGCCAAAATATCGACCCAGGTCAATGCGTCATAAGCCGTTGCTTCTGCGGGTACCACACTTCCTTCCGCGGGATTTGCAACCGGTGACAACGTATACTGTTTTAATGCAAAGTGAGCGACAACCGTGTGATTTGCATCCATAACGATATTGATTTCGGTGTCGGTGAGTTCTGTGGTTCCGTCAATCGTCCAATGTGAAAATTCATAATGGTCTGCAATCGCTTCCGAATCAATTGTTATGTTTACCACCTCGTTATCGTTCACAAAATACAAATACTCGTCAGGCTTTGGAAGTGTACTTCCTTTATCTGCCGGGTCTGCGGAAATCGACAATTTCGCCTGGCCGCTGTGGATGTCCACCATTGCAGTGCCACGGCCCGTAAAAGTCAACGGTTCCGCCAATGGTTCGCCGGTCACGGTGTTGTAGTAGGTCAGATTGCTGTCCGGAATAGCGACCACCTCATTCGTTTCGCTCACCAGCAAATAGAAATCAATGGAATCGCCCTCTGTAAAGCCGGGATCGATCACGACGTTATTCTCTTTATACTCTTTGTAAGCAATGACGCGGATGTACTCGTTTTCCAAATATTCAGTAAAGTCTTTTTGCATTTGATAAACACCAACGCAGAATTCGCCATCAAACACGCCGATTTTATCATTAGTCAGGGGCATAATGCCGTTAAAATTAAAATCTTTGATGTAAAAGTTCATTGGTTCATAATTACTTGGCGGCTTGACAAAGTCCGCAGGAGTTACCGCTGCAAAAATCGTAGACCCCATCACCAGGAGCAGAAGCGCAACCCATGGAAGCCGTACCATCATCTGTTTCAGTTTCATAGCTAACCTCTTTAATTTTTAAACATTGTTTGCAACAAGCCAGTTTTTTTGTTTTCCCTTCCGATATTTTCGACATTACCTCCAGTTAATATCGAAAATATCGCTTTCCCTTTTGGCACTTGTGCAAAACAATCTGCTGCCACATTTAATAAATGCCTCAAACTTGATTATTCGGAACAGAGGAAAGCGGGTTGCTTTCCCCTGTTCCGATTTCGTGCTATTTGGTAAAGAGCATCTTGCGAGTTTCATCAAAGTCACCGGCGGTCATTTTGTAGAAATAAACGCCTGTTGCGACCTGGTTGCCAAACACATCCCGACCATTCCATTCCACCGTATGGAAACCAGCCGCCATATTCGTGTTCACCAACGTGGTGACCAACTTGCCGGTGATGTCATACACATCCACGCGGACGCGTGCATCTTGCGGCACGGCATAACTGATTGTCGTGCTTGGATTGAATGGGTTCGGATAATTTTGCTTTAATTCAAATGCTTGCGGTACAGCCGCAATTTCGGCTGTTGAATTGATCTTTACCATAGCCGTAGCGCGTGGTTCAAACGCCCGAGAACCGGTTTCAACGCCAGTCTCAGAATCTTCATAGTACACGCCTTGCAGGTCCACATCCAGCTCCTGATTCAGGCTTTGTTTCCACACGCGGAAGTGAATCGTGTTGCCTTTGGTAAATCCATTGCCGCTGCCGTCATCCATTCCGGCAATCAGCGACAGAGGCTGATCTTTGCTAATTTCACCTTCCACTACGGCGGAACCGACCATCAAATCACCGTCGTATACGGCCACTTCGTCGCCAACGTCCAGAGCAACTCCATCGATCTCGGCGCTGTTGATGTAAAAGTTCATTGGCTGATAGGGGTTGCCTTCTTCACGAACAAAGTGTTTCGGTTTAGCGGCTTGAGCAACCGTGACCGTTTTGGCCATTTGATCCGGACAACTGATCTCAAAGCTGGTAGGTGCAGTGACATAGAGATAGTAGCCTTCGCCAGGTTTCAAGTTGCCAATGCCATTATACCATCCGATAAATGCCAGTTTTTCGAGCGCACGGCCATGTTCATCCATCACTTTCTTGAGCACACCAGCGTTGATCAGAGGTTGCAACACATTCATGGCATTTTGTTCGCTTTCCAAACACGGATAGCTGATGATGTTCCATTTATCTTTCAGATCTATGGTGACCGGCGTTTGCAGAATGCTACCCGGAATGTGCAGCGTAACATCCTGACTCACGTTGACATAGTAGCCTTCTTCAAGGTTCCAGTCGCCAACCGTATTGATCCAGTTGAAGAACAGTTTTTCCACAGTTCCATCATCACCTGTTGAGACGTTTTCGCCAATCGCTTTAATCAACTGCGGTTCAATCGGATTCAACACACCGTCACCCGCCATGTTGGGAATAGAGGTGTCGAACATGTTGTAAGCGCCAAACGGTTCCACGGCCAGCGACATGATGTTCCATCCCTTGGTCAAATGGATGTATTGACCCGGAATTTCACGCTCACTGCCGAGCAATTCGGCGCGTACCGAACTCTGTCCCTGGAAAAACTGCTCGCCTACAGCAACATCCTGATCGGTTTTGTAATATTGGACCTGATCAACGCGGAACGTGTGTTCTGTTTTGCCATCCCAATACTTGTAAATGATCGAGTTGCCGCTGCGGAAGCCGTTCACCACGCCGTCAGAAGGATCGTCATCTTCGGAACAGACCACAATTACCGGTGCCGTGCGAGACGCCGAGGCATCCAGCTTGGCCACACCAACGCAATAGCGGCCGTCGAAAATAGCGATCTCATCACCAGCTTCCAGGGGTTTGCCAGCGTAGAATTCAGCTTTGGTGATGTAGAACGTCATCGCGTTGTACGGATTTTCACGATCGGACCAAACTGTCTCGAAATTGGTCTCTACCGGCAGTTGGCCTTCGGGCAAACCAACGGCAAAGATAGCGCCTTCGGATCGCAAGCCACCGCTGTTGTTCTCGGTGATTAACGTAGGACCGTCGGCATAATCCGCATTGTCGTACGCGGCACAGTCGCCCTGTACACTCCAG
>CAYPZM010000359.1:4040-5636 GCA_964414825.1 uncultured Cytophagia bacterium | reverse complement strand
GATTTATCGCATTGACAGAACCGAACTTTCGAACTTTAATGAATTTATTCGGGCGGCAAATCCAAATAATATTATTGGTGAACAGTGGCCGCTGATTTCCAGCAGTGTTACACAAATTATTTCACGCAACAGTTTGGACCGCCCGGAATTTCCGACCTCCGGTTCGGATATTTCTCTAACTGCGGAATTGGCCGGCACCTTTTTGGGTGGAAATGTGGATTTCCATAAATGGATTTTCCGTCTGGATTGGTTTACGCCATCGTTCTGGAACCTCGTTTTTTATACCAGTTTTCAGGCCGGATACATGGAATCTATCGGGAGGCAGGCGCACATCCCGTACACCGAGTACTTTTTTATGGGTGGCGACGGATTGTCCCGCTCGATTCCGTTACGCGGTTATGAAGATCCGTTGGCCAATTACCGAATTGTGGATGAAGGTGGCAAATCCATGCTCAAATATACAACAGAGCTGCGCATACCCATTGCACCCAATCCGACGATTTTTGCACTGCTGTTTGCCGAAGCGGGTAACACCTGGCTCGATTTCCGTCGCGCTAACCCGTTCGCCATGCGGCGGTCGGCCGGTATAGGTGCACGAGTGTTTATGCCCATGATCGGCATTATCGGATTTGACTATGGTTATGGTTTTGACCGGATCGATCAATTCGGCAATCCCGACCCGAAATGGAAGATGCACTTTGTGTTTGGCCGCAGCTTTTAGAGTAGTGACTGAATTTCTAATCGAAACCATTGTGTAAAATTTATCTTTTTAGTATCTTTATGAAATCAACTTTTCTCAAAATAGCCACAGGAGGCAAAAAAGTGAAAAATAAAAAGTGGACCGTGGTTCTGACGTTTGCGCTGCTTCTCCTTTTTGGTTTGTCATCTACGAGTTTAGCCCAAAAATTAGGCTACATAAATTCGCAGCAAATTCTTGCACAATTTAAAGAAGCTCAAGATGCACAAGAGCAGCTCGATAAATTGAACCAGGACTGGGAAGCGGAAGCGCGCGAAATGCAGCAGCAGTTTCAGGAAATGGGACAACAATTGGAATCCCAGAGTCTGTTGTTAAGCGAAGAGCGTCAGCGCGAAAAACAGGCGGAATTGCAGGCGTTGTATCAAAAAATTCAGCAGTTCCAGAATGATAAATGGGGCCAGAGCGGCGAATTCTACCGTAAACAAGAGGAGATCATGAAACCGGTTTACGATAAAATTAATGCCGCCATTAGTAAAGTTGGCGAGGAAGAACGTTATGACTATATTTTTGATGTTGTCTCCGGAAACATTGTATATGTCAGCGATAATTCCAATGACCTAACCGAATTCGTTATTGAGGAGCTTGAAAAAGGACTGGAAGCCAGCGGAACACGAAACTAGAACCCTCCGATAACGAGGATATGTATGTCAATAAAGCTATCAGAGATTGCGGCGTGGATTGGCGCTGAGATCGATGGTGAGGCGTCCATTGAAATTTCCGGGTTGGCCAAAATTGAAGAGGCTCAACCCGGACATCTTTCCTTTATCGCAAATCCCAAATACGCCAAATATGTCGAAACCACAAATGCATCTGCCGTTTTGGTGGATAAAGACTTTCCC
>CAYPZM010000359.1:3271-4030 GCA_964414825.1 uncultured Cytophagia bacterium | reverse complement strand
ATCGTCCAAAACTCTACTGCGTATTGAAAATCCCTATTTTGCCTTTTTGCAATGTGCACAGCGGCTGTATCAACAAGAGCCGCAAATTGCCCAAGGCGTGAACGATTCTGCCGTGATTGGTGACGGCGCTCAGTTGGCAAAAGATGTTGCCATCGGCCCCTTTGTCTTTGTCGGCAAAAATAGCCGCATTGGCAAAGGCACGGTGATCTTCCCCGGAGTGTTTATCGGCGATAATGTCGAAATCGGCGAAAACTGCCTCGTTTACGCCAATGTGAGCATTCGCGAAAATTGCAAAATCGGCAACAACTGCATAGTGCACCTGGGCGCGGTTATCGGTTCGGATGGGTTTGGTTATGCATTCCAAGACGGTCAATACCACAAATTGCCACAAATGGGAATTGTGGTGCTGGAAGACGATGTTGAAGTTGGGGCCAATACAACCATTGACCGTGCCACCATGGGCGAGACTCGAATTTCTCGCGGTGCTAAACTGGATAATCTGATTCAGATTGCCCACAACGTTCAAGTTGGCGAACATACCGCTATTGCCGCACAAGCCGGTATATCCGGCAGCACAAAAATCGGCAAATATGTCATGGTTGGTGGCCAGGTTGGAATGGTCGGTCACGTTGAAATTGGCGATCAGGCAAAACTGGGTGCCCAGGCAGGCGTCACAAAATCGGTGCCCCAAGGCGAGTTTTACAGTGGCTATCCGGCACGTCCCTTTCGTTCTGAAATGCGCGAGCAAGCCAGCCTGGG
>CAYPZM010000359.1:0-3261 GCA_964414825.1 uncultured Cytophagia bacterium | reverse complement strand
TGGGACGACTGCCCGAATTGTTACGCGATTATAAGAAATTGAAAGCCAGAGTGGAAGCCCTGGAACAGGAACTCCATAAAGATGCGGAGTAAGTCGTGAGGAGGTTATTCTGAAAAACCAGCAAACAATCCAGGAAGAGACATTTTATTCGGGAACCGGACTGCATACCGGTAACAAAACCAAAGTAACCTTCAAGCCGGCACCCGTTAATTCCGGAATAGTGTTTAAACGCATTGATATTCCCGATTCTCCGGAAATTAAAGCCGATGTTGATCATGTGATCGACATTTCTCGAGGCACTACCATCGGAATTGGGGACGTAAAAATCCATACTGTCGAGCATGTTCTGGCCGCCATCAGCGGACTGGAAATCGATAATATTATTTGCGAAGTAAATGGCAACGAACCCCCGGTTGGAGATGGCAGCTCGCTGCCGTTTGTTGAAGTGCTGCTCAAAGCCGGAATTGTAGAACAGGAAGCGTTGCGCGATTATTTGATCATCGACAAAACCATCACTTATTCGGATCCGTCCAAAGGCATCGATATTGTCGTGTTCCCTTCGGATGAATTCCGCATCACCTTTATGGTGGACTATAAAAATCCGGCACTCGGAACCCAATACACCTCAATGTATTCGCTGCATGAAGAATTTGCTACCGAGTTTGCAGCAGCCCGCACCTTTTGCTTTTTGCACGAAGTGGAAGAGCTGTGGAAAGCCGGTCTGATCCAGGGCGGTAATTTGGACAATGCGCTGGTGATTATTGACCGGGATATGGAAGAAAAGGAAATTACCGATCTCCGTAACCTCTTTGGCATTTCGCAGGATGTCAAGCTCTCCACAAATGGCATTTTGAACAACAAGGAACTGCGCTATTACAATGAACCCGTGCGCCACAAGGCCTTGGATTTGATTGGCGATTTGGCCCTCCTTGGCGTGCCCATCAAAGCGCATGTGATGGCGGCGCGTTCGGGACATGGCGCCAATGCCGAGCTGGTTAAGCTGATTCGCAAAGAGTATGAGAAAAAGCTGATCCGCAAAAAATTTCAAGCCGATGATTCCAAAGGCGTATTTTTGGATTCCGAAGCCATCCAAAAAATTCTGCCGCATCGTTACCCATTTTTGCTGGTCGATAAAATCCTCGACCTGGTTCCGGGCGAGCATGTGGTTGGCGTTAAAAATGTTACGGCTAACGAACCGTTTTTCCAGGGCCATTTCCCGGGAAAACCTATTATGCCCGGCGTTTTAATAATTGAGGCCATGGCACAAACCGGCGGTATTTTGCTGTTGAACGCACAGTCCGAGCCTACAGAAAAGATTGTACTGTTCACTGGAATTGACAATGTGCGTTTTAGGCGTACGGTTACGCCCGGCGATACCCTGCGATTTGAAGTGGAGATGGGCGCCTTGCGTCGCTCCATGGCCAAAATGTACGGACGCGCCTACGTTGGCGACCAACTGGCGTGCGAGGCCGAGCTAATGGCTGCTATTATCGACCGCGAAAAATAGACCCCAACGATAAAGGAAACTTTTTTGACTGACATTCATCCCACCGCTATTGTCGATAAAAAGGCCCGAATCGATGCTTCAGTTTCGATCGGGCCGTTTGCTGTTATTGAACACGATGTAGAAATTGGCGCCGGCACAACCATCGGTTCACACGTTTTGGTTGCTGAAGGTGCGCGCATCGGCAAACAATGCCACATCCACAAAGGCGCAGTGGTTGCGACTATTCCGCAGGATTTAAAATTTGGCGGTGAAAAAACAACATTCGAAATTGGCGACAATACGACGATACGCGAATTTTGCACGCTCAACCGCGGCACACATGAAAGCGGCAAAAGTGCTATTGGCTCAAATTGTTTGCTTATGGCGTACGCACATGTGGCGCACGATTGTTTTATCGGCAACAATGTCATTATTGCTAACGGAGTGCAAATAGGCGGCCATGCCACCATTGAAGATTTTGCCATTTTAGGTGGCATGAGCGGCGTGCATCAATTTTGCCGTGTGGGTCAGCATGTTATGGTCGGCGGGCTATTTCGCATCGTAAAGGATGTGCCGCCCTATATTCTCGCCATGGGCGAGCCGCTAAAATTCGGCGGGCTCAACTCCATTGGCTTGCGTCGACGGGGTTTCAATGCGGAAACGCTTCGAACTCTCAAACAAACGTATAGGCTTATCTATCGCTCCAATTTAAATGTCTCGCAAGCCATTAAACGAATTGAGGCAGAAGTGGATCAAATTCCTCAAGTACAAAATGTGATTAATTTTATCAAAAAAGCCGAGCGGGGGATTATTTAATTGGCAGGCCTGGATTTTGCTGGGGCTGATACGCAATGGCGATTTCTCAATAGCGGTAAACAACGCGGCAATGTCAACATGGCCATGGATATGGCTATGACCCTCGCCGCATCCCAAGGCGAAGCGCCAGCCACATTGCGAGTATACGGCTGGCAACCGCCGACTATTTCCCTTGGCTATCATCAATCCGAACATGATGTGGATCTTGACCGTTGTCGCAACGACCACATCGATGTCGTATTGCGCCCCACCGGTGGACGCGCCATTTTGCATCACAACGAGCTCACCTACGCCGTTTCCGTACCGCCCAGCAGCCCGTTTTTTGCCGAGGAAATTCGTTCGGTGTACGAACGCCTCAGCCTCTGTTTGGTGCGCTCGCTGCAACTGCTCGATATCAATGTCGATTTTGAGCGCGCCAAAAAAACGCCCAAAGATTTTTCGCGAGGCGAGCTTTCTGCGCTATGTTACGCCTCTTCGGTGCAGCACGAAATAGGTATTGGTCGACGAAAAATGGTTGGCAGCGCCCAAAGGCGTATCAATGGCGCGGTTCTTCAGCATGGCTCAATTTTGATTGGTGACGAGCATTTGAACATTTCCCGTTATCTTGCCGCCAAAGACGAGCAGTGGCAACAGCGCGTTCGCGATTACATGCAAAAAAATACGATTTCTTTGAATGAAATCTGCCCATCGCCTGTCACCTACGATCGTTTGGCAGTTGCTTTAAAACGTGGATTTGAACAGGAGCTGGGCATTACCTTTGTCGATTCCGGGCTCACGCAGCAGGAATTGCTTCACGTCGATTCTCTAAAAGAAAAATTTGCCATTCTTAACACAGATTAGCTCATGTCAAATTCTAAACCTATTTTATTACTAGGCGCTACCGGCTCAATTGGCGTGAACGCGTTGAATTGCGTTCGCAATTGCAAGGATCGATTCCAGGTCGTTGGATTGTCCTCGCA
>CAYPZM010000358.1:0-5659 GCA_964414825.1 uncultured Cytophagia bacterium | reverse complement strand
ATGGCAAAAAACGGGTTCACATCGGCTGGTGCCACCCAAATGCGGCGATACGCAACGGGACCGTGATCGCCCTGCAGCATGATAGGCCCGGTTGCTTGTTCGTTCTCGTATAAACTGGCGCGTGTCGGCCCGGTAATTTCGACATTTTCGTGAATCAAATACCCGTTGTGAAACACGCGCTCAAATTGAGCATTGGAAATTTTATTGCCATCTTGATCAAATCGCGGGGCGCGAAATACAGCATCAAACCATTGCCATTGGCCTGGCGGTCGCGCCACATAAATGTCCGGCGAATGCCCTTCAAAGCCTTTGGGTTCACGATTTTCATCCCAGCGCTGATAAATGCCGCCACATTCGTTGCCGGGATAATGCGAATCGTTTTTGTAGGAATCTCGGATTTGAATCTCATAGCGCCCCATAAAATAGACGCCCGAGTTCGAGTTTTCCGGCACCATAAATTCAATGTGCAGCCGCATATCTTCCCATTCTTGAAGCGTGACCAGGTGACTGGTGCGACCAGTTACGCCATTCACATACATACCGCTTCCGGGCAAGGCGGTCAAACGGTTAGGTTCATCAGGATTCATAAAAACCGCGCCCGTTTCAATCCACTCACCGTGCTCGGTGCGCCAGCTTGCAAAATTGTCGTTTGATAGATGCATTCGTAATGATTGGGCAGATAAAATTAGAGGCAGAATGAATATCAGAAGAAAAATTCGCATAGCTCTCTCCAAATGTAACGAGGATTAGTAAAGGGTCCAGGGGCTGCGCAACGAGCGGGTCATACGGCGCGAGGCTTCAGGATCCCCGATTATGGTTTCAGTTTGCGGATCCCAGGAAATCGGACGTTGAACACGGATAGAAATATCGCACAAATGGCTGATAATGTCAGATTGGACAGCGGTGTTCACCGGGCAGATACTCGGCAAGCGCGTTTGCACGCATTCGACAAAATGTTCATAGTGATTATGGCGCTCGCGCAGATGCAGCGCATCAGGCGGCAATGTGATCGAAAGCAAGGATTCCGGCTGAGCGTAAATGCCGTACCGATCGACGCTGACCCAGCCCTCGTCGCCGATAAATGTAGTGCCGTGGTCGCGTGGCGCAGGATGGTAATCAGAAATAATCGGCAACGCGGTGGACTCGTTCATAAAGCGCATGTTGACGCCGTTAGCGTAGGTGCATTCAAAATCCCAGGAGCGCACCGACTCGAACAAACCGCGGTTGATTTCGCCAGTTCCCTCGTAACGGACAGGCGCCGTGTCATCGGAATTATTGCCCCACTGTGCAATATCGAGCGGGTGCGCGCCCCAGCCGGCGATAAATCCCAGACTGTTATCGTAATGGTGATAAGTGCCCAGGCTGGTGCAGCGGTCCGCGGTATACGGCGACCACGGTGCCGGACCGAGCCAGAGATCGTAATCGAATCCAGATGGAATCTCAGCCGGCTGCTGTGAACCCGCGACCGGCACGGCAAAATCTTGCTCCTGGCTGCGGATATCCGTACACCAGGCGTGAATGGTGTGGAGGGAGCCGATATAGCCATTGCGCACGAGCTCGCATGCGAATCGAAATTGCAGCCAGGAGCGTTGTTGCGTACCATATTGAAAAATCTTTCCGGTTTCGTAAACCGCCTGGCGCATGGCCTGATTCTCACGAATGCAAACACCAAGCGGCTTTTCAATATACACATCTTTTCCGGCCTGCACCGCAGCTATGCCAATGGGAACGTGCCAATGATCGGGCGTGGCAATGACCACAGCATCGATATCCGGCCGCGCCAATAGCTCGCGAAAATCGTTATAGGCTTTGGTGCCGCGATAAGTGTGGGCCGTGGAATCGGAATAAAATAAATCGATTTCTTCAGCGCGCTCATGTCGTTTGGATTCGAACGGATCGCACACCGCCACGCTTTGCTGGGTGTCGACCTGCAAAAAGCTGCGCAACAAGGCCGTACCGCGTCCGCCAACGCCAATATGGCCAAGGGTGATGCGATCGCTCGGCGCCGTTCGCGCTTTTCCCAGCACGGACGAGGGTACAATTGTAGGCGCAAGGCAAACCGCGGCTGCTTTGCCCATGGATTTGATAAAAACTCTACGACTGCTGTTTTCTGACATAATTTTCCCTGGCGAGTGATTTGTAAAACGTTTAATCTAATCGTCTTCGCGACGCGCTTGCACGTGCGGCGTGGCAAATTCATCTATTTCAATGTTCAGAACAATTGGGCGACAACAAACCTCACAATCTTCGGTATATTCTTGCCGTTTCACCGAAGGATCTATCAAAATTTCCAGTTGCTGCCAGCAGTACGGGCATTGAATAAACACGGTCTCGACAAAAGCCATAACTCTCCCCTTCTTAAAAAGTGACTGATCAAAGCTAATTGATCAGACAAGACCGCAATTGCGGCGGCTTGCTGACAACTCCCTCCTGAATATTAAACTACTTTGCCTAGTCGTTCCCCCACAACTTGGAATCGCCGCCTTTGGCTTTACGCCACTCGTTGCGCCATTGGTGAATTTCCCACAAACCGTTCATATTTTTCAACGTTCGTTCTTCTTTGCCCGGAATGAGTGGTAATTGGGCAAGCGGCGGCTGCTGGTACCAATACGCCACACTGGCCAGATCGAGTGTGAGACAATTATTGTGGCCGTGCTCAATCGAAAATTTAAACGATTTATCAAAATAGAGCGGATCACTAATGTGAAACCGATACACGTGCGTGCGACCCATCCAGCCGATGTCATTGTTCACACGGGCATAACCGTAATACGGGTGACTGTAAATGGATTTGGGACACCATGAGGTGTTGAAATAATCTTCTGTGCCCGTACCGTGCAAGGTGATATCGTTGCCGTCGATAAAAATCATATCATCGCCTTCGCCATACCAAATGGGCCCGGGTGAATGCACAAAATAATTCACGCCGACAAAATGGCCTTTGCCGCTCACATCTACAAAGAGGTAATTGTCTTCGCCAGTGGGATTTTTGCCTTGCTCTCCCAGAGAATTCCATTCGTTTTCGCCTTCAGGCAGCGCATCGGTAAGCTCGTGATTGTACCAGGCGCAAAATCGGCCCATGTCATCGGTCAATTCATCCATTTCCACATAATCGATGTAATAATAAAACGCATCGATTTTGCGGCCGGTTTGATTTTCCACCTCAATTTTGGCGCCATTCGCGAACGGCATAACAAAGTAGGAGACCATAGCGCGGCCGTCAACCGGACCGGCAGCCAGGGGCAAACTGGCATAGGGATAACTTTCATTCCAGCCTTGGCCAAAAAACGGGCCGATGGGCGATTCGACGGACGGGAATTCATTCCCATCCCAGTACATGCGTAAAATGATATCATTGCGGCTCAACTGTTCCGGCGGCGGTGCAATAGTGATCCAGATGTGATTGATCATGCCGGCGCCCGGCACCTCAAATAGCGTGCGCGTTTCGCCGTCCGGAATATTTTCAAACCGGTCATTATTGCCACCGGAGCGGTCGTAACTGCTGATGCGTTTGGTTTTGACATTGTTTTGAATTTTGGCGAGCTCGAACAAATCCGAACCGCCGACTTGAGCAAAAAGAAACGGGGCGAGTGCAAAGACGAGTAGAGTGAGAGTGCGGATCATAGCGTCCTCGAATGATTTTGGGCTTGTGTTTTGTAGGAGATCCTGTCGAGGCTGTCAAAAAAGTCAAACATTGCTCTTGAACAAGGGATCACTTAAAAACGTGGATATCGACTTTTTAGCTGAATAAATTCAAGTCTATGAACTTTGATCTTTTATCTGGTGTGACCCCCTGTTGAGTCACTACCTCTCGACAGGGTTGATAACATGCTAGAAAATGGTACAAAAAAATTAACTCGAAAGCAATAAAAAAGGCGAGATCAAATCTCGCCTTTGGTTATTCGTTTTCCCAGGATTGCGGTGTATCGTACTCTTCGGACTTTAGTTTTTGATACCACATGGGGAATCGGTCTTTGGCTTCTTCTTCGGCCATTTTGCCGGTAAAGCCGGTCAGACTCATGGGGTAATCTTCGGGGTGGAAAATCGCAAAAAACATATGGTAAAGCAAAATCGCCAATGCAGCCAAAATAGCCTCGTAGTAGTGAATCGTT
The DNA here is from genome assembly GCA_964414825.1 of uncultured Cytophagia bacterium. GTDB lineage: Bacteria > Zhuqueibacterota > Zhuqueibacteria > Residuimicrobiales > Krinioviventaceae > CAYPZM01. The sequence continues at coordinate 1,547 of CAYPZM010000358.1, read as the reverse complement.
TCCGACACTTTGACCACCCAGGCCGGCAAAAACTGCGTAGTAATGGCGGGAAACCACAACACAAAGCCGGTAATGGCCATCATAACCGTGCCCCAAACCAGGGCCCAATATTCGGCTTTTTCAATATAACCATAACGGTCAAATTTTGGACGTTCTTTGATCATCCCCAAATGGTAACGCATATTCTGCACAAACTGGCGCAGATCGGTCACATTGGGAAGCAGGCTGACCAATTCCCCTTTCCATCGTTTGTTAAAAAACAAATGGTAGAGATGGTACAAGCCGCCCAAGATCATACCAACCGCTGCCACCCGGTGTAAAGTGCTGCGCAATGATTCGGTTAATCCCAATGAGGTAAGCAATCGTACCCAACCGGCCTCAGGATTCTTTAGCGCAAACCCGGTAATGACGAGCAGTGTAAAGGTAACAAACATGGTGATATGTTGAATCACCCAGGGCTTGTCGAATCGCTGCACGGTTTTCTGCACCTTTAGCGCGCGGTATTTAGCGCGCACATAGGCAAACCAGATAATTAAATTATGAATCACCATGCCGCCAATGACGATGACGATCAAATAAATATAGATACTTTTTATAATATCCGAGAGACGGGTCTCCAACGCTCCGGCGCGGGCATGCGAGTAACTTCGAGCAAACTCTTCCGAGGCGTATGCATGACATTGCGCGCACGTCTCTTTGACATTGCTGGGATGCACCATGGATTCGGCATTGGTTTGCGAGAGAATGTTGTGCACACCATGGCAACTGTTACAATTGGCCGCAACCGCAGAACCCCGTCGAGTGGCGAGGCCGTGGTAACTATCTTTATAAGCCTGAAACACGTCCGCCTCGAATCCATAACGCTCGTTCAGGCTCGCTACGCCGTGACATGATGCGCAAATTTGATCCGGCGCATTTAACGGGTGCGTTGGAGAGTCCGGGTTGGATGCCGAATGCACTTCATGCGCGCCATGACAGCTCGTGCAGGTGGCGGACAAAAACTCGCCGTCTTGCAGAGCTGTGCCGTGAATGCTGGCGTCGTACTCTTGGGCAATATCGTCGTGGCATTGACCACAGGTTTGGGAGATATTAAAACGAAAGATTTTCGAATTGGGATCGGATTTGGGAAGCGATAGATGCGGTTCGTGGCAGTCATCGCAACTTGCAGCCATATCATTGCCCTCTGCCAGCGCTTTGCCGTGAATGCCTTTTAAATAGCGCTCAACGGGTTGTTCAATAGCGATGACACCGCGTTGCGCTGCGACGCCCTCCTCCAAATGGCATTTACCGCAGGTTTGCGGCAAGTTAAAGGCGTGAACCGTGGAATTGGTCTCCGAAGCGCTTAAAATATAGTGCGACGTATGGCAATCGCCACAGGTCGGGGCATCCGGATCGCCGGCCTCGATCAATAGTCCGTGCGCTCCATTATAAAAATTTTCCCACGCCTCATCGTGACACATGCCGCAGTTCACTTGCTGCAGCTCCATGGGATGCGGATCGCCCTCGGCATCGACGTGACAATCGATACAATCAAATCCGCCATGCAG
>CAYPZM010000357.1:0-5673 GCA_964414825.1 uncultured Cytophagia bacterium | reverse complement strand
ACACTTCCATGGCAGCGCGTATGCTGCTTGATTTCTTGTACGAGATCGAGGGCGAGTATACCCTGTCCGGGCATCACAATTATATTTCTGGGTTAACCCAATACTCCGATGCCGTTGAAGACATGACCGGCGCTTACCCCGTGGTATGGGGGGCAGATTTTAGTTTTAGCTTTGGCGATCGCGATCCCAACGAGGCGCGCCAGGCTCTCATTGACACGACAAAGCTGATGTATGAAAACGGGCATATCATAACGCTGATGTGGCATTCCTGTTTTCCGGAAGATGGCCAGGAGTGCGATGCCGATAGCATTTGGGTGTGGCAGCCGGGCGTGTCCGAAGCAAAATGGGATAGCCTCACCACTCCGGGAACCGAGTTGAATTTGATGTGGCAAGAGCAAGTCGATCAGATCGCTGGATTTCTCAAACAGTTGCGCGATGCCGGTGTGCCCGTGTTGTGGCGGCCGTATCACGAAATGAACGGCATCTGGTTTTGGTGGTGCAACAAACGCGGCGATGATGGGTTTGTGAAATTGTGGCGTATGATGTACGACCGCTTTGTCAATGTACATGAGCTGCACAATTTGCTCTGGGTATGGAATCCCAATGCGCCGCGCGACAAAGAAGGTGATGAAGCGTACGCTTATGACCTCTTTTTCCCGGGACTCGAATATGTCGATATCTTGGCTGCGGATGTCTATCACAACGACTACCGGCAAAGTCATCACGACGATTTACTCGACTTGGCCGCCGGCAAATTGATTGCTCTGGGAGAAGTGGGGCGATTGCCAACTCCCGAAATATTGCAAGACCAACAGCAATGGGTCTGGTTTATGGGATGGGCCAATTGGCTGTTCCGCGCCAATGAACCCGATAGCGTCAAGGCGCTCTACAAAACGCCTCGGGTGTTGGGAATGCAAGATGTGGAACGTGATGCGGATGGGCGGTATTACGTTCGAAAATAGGTGTTCTTGCGCTACAACCTTCAGATGCACCCTGTTGAGCCTGACGAAAAAGACAATCTAAGCTCCTTGACTTTTTACATAAGAGGGGTCACTTACGAGCTTAGACATTGTCTTGTTAGATAGATAAATATAGACTTATAACCTATTCCTGTTATCTGGCGTGACCCCTTGTTGGGTCACACAGTTTTTCGACAGTCTCGACAGGGTGCACCCTTTGGCAGCATTGCAATTTAATCTCACATTTATTATATTTTCCCACCCCAACAGTCCTCACTTAATGGAGAACCACTCATGAAGCGCCTATTTATTGTATTGGGCTTACTGGCTACAATCGCTGTTTTGTATTGTTCCCGAGAGCTCATTCCACAAGCCCCAAAAATTCCGACCACTCTGGAAACTCACGGAATTGAACGAACCGACGATTATTACTGGATGCGCGATCGCGACAATCCGGCCGTCCTCAAATATCTGCGCGCCGAAAACCGCTATCGCGAGCGTATGATGGCGCCTGTAGAAGGCTTGCAGGACACGCTGTTCCAGGAAATGAAAAGCCGCATCAAAGAAGATGACAGCACCGTACCGGCCCAAAAGGACAGTTTTTGGTACTATCGCCGCTACGAGCAGGGCAAAGAATACCCGATTTACTGCCGCAAAAAAGGCTCGTTGGAAGCGCCCGAGGACATTTTGCTGGATGTGAATGAACTCGCCGAGGGCAAAGAGTTTTGCGATGTGCGCGGCTTTAAAACCAGTCCGGATCACCAAATCATTTCGTATGCGGTCGATTTTGTCGGTCGCCGCAAATACACGCTCCGTTTCAAGCCGGTAGATGGAGCTTATCTCGAAGATGAAATCCCGGATATGACCAGCAATTTTGTCTGGGCCAATGACAATCAAACCGTGTTTTACTGCAAGCAGCACCCCGAGACCCTGCGCTGGGAAAAGATTTTTAAACACACGATGGGACAGGCCGAGGACGAGCTGGTCTTTCACGAAACCGACGAGACCTATTACACCGCGGTCGGCAAAACGCTTTCGGAAGATTATCTGACCATTTTTAACGAAAGCACACTTCAAACCGAGTACATGATCCTCAACGCCAATTTCCCGGATAGTCCGTTTGAAACGTTTTTGCCGCGACAGAATGGACATGAATACTCTATAGCTCACGGTGGTGACCGTTGGTACATTCTCAGCAATAAAAATGCGAAAAACTTCCAGCTCCTGGAAACGCCGGAACATCAAACCGACGAGTCGTTTTGGCGCGTGGTTGTGCCGCATAACGAATCTGCCTTGTTGACCGATATGACCGTGTTTGAGAATTTTGTCATTTTGGAGGAAACCAGCAAGGCGTTGGATCATCTGCGTGTGCTCGATCGTCGCTCCTCTGACTCGTATTATATTGATTGTGAAGAACCTATTTATGTCACCTATGTGGCGGAAAACCGCGAATACGACACGAACACGTTACGCTATATTTTTGAATCGCCCAAAACGCCGGAAACTGTTTACGATTATGACTTGAGTGCCCGCACTCGAGAGCTGAAGAAACAGCGGCCGATCCCCGGTGATTTCGATTCCGCCGATTATGCGACCGAGCGTCTTTGGGTTCCAACCCGCGATGGTGTTCAAATCCCGGTGTCGATACTGTATCGCAAGGGTTTAGCGAAAAATAATGTCAATCCCACCTTGATTCACGGTTACGGATCGTATGGCATCAGCAGCAAAGGTTATTTTCGCTCCAATGTTTTTAGCCTCGTGGATCGTGGATTCATCTTTGCTTTGGCGCACGTGCGCGGCGGCTCGGAAATGGGGCGCACCTGGTACGAGCAAGGTCGACAGTTGAACAAGAAAAACAGCTTTACCGATTTTATCGAGGTCACGCGACATTTGATTGTAAACGGCTATACCTCGCCCGAGCATCTTTACGCCCGCGGCGGCAGTGCTGGCGGACTGCTTGTTGGCGCTGTGGCCAACATGGCGCCCGAGCTCTACAACGGCATCATCGCCGAAGTGCCGTTTGTCGATGTGGTCACCACCATGCTCGATGAATCCATTCCGCTGACCACCAGCGAATACGACGAGTGGGGCAATCCCATTGACAAAGGATATTTTGATTATATGCTGAGCTACTCGCCCTACGACAATGTGGAGGCGCAGGATTACCCAAATATGCTGATCACCGCCGGTCTGCACGACTCGCAAGTGCAATATTGGGAACCGGCCAAATGGACGGCCAAACTACGGGAACACAATACCGGCGACAATATGATTCTGCTCTATACCAACATGGCAGCCGGACATGGCGGTGCCTCGGGCCGGTTTCAAGCGCTGCGCGAAGAGGCGATGCAGTATGCGTTTGTGTTGATGGTGGAAGAAAGAGAATAATTCCAATAAAGAAGGAATGAACGATGCGAATCTCGATACTTTTTATTATTATTTTTTTTCATTCGTTTGCAGTAGCTGATGTAAACTTTTACATCAGCCCCGCCGGCTCAGACGAAAATCCCGGTACGCTCGAACAGCCGTTTGCTACCATTCAGCGCGCGCAACAAGAAATTCGAACTTTGAAACAAAACGAGCTCACAGACCCGATTTTCGTTTTCCTGCGCGGTGGTTTGTACAATCTGCCGGAGCCTCTTGTTTTTGCGCCAAAGGATGCAGGATCGGAAACCGCGCCCATCACCTTTAAAGCTTTTGAAAATGAAATACCGGTTTTAAATGGCGGTAAAGAAATAACCGGATGGAAACAGCGAAAGAATGGCGTGTGGAGTACAAAGCTCCCGGAGGTGAAGAACAGAGACTGGAATTTTATTCAGCTTTATGTGAACGGCGAATTGCGCCGCCGCGCCCGCACGCCGAACGAGGGCTTTTATCGCGTCGCCGGATTCCCGGATGGCGGCATTGAAATCGGCTATCACACCGATTGCCAGCGCTTTCAATTTGCCGAGGGAGATATCAATCCGAATTGGACGAACCTGGAAGATGTCGAGGTGATCGTTTATCACTTTTGGACCGATTCGCATTTGCCGATCCAGAGCATCGATACGGATTCCAACATCGTCACCTTTAAACACAAAGCCGGCAAAGTCTTTACCGACGATTTTAACAACAACGGTGCGCGTTACATTGTTGAAAATGTCTACGAAGCCCTGGACCAGCCGGGCGAGTGGTACCTCAACCGCAAAACCGGCGAGCTGTTTTACATTCCCATGCCGGATGAATATCTGACCACGGCCCAAGTCATTGCTCCGGTGCTGCCCGAATTCATTCGCTTTGAAGGGAATCCGCTGAATCGAGAATATGTCGAATACATCAATTTTGATGGCATCTCGTTTATGTACACCAATTGGCAACTGCCGTCGGGAAACTCAAATGACAGGCAGGGTTCTTCCAGCGTGCCGGCGGCCATCACGCTAAAAGGCGCGCGGTACTGTTCATTCCGCAATTGTACGGTGAAAAATATTGGCACTTGGGCGTTTGAGGTCTTTGAAGGCTGCTCGAACAATTCGTTTGTTCATAATGAGATCAGTTACATTGCGGCAGGCGGCTTTCGCATCAACGGCGGCGATGAAAACAGTCACCCGCTGTTGCGTACCGGTTACAACACCATTGCAGACAATCGTCTACACCATTTTGGCGAGGTTTATCCTTCGGCCGTCGGGGTGTTGCTCATGCACAGCAACGGCAACCATGTCGCACATAATCACATTCACCACGGCTATTACACAGGCATTTCCATTGGTTGGGAATGGGGCTATCAGCAAAGCGTGGCGCGGGATAATGTTATCGAATACAACCACATTCACGACATAGGTCAGGGACTGCTGTCGGATATGGGCGCCATTTACACGCTCGGCGTGTCGCCCGGCACGGTCATTCGCAACAATCTCATTCACGATATCGATTCGAACCACTATGGCGGCTGGGGCATTTATAACGATGAGGGCTCGACGCACATTCTTATCGAGAACAATGTCGTATACAAGACCAAATTTTCCGGTTACAATATTCACTTTGCCAAGGAAATCACGGTGCGCAATAACATTTTTGCGCTTAGCCGCATCAATCTGCTCAGTCGCGGCCGCGCCGAGCCGCACAAGAGCCTGTTTTTTGAAAACAATATTTGCTACTGGACCGAGGGCGTGCTGCTGGATAATAATTGGGATGATCCGCCATACGAATTCCACTTTCACCCCAAAAATGAAAGCGGCACACGACTAGTGAACAGCACATTTGAAATCGATTACAATCTCTATTTTAATCCCAAAGCCTCAGTTGATTCCCTGCGCCTCAAAGAATGGACCTGGGAGGAATGGCAAGCGCGCGGCAAGGATGAGCACTCGCTGTATGCGGACCCAATGTTTGTTGATCCGGAGAATTACGATTTTTCGTTACACCCGGATTCGCCGGCGTTTGATCTTGGATTTCGGGCGATTGATTTGAGTGCGGTTGGGCCGAGAAATCAATGGTAGAAAAAAGCTTGCAACCCATTGGGTTACACCTTATATTAAAAAGTTGAACTGCTGTTTTGAATTCGTTGTAGCTTTTCCAAACACAACCTAAACTATGTTTGTATGATATCAAAAACAGTTCAAATAATATGATTATATCCTTTAAAAGCAAACCGCTTGAAAGGCTATTTTTCGAAGACAATTGACAAAAGATTAATGCTGAACATATTGAAAGATTATTACGAATCTTGGACCGCCTT
>CAYPZM010000356.1:0-5693 GCA_964414825.1 uncultured Cytophagia bacterium | reverse complement strand
ATTCCCACAGACGAAGTACCGGTGACAAATCTTCACCGAGAAGAAATGTTGATAGGCGATGAGCTGCCGATCAAATACACCGCCTACACGCCCTGTTTTCGGCGCGAAGCCGGCGCCTATGGCAAAGACACGCGCGGATTGATGCGCATTCATCAATTTAACAAAGTGGAAATGGTCAAGTTTGTCACACCGGAGTCGTCCTGGGACGAGCTGGAGAGTTTGTTGCAAAATGCCGAAGAAGTTCTGCAACTACTCGAGCTGCCCTACCGCGTGCTCACGCTGGCCACCGGGGATTTGAGTTTTGCCGCGTCAAAATGTTATGATATTGAAGTGTATGCCAAAGGTTTGGATAAATGGCTGGAAGTGTCGTCGTGCTCCAACTTTGTCGATTTTCAGGCGCGTCGGGCCAATATCCGTTTTCGCCGTGAAAAAGGCGCCAAACCAGAATACGTTCATACGCTCAACGGCTCGGGACTGGCATTGCCGCGCACGGTTATCGCCATTTTGGAAAATTATCAAACCGATGAGGGCACAATTATGGTCCCGCCGGTGTTACGCGATTACATGGGCGTGGATATTATAAAATAGTCATGGACGAGTATCGCATTGGCATAATTTCGGACACGCATGGATTTCTTTCCGACGAAATCCACAAGGTGTTTCGTGGCGTGGATTTGATCCTTCACGCCGGCGATATTGGTAGTAACGACATTTTAATTGAGCTGGAAACGATTGCACCGGTCAAGGCCGTTTATGGCAATATGGACGGCTGGACCCTGCGAAAAAAGCTGCAGGAGCGGCTGGAGTTTGAGCTATTTGATTATCAATTTAGTCTAACCCATATGCCTGGAAGTATCTCGGAAAAAGCCCGAACGATCCGGATTTTCGGACACACTCATTTTCCGGAAATTGTGCACAATCACCTTGGAATCATTATAAATCCGGGTTCGGCGAGCAAACCGCGAGGTGCGCCGGCTGCGAGCGTGGTCATTCTGACCCTGGCTGATCAGAAAAAGGCACAAGCCGAAATTATTTATCTTGAAGGAAAGGTATGAATTTTCAAGATCGAGTAAAGAGCATTAGTAAAACCAAAAACTCGTTGTTGTGCGTGGGTTTGGACAGCGTCATCGAAAAAATGCCCAAGCATATCCAATCGGCTGAAAACCCCTTGTGGGAATTCAACAAAACCATTATTGACGCCACACTTCCGCATGCCGCTGCATTTAAAGTAAATTTGGCTTTTTACGAAGCCTATGGGCTTTTGGGATGGAACGCCCTTGAAAAAACGTTCAACTATATGCCAAATGAGGTGCTGAAAATCGCCGACGCCAAACGCGGAGACATTGGCAACACGGCAAAAATGTACGCACGAGCTGTGTTTGAGCAATTGGGCGCCGATGCGGTTACGGTAAATCCGTATATGGGATTTGATTCGGCGCAACCGTTTCTGGAAGAGGAGTCCCGAGGTGTCTTTTTTCTCTGTCTGACATCCAATCCGGGATCAAAAGATTTTCAATATTTTTCCGATGGTCAAAACACGCTGTATCAGCACATTGCAAAAACAGTGGATTCGTGGAACCAAAAGAATAATTGCGGCCTTGTAGTGGGCGCAACGCACCCGGACGAGCTGAAGGGACTTCGGGATGTGTGCCCGGATTTACCGTTTCTCATTCCCGGCATTGGCGCACAAGGCGGTGATGTGCCGGTCTCGGTAACAAGCGGCACAGACGCTGAAGGCTCGTCGGCGCTGTTTAACTCCAGCCGCGCTATTCTTTATGCGGGACACGATCAACAGTATGCTCAAGCGGCGGCTTTTGCGGCGCAACAAACGCAGCAGCAGCTCAATGAAGCAAGAAAGACTAAAACAGGTACACTATGAAAAAAGAAAAAGCACTTGAAATCTTTGAAACATCCGGAGCGCTGCTAAGCGGGCACTTTTTGCTCACCTCCGGATTACACAGTCCGCACTATTTTCAGTGCGCCAAAGTGTTGCAGCATCCTCAATATACGGAACTGTTTTGTCGCGAAATTATGAAAAATTTCAAACAAGATGCCATTGACTGTGTCATTTCTCCTGCTGTTGGCGGCATTGTGGTTGGCCAAGAATGTGCGCGTTTGTTAAATTGCCGAAGTATTTTTTCAGAACGAGAAAATGGTGTCATGACATTGCGACGCGGATTTGACATCCGCCACGACGAACGTGTACTTGTGGTTGAAGATGTGGTGACCACAGGCGGTTCGGTAAATGAAGTGATCGCGCTTGTCAAAGGCGCAGGCGCTGAAGTTGTAGGAGTCGGATTTATTGTCGATCGGAGCGGCGGTAAACACATTTTTGAAACTCCGGCATTTTCGGTATTTCAAATGGATGTTGTGACCTATCCTCCCGAATCGTGTCCCTTGTGCGAAAAAGGTGTGCCGGTGATTAAACCGGGCAGTCGGAAATTAACTTGAAACCCTGAAGGATTATGTTAATACAAGAAATTGTGTTTCTGATTTTGGGGCTATTCATCCTCTGGGTTGGCGCCGAGCTCTTGGTAAAAGGCTCGTCGAGCCTGGCCATTGGCCTCGGCATTCGGCCTCTGATAGTTGGATTGACGATTGTGGCCATGGGCACTTCCTCGCCAGAATTGGCGGTTTCACTAATCGCCGCACTTCGCGAAACCAAGGATCTGTCGCTTGCCAATATAATCGGCAGTAATATTGCCAATATTGGCCTGGTTGTTGGAGTTTGTGCTCTTATCCGTCCGCTAAAAATTGAGCAATCCATGCTGCGCTACGAAGTGCCTATTATGGTCATTGGAACGATTATTTTTAGCGTGCTGAGCTATGATCGCGAAATAGGCAGGCTCGATGGTTTTATCTTGCTCCTTGGCTTTATTGTTTTTTTAGTTATTATGATCAAAGCCTCTCAAAAAGATCGCTCCAAAGCCAAAATGGACGCCTCGTTTGTCGATATACGCAAGGACAAAAAACTGTTCGGCAAACAATTTGTATACATTATTGTCGGTCTAGTGGGATTGGTAGGTAGTTCTTATCTCATTGTGCAATCTGCCGAGTATATTGCGGAATATGCGGGTGTGAGTCCTTTTGTTATTGGGGTCAGCATAGTAGCTGTGGGCACTTCATTGCCGGAACTGGCCATTTCCGCGGTGGGCGTGGCGCGTGGAAGAGTTGATATTGCTGTGGGCAATGCCGTGGGAAGTAATATTTTTAACACCCTTTTTGTGATCGCCACAGTTTCGGTTATTACGCCCATTCCGGTGGATCGATCTTTGTTTTCTCTGCACTATCCGGCTATGCTGCTTTTTACTCTCATTAGCGTACCGATGTTGCGCAGCCGATTTCGCCTTAGCCGATGGGAGGGTGGGCTGTTGTTGTTTCTCTATTTTATTTTTATGTTTTTGATTTTTTAAAAACACGGCAAGGGGGGCAATATGTTCAAAAGTTTGAGAGCTTTTTAAAGATGGCGCACACTTTGAAAAAGTGCGGCTTTTAACCGCACCTAGCGCTCTATAATATCTCTGTACACTCGCTCGTGACTGGGATCAGGATCGAGGATCAACATGGTTCTAAGGGGTTCTTTGTTTATCGCTCTTCGATATATTTCAACAATTTCCTGATAATGAGCTTTGATAAAATTTTGCGCATATTCATTTTCCGGATCATCGCGCAAAATATCATCTAGCATTTCGATGGCTGTTGCACAATGTTTACGTGCTTTTTCATTGTCTTCATTCACATAAGAGAGGCCATAAAAATAATAATCCACCATTTCTCGAAACGGACGATGACGATCACTGAGAAAATAATTGACCAAATCGAGGCGGCGGTCCCAGCCTTCAACAAATCGACCCAGACCGAATTTGCTCTGTTCGGCAATATTTCGCGCTTTATCGTAATACGGACCACCGGCCAACGTTCCCCACTTGTCAAATTCGCCGCCAAGAATCATATACATATAAAAGGCCAGCACGCTGGTAAAGGAATCAAAATTATTTTCCTGGAACATTATGGGATCGCCACTTCGGTATGCAAACCGCCAGCGCTGATCCGAAAACGAAATGTCATAACTGTTGCTAATTACAATCGTGCCGCGGTAGCGCTCTTCAGCTCCGTCACTCATATCTTCAAGAAGCAAATTCACCGTAATGTAAACCGGGGTATTCCAGCGATCTTCGCACCACGGCGAATTGTCGAGAAAGTGTTGTACTCGATCCACAAAGTCGACCAGTTTATCCTGTCGCTCTTGAGGCAGGCTTTGCAAATCGGTCTCAACCTGAGATTCGATTCGTTGCGCCATACCCTGCTGCCAGGTTAGCAGCACACATAACGAAAGAAAAAGTATCTTAAAAGAATGGGGGAGAGAATGCATGCTATTCTCCACGTTTATGGTTTCGGATCTATTGTTCGTAATATCCGATATTTTCTGCTTACAATCAATATTTTCGTTGTTTTATCTAAACGTCCAATTCGGCTTGTTCGTTCCCTGCTTTTGCTCACTTTTTTGGTCCAGACAAATGCCAGTGCCAGTTTTGAGGACCTTGAAACCGGCGCGCGCACAATCGGATTGGCTGGCGCGGTCGTTGCCCTGCCGCAGGGCAGCGAAGGTTTGATAAGTAATCCCGCTGCTTTAACTATCAAAGCAAATTCATTTGACTTTTTCTCATCCTATAGCAAACCATTTAATATTGAAGAATTACACAGTGGCACGGTTGCTGGCTCTTATTCATTTCAAGATGTGGGTTTGGGTGGGTCTATTCACTATTTTGGCAACGAGCTCTACCGTGAAAATCAATACCGGATAGCTATTGCTTTGTCGTTGTTTGAGCAGCTCACCAGCGGAATTTCGGTCCGATATGCCGATTTAACCATTGCGCAGTACGGCAACGCTGGTGCTTTTGTTTGTGACGTCGGCAGTGTTGCACGTTTGAGTGAGCGACTGTTTTGGGGCTTTGTTATTAAAAATATCAATTATGCGCATATCGGGGCTTCGCAGGAGCCGCTGCCGCAAATTTTTTCCTCCGGCATTTCCATGCGCCCGGTGGAATCACTGCTCCTCAACCTGGATGTATACAAGGACGTTCGATTTCCTCTAGACCTGCGCTTCGGCCTCGAATATTCACCAGCGCATTATTTTACGTTGCGAACCGGTGTGGGGATTGAGCCGACACGATTTTGTGGTGGAATCTCAATAAATTTGAACCATTTTAGGCTCGAATATGCGGCTTGTCAACATGCGGAACTCGGATTAACGCATGTGATGGCCATCTCAATTTTTTAGGGGGAACGCATGTTTTGCAGAGTATTGGCTTTGGTGCTGGTTTGCCAATGGCTTGTTTTTGGGCAGGAGCCGGATGTGGAACCGCTTCTGGAGGGACTGGACGAGAGTGAAGATCAATCCGCCTTGATAGAGTATTTGAATCAATTAAAAAATCAACCACTGGATCTGAATGAAGCGACGGCTCAGCAGTTGGCCACCATCCCCTGGATTTCTCCGATTCAGGCAATCGAGATCATAAAGTACCGCTACAAACATGGTGATTTTTCCCATGTGGATGAGCTTTTAGAAATTAAGGACATCACACAAAATTTTGATTACATAAAACCGTTTGTAAGCGTAAAACGTCGTTACAACCTAAATGGGCAGATTGAGGGTCGCCATCGCGCCACATCCAAGTTAGAAGCTTCGCGAG
>CAYPZM010000355.1:0-5720 GCA_964414825.1 uncultured Cytophagia bacterium | reverse complement strand
TTTATTTCCTCGAAAAACAGTGCGAATTTGGTCCACGCTATGCCGGAACCAAGGGCCATGTCGAATGCCGTGACTTTTTTGTCGAGACTCTGGAATCATTAGGCGCCGATGTGAGCACACAGGCATTTATGTTTTCATTTGGCTCTCCTGCCAAATCAGCCACAGGGTATAATATTATTGCACGATTTCAGCCGCAAAACACAAATCGCTTGCTGTTGTGCGCGCATTGGGACACGCGTCCGTGGGCCGATAGCGATCCCAATCCTGCCAATCATAACAAGCCAGTGCTCGGCGCCAATGACGGCGCTTCCGGAGTTGCTGTATTGTTGCACCTTGCCGAGTTGATTGTCCAACAGCAGCCACGCATGGGCATCGACATTGTCTTTTTTGATGCCGAGGATGCCGGCGAGCACTATAACAATCTTTCCTGGGCGCAAGGGTCGCGTGCGTTTGCTCGCCAATACTCGGCTCTGTTTCAACCGCGTTTTGCGATACTACTGGACATGATTGGCGACGCGGATTTAAACATCTATCAGGAAGCCTATTCCCTGCAATATGCGCCGGCCCTCGTGGAGCGGGTGTGGAATAAAGCAAATGAGCTCGGAGTTACAGAGTTTATTCCACAGGCCGGTTATGCTGTGTATGATGATCACATTCCTCTTTTGGAGTCCGGAATTCAGTGCATCGATATCATCGATTTTGATTACGAGTACTGGCATACCATTCACGACACGCCGGAGAACTGTAGCGCAGAAAGCCTCGAAAAAGTCGGGCGCGTTGTGACATCTCTCATTTACGAAGAATAAAGACATCTTTTTGGTAGGCTGTGACGTATGGAAGCAGCGACTTATTATCAGGTGCAAATAAACACCATCCCCGATTCTGTTGAACCACTGAGCAATTTTTTATTTGAACTAGGGGCGACCGGTCTGGTAGAGCAGGAAAATAGCGTGCTGGCCTATTTCCCCGCCGATGAACCTGAATCCGGACTACGGACAGCAATCTCTCGCTATTTGCAAGAGTTGCGCGAGCTATTGAATGTCGAATTTGCCAGTAACATACATGTTGAAATTATCAAAAATCGCGACTGGAACGCGGAATGGAAAAAACAGTGGCACTCTCTGCGTATCTCGGATAATATTTTGATAAAACCAAGTTGGGAATCCAAACCGCAAGATGCACCCTCGGTTGTCATTGAAATCGATCCGGAAATGGCGTTTGGATCCGGGGAACATTCCACGACAAAACTGATGCTTCAGCTCATTGAAAAACACACCACGTCCAAAACGACCCTGTTGGATGTTGGCACCGGTACCGGTATTTTATCTATTGGAGCGCTGTTGCTTGGAGCAGGTCGAGCGGTGGGATTTGATATTGATCCCATTGCCTCAAGTACCGCGCTCAAAAATGCGGTTGCCAACAAAGTGGGTCAACGCTTCTTAACCTATACCGGGACTATTGATGCCCTGGCAAACAAACGATTTGATCTGATCGCCGCCAATGTCAATCGGTCGCAAATTTTAAATATGTTGCCAAAATTGCGACAGCATCTCGAACCGGCCGGCTATTGTCTGCTCTCCGGCATTTTGGATACGGAAGAGGATATCATTAGGCACGCGTGTGATTCACTAAATCTTGATATCCGTTCGGTGCAAAAAGACAAAGAATGGCTTGCCTTTGAAACTCGATCTGAATAAATTGCGTACTTAAAAAATGTCCGTCTTCCAAAGCATTGAATATGAAGCATTATCAATTTTACATATTTACGTTTTTATGTTTGGCTACCAGCATCATGGCTGGCCAGCGCGTCAAACTCGACAGCCTGGTTGCGGATGATGGCGTGCTGTCTCTGTCCTACCACATAAACGAGTTGTTGGATGGCAAAAGCATTGAAGCGCTGGAACGGGGAATCACTTCGGAGGTGGTGCACCATATTCAAATTTGGAAACGGCAAAATTTTATAAATCCGCTCATTCACGAAGAGCACTATCCTGTAAAAATTTATTACGACAATTGGGAGAAAAAATATCGCATCGTCACCAGTGAAGAGAATCGACTGACCTCAAATCTGGAAACCGTGATCGAAAAGTGTTCGGTGGTCGAAAACATCGATTTGGTGTCGATTGACAAGTTGGAAACAGGCGAGAAATATTACCTCAGCATCAACATAACGTTTCAGCCCATTTCCGCGGAAAGTTACAACGCCATTAGCGATATTTTTACCGATGGCAGCGAAAAGCCCGCATTGCAAAAAGAGAAAAAAAGCGGATTTATGAGCGTGTTGGTCAATTTATTGGGGTTTGGCGACAAAGAATATTCATTAAAAACTAAAAATTTCATTATTACCAAATCCGAGATTGTTGATTTCGAACACTAGTTGCCCGCAAATACGTTACCTCTTATCCACGACAATTCAGATGAAATAAAACGGAAACACCGAGAGTTAATCTAAACAAATCAAATCTCGCTTTTGGGCAACAAGGAGAAGAGAAATGAAAAGAACAATCGGCATATGTGCAAGTTTAATATTGATGAGCATCTCCATCGCGCTCGCTCTTCCCACTTTTTCAGGGAACGCTCCGGAACTTTTGGCATCCCGCTTCACGAGCGCTGAAAGCAACAAGCAGTTGTCGGACATTGCAAAACCATTGCAACACTTTCAACAAAATTACCAATCATCAATTCAAGAAGCAGTTTACGACCAACACCTGCTTTACAACATGCGTCAACAAATTCGCGAGCAAATGCAACCGCACACCATGGTGCCGTTGTTTTTTCAACACATAAATCGGCTACCCCAAGCCGAACGCAGACAAAAATTGCACGATTTGCAGGCCACGGTTCAATCGGCGCGTACTGCGAATACGTCCGGAGGTATTTCTGGCCGCGTCATGTCGGAAGGTACGCCGGTTACAGAAGAGGTGATGGTGTTTGCTTTTGACAGTCACGGCTATTTTGCCGGCTCTTCCAAAGTAGATCTCGAAACCGGTGAATATGCGATTACCAACCTCAAGAGTGATTCCTTTTACGTGGTTACCCGCAGTCAAGACTATATTGATGAAATTTATAATGATGTGGCTTCTCCTCTGGGCTCATGGCAAAGCTGGCGCCAGGCGGACAAAGTTTTTGTGTCGCTGGCCATTGTTGGTGGAATAAATTTTGAACTAAATCCCGGCGTGCCCATACAAAGTGCTGTTTTAAAACCGGATGGCACACCGCTCGAAGACGGTACGGTGGTTAGTTTTGCTATCACCACAGCCAACGACTCCACGGTCATTGCAACACGTTCCAGCGAAATTTCCGAAGGCTCGGTTGAAATTTTGCTGCCGGCCACGGGCCAGTTTAAAATACTCGCGGCTGTAGAGGGTTACAAGCCGGTCTGGTATCCCGATCAAACAAAATGGCAAAATGCTGTGGTTATCAATATTCCGGACTTGACAGCACGCCCCGTGATTGCCTTTGAGCTGCAAACCGAAACAACAGGCCCAAGCGGTGCCATCAGCGGTACCGTTTCGCCGGCACTGTTTGTTGTCGCCGCCGCGTTCGATGCGCAAGACACAACATTTGCGCAATTGGGGATTTCTCTGGGGTTTTTACAGGTACCCTATTTTATTCCGGACTTGCCGCCCGGCGAATATTTTGTCTATGCCGATGACTATCTCGGTACTCTGGCCGGAGCCGGTAACTATCGCGGCGAGTTTTATGACGGCGGCGATGGCGCTTATTCGGTCAGTCAAGCTACAAAAGTGACGGTCGTGGCCGAACAAGAAACCATGGACATCAATTTCTCCCTGGATCAGGGCGGAACGATCCGAGGCAAAGTAACGGACAATTCCGGTGCGGCATTAGATTCTCTGACGAT
This sequence comes from uncultured Cytophagia bacterium, assembly GCA_964414825.1. Lineage (GTDB taxonomy): Bacteria > Zhuqueibacterota > Zhuqueibacteria > Residuimicrobiales > Krinioviventaceae > CAYPZM01. The sequence goes on along the minus strand of CAYPZM010000355.1, from coordinate 1,858 downwards.
CATATTGGTGAACGCCGATATCCTGGAATCGGCTAAAGAACCTTTTTTATCAAGATTTGAGTTACACGTCACTTCAACGGATTTTAACGGGGATTATGAAATACCCGGTCTGCCTGCCAACGAATATCTGCTGCGCACGCTGTCGGATTTTTATATTAATTTTGATTTGGCTGTTCCCGACAGCATTTTGCTTGAAGGCAAACACAAAAACACAGTGCTGGATCAATATTCCGGCGGCGAACCGAATCTATTTCGAATAGCCAATGTGGAACCCGTTGTCCTGGAAAATGAGGGAGATACCAAAGAGGTCAACTTTACGCTGCAGCCCGCCAATTTTATAGCCGGCTCGGTGATCACCTCTGTGGATGATATGCCGGTGACCGACGTGACCATTTTGGCTTTGCAAGACACGTCCGGTTATCCGCACTTTCCGTTTGCCGAAATTGACAGCCTGGGAGACTATAAACTGGGGCCATTGCCACAAGGTCAATATAAGGTAATTGCCCTTACCGGATTTGCAGGCGAGGTCGAACTGCTTTCCGAATACTATAATAATCAAAAAAGCTTTTATACGGCCGAGGTGGTCAACCTTTCCGAAACCATGGTGGAAAATGTAAACTTTGAGCTGGAACCAGGTGCCACTATTGAGGGATTTGTCGAATTTCCCATCGAGGTGGGGGCGGCGCCCGAGACCATGCCAATAGTGGCGTTTGATACGCAAACCGGCTACGTGGCCAGCTTTGATTTTGTACAGTTCAATGGCGGCTTTCGTTTAAACCGATTACTGCCCGGCACCTACAAGGTGATGACTGTGCCACCGCCCTCCGACTTTGCCGCTACTTATTTAGGTGGCGGTATGGCCTATAGTGATGAGAGCACAGAAATCACTCTAAATCAAGGAGAGGTTTCCGGCAATTTCATCATCAACCTGCAAACAGCTTCCGGGCACATTACCGGAACGGTTACGGATAGCGCCACAGGATTGCCGCTGTCCGGCGTCTTTGTTGGCGCTTATGACGAGACCGGCCATTTGGTCGGATTTGATCTCACCGATTTCGATGTAACGGGTAATCAAATCAGCAACACCGGTTCGTATGAGATTCGTGGCTTGCGCGATGGCACCTATTACGTGCGCACCGTTGCTATTTTTATGGCTGTGGCTCTGGTGGACCAGGCTACGACGTTTATAGGCATGTTTGACAATTTTGATTTTTTTGGATTCCTATTCGGCGATGCGCTCACAAATCTGTCCCTGGACGTTCCCATTTACAAGGACCAATGGCACCCCAACGAACCGGCAGGCATCAGCATCCGTTTGGACGAGCTGGTGTATCAAGCCAGCGCTTACGGTTTGCCGGGCTCGAACGACAATGCGCTGCTACCCATTTACGCGCCGCTGCCTTTTGAAGAACCGGTGCCCCTTGGTGCCCAGCTCGTCCAAGTAAACGGCGGCAGCGCAGAAGCCGTGGATTTTGTTCTGGCTCCGGGAGAGTTGGATGATTTGCTTTCGGATGTTAAAACCGACATTGCGGAAATTCCGAACGATTTTGTCTTGTCGCAAAACTATCCGAATCCGTTCAATCCATCCACCACACTTTCTTTTTCATTGCCAACAACGGGGCAGGTGGATATCCGGATTTTCGACACCCTGGGTCGCCAGGTAAAAACATTAACCAGCGCCGAATTTGCTCCAGGGGCGCATAAAATCACATGGGATGGTCGTAATGACGCCGGTCTTGCTGTTTCTGCGGGAATTTATCTGGTGAAGATGAGCTCGGGAGATTTTCAACAGAGTATCAAAGTTGTTTTGGTGAAATAAGAATTTCATCAACCCTGTCAGAGCTTGAGCTCTGACAGG
>CAYPZM010000354.1:0-5742 GCA_964414825.1 uncultured Cytophagia bacterium | reverse complement strand
CGACAAAGGCGTTGATCCGGATCGGATTGAAGCGATTGGTTTTGGTGAACGTTATCCGGTAGCGGATAACAGCACACCCGAAGGCCGTGCGCAAAACCGGCGAATTGAAATTCAACGTGTGAAATAACAACACAAATTCATATTTTCTTGGATATAAAAAAGGCCGATTCCGCATCGGGCTTTTTTTATGACTTTCTTGTGGCGATGGTAAAGGCTTGAGCTGGATTTGCTTGGGTTACTTGATGGATCTCATTTTCGGAAAATCCCGACTTTTGCAAAAGTGGAATAAATGTTGTAAATAAAGCATCGTAACCTTTTGGAGGCCGCGCGCCGGCGCGATAAGAGTTTCCATCGTGGGAGAGAAGAATTCGGTGGAAAAAGCCGTGTTGTTTTAGTTCTTTCAAGAGAGACAAATGATGTTCAGCATTCTTCTCACTTACGCCATCCAATTCGATCCAGGCGCCTCGCTCTGCAGTAAACAGCAGGTCTTCGAGATTGCTCGCGTTTTGCGCATGCACCCAAATCCAGGCGCTGGGATGAACGCCTTCATCTTTTAAGATAGCGAGCTGCTGATTTACGGATTCAATATTATCACCTGTATGAATTGCCATCACCAAACCAGTTTCCAGATGCGTTTGGGCTGCGGCTCGAACCAGTTTGGCATCGATGTTGGAGAGCGGACCGTCATCCACGCCAATTTTAATAAAACCAGGACGAATGTCGGTTTCATCAATGCCATGTCTCCATTCATTAATCCATCGCTGCGCTAACTGTTCTGGCGTTTCCTCGTAAGCAAAATCAGGTACATATCGATCATTTGCCGCACCATAATACCCGGTGTTCGTGAGAATCCGCAAACCACTTTTTTGTGATAAATCTCGTAATGTTTGGACATGCCTCCCAAAATAGCGCGTCGTGCAATCCGCCAACGTACTGCCGCCCAACCCGTGAATGTATTCCAAATAGGGCCGTACCCGGTTGTTGAGAATTTCTGCATTGTATTCCGGATGATCTGTGATCTCTTTGCCAAATTTGGACATAACATGTTCGTGCGGCAGGATAATTCCACTGTTAGAAGGATTTATTGGGCCGGTTACGGTCATAATCTTTCCTTCAAATGATGCTGCCATGCTCTGTTTAGGGAAGGAGATGGCCACACCGGCGCTCGCCGCAATTACAGATTTTAAAAAAGATCGTCGTTTCACAAGCTCTCCAGAGTTAGTTGACATGTGATATGAACAGCAATGAAACGATGAATATTTCGATAACCATAAAATTGCTTGTGCAGGCAAAAGCCTTGGGCTTTTTCTCTCTCGATGATCTGTCGAATTGGCTCCTTATCTGTATATACGCGCCATTCCGCAACCTTGTCATCCCTTACCAGAGCAAACCTTGCTGCCGGAACCTGCCAGCGGTTTTTTTGCTTTAGAATGCCGTATCGAGAACAAGTTCCTGCCGCAGTTCCAAAGATAGCAACTTGATTGCCCTCGACAAAAAATGCTTCGGCCTTTACCCAATAATCAGGCACCACGGAAAAATACTCGGCCCATCCGTTGCGCATGACTTCTCAGCCGCTCACGGTTGTGCTCATGCCATCAACAAACGTGTGGTCACGCTGCGAGGCTGTCGCAATCCTGAGCGCAGATCTGCTTCATAAACGCTTGTACTACCGCAATAGGATTCATTATTCTTGCCACCGTTTTAACAATTCCTGGTATCTGCTTCGAAAATTTTCTTTTTTTGATATCCTCTATACATTTTTACAAGTTTGCTCTGGTGGTCTAATAAATAAGTAACCGGGATACCTTTTCCGGATGGAAAGTGTGACAAAATCTCTCGTTGCACTTGAGCATTCGGATAATTCAGCTTGTGCTTTTTAACAAACTCTTTTAATCCGTTCTCATCCTCATACAGTCCCTTCGTGAGACCTAAAATTTCAAATCCATCTTTTTGGTAGAGATTGTAAAGCTCGATAAAGGAAAGTAATTCAGCAATACACGGCGGGCAAACCGTATCCCATACATTGATCAACAACACCTTGCTGCGATAATCGCTGAGCCGGATTGTTTGGCTATGCAGAGTTTGTACCTCAAAGTCTGGAATTGTTGAGTTGGAGAGAGAGTCTGTCTCCGACTGACCAAACAACAAAGCATTCATAAGCAAAACGAAACAGATTAGTCCATTCACAGGCCCTCCTTACCGATCTGTTCAACTTTGATTCTCAGTTAAAGTTTATTACGGGTGGACTTGTTTGGTTATTCCCAGTGATTATCCGAATGCTTAAATCAATAGCAAGCAGAGCATGGAGTTAGACTTTTGGCAATTCATATGGTTGCCATTTAGCCACTTTATTATAGATGTTGGGCATTATTGATTCGGTTTACACCAGAAATTGGTCTTGAATGACTTGATCGCAAGGGGATTCTGGCATCGCGAATTCGCAATCCCGAACTCTCGCCCAAGTTTTCCTTTAAATATTGAATTTATTTGCTATATATTTTGGTGGGATGAAAATCCAGACCGCGCCACGGCCCCCGTAGTGTCTGTTTTTTTAATGTTTGCTTGAGGAGTGTCAAATAATGCTCGCGACTCATGGTTTCAGCGCCCCATTGCAACATGTGCGGTGTCGGGACTTGGGCATCGAGAAAATCAAAATCGTGTTGTTTCATAAATTCAACGAGGAAATAGAGTGCAATTTTGGACGCATCCGGTTTTAAATGAAACATGGATTCGCCAAAAAAGGCGCCGCCCATGGAGAGCCCGTACATGCCGCCGACCAATTCTTTGGCGTAATACGTTTCAACAGAATGGGCAACTCCCAGGTCGTGCAGCTTGGTAAACGCCTGAATAATCTCGCGGGTAATCCATGTGCCTCGCTGGCCCGGCCGCGGTACACGGGCGCAATGTTGAATCACCTTGTCAAACTGGGTGTCAAATTTTACTGAAAATTTATTCGACCGTAGCGTGCGCAGTAGCCGTTTTGAAACATTGAGTTTATGCGGAAAAAGAACCAGGCGAGGATTAGGCGAAGCCCACAGTAAAGGTAATCCTTCGCCTTCAGGCCAGGGGAAGATGCCATTGCGATACGCCAGCAGCAGTCGCTGCGGAGATAAATCACCGCCAACCGCCAGCAAACCGTCCTCGGCAAGGCTCGGATGCGGAAAGGCGATATCCTCTGTTAATTGAAATACCGGCACGTGACCTCAAAACTAGTTGCAGCAGTTTAGTAAATTCATCGAAGAAAAGCAATCATGACATATCGATATTTGAATCATGATCTTGTTGCTTTTTGTGCAAAAATTTCTTATTTCTAAGCAAACATTTTAAAACGGGTAACAATTTCTCGTTTCCAACACGACCTTGTTAAACGTGAATCAAAATGCTGTAAAACTGCTCGCAGGAGAACCAGATGCCACACAAGCTCAAGGTTTCAGCTCCAGGCCGGATTTGCCTTTTTGGAGAGCACCAGGATTACCTTGGATTGCCCGTTATCACCGCGGCCATAAATTTGCGCATCACCTTAATTGGCCAACCCACCCCGGACGATAAATTTCGAATTGATATGCCGGATTTGAACGAATATATATCATTTGCTTTGCTTCTACCGTTACGTTATTCGGAAAATCGTGATTATCTCAAAAGTACGATAAATGTATTGCATCGTGATAATGTCGATTTTAGCCACGGTATCGACGTATCCATCCGCGGCACGATTCCAATCAATTCGGGTACGTCCAGCTCTTCGGCCATGGTAGTGGCCTGGACGGCTTTTTTGTTGAATATGATGAAGGACCCGCGCGCAAACGATCCGGTTGCCATTGCCACCCTGGCGCACCGGTCAGAAGTGCTTGAATTTAATGAACCGGGTGGCATGATGGATCATGTGGCTGCCACGTTTGGCGGCGTTCAGTATGTGGATTTTAAGAGCTCGGGCCCGCAAGCGCTGGATGCACCGCTTGGCGCGTTTGTGTTGGGCGATTCGCGTGAGCCCAAGGACACCACGAGCATTTTACGACGCGTCAAAGATGGGGCTCAAGAGGGCATGCGCATTGTGGGCAAAAAAAAAATCACCGAAATCACGTTGGATGCTGTGGATCGCTATGAATCTAAACTCTCGGCCAATCAGTACAAAGTCTTGCGCGCCAATATTTTTAATCGATATCTCACCCAGGTTGCGAAAAATTTAATGCACACCGAGCCGTTTGATCATCAGCAATTCGGTTATTTGCTGTTCAAGCATTACGAACAATTGCGCGATAATCTCGACATTTCCACGCCAAAAATTGATCGGATGATCAACGCGGCCATGGAAGCTGGTGCATTGGGTGCCAAAATTAACGGCTCCGGTGGCGGCGGCTGCATGTTTGCTTATGCTCCTGAAAATACGCTCAACGTGGCTGATGCCATTGCGCGAGAAGGTGGCAAGGCGTATATCATTCGCGTGGATGACGGTGTAAAAGTTGAAACCATATAAAGCGGATATAGAGAGTTAATTCAAATAATATAGAGGAGTGTGATATGTCTGACAAACAATCCATGAATCAGGTGGATCGACGACATTTTATCAAATTGGGAGCAGCCGGACTGGGCGTTGCGGCGCTGGCCGCAACCGGCGCCAAAGCCTCGAATGAATTGATCGGGCCGGCCAATTTATTCGTTGCACCAAAACTGGACAAGGTGCGCATTGGATACGTGGGGGTGGGTGGCATGGGCACGGCGCATGTGCGTAACTTGTTGCGTATCAAAGGAGCGGAAATTGTGGCCGTGTGTGATTTGTTTGAGGATCGCGTCAAACATGCACAAAAGATCATCACCGACGCCGGGTTCCCCAAGCCGACGGGTTACAGCAATGGGGAGGAGGATTACAAAAATCTGTGTGCGCGGGATGATATTGATCTTGTCTACACAGCTACACCCTGGGAATGGCACGTTCCGGTGTGTGTGGAGGCCATGGAAAACGGCAAGCACGCAGCCACCGAAGTCCCGGCGGCGCTGACGATTGAGGAATGCTGGAAACTGGTCGAGACCTCGGAACGCACCCAGCGCTACTGCATTATGATGGAAAACTGCTGCTACGACCGTGAAGAGATGATGATTTTGAATATGGTGCGCCAGGGTCTGCTGGGCGAAATTTTGCACGCCGAGTGCGGCTATTTGCACGATTTGCGGGCGTTAAAATTTAATTTTGAAGACAAGGGCGAAGCTTTGTGGCGTACGGCGCACTCGATCAAGCGCAACGCCAATTTGTATCCCACGCACGGGTTGGGACCCGTGGCGCAATGTATGAATATCAACCGCGGCGATCAGTTTGATTATCTGGTCTCGGTCAGCAGTCCCTCGCGCGGATTGAATTTGTATGCCGAAGAAAAATTCGGCCCCTACAATGAATGGGCGAATATGGATTTTGCGTTGGGCGACATCAACACCAGTATCATCAAAACCAAATTGGGCAAAACTATTATTGTGATCCACGATTGTTCGGCGCCGCGTCCCTATTCGCGCATCAATCTGGTGCAGGGCACCAACGGCATTGCGCGTAAGTGGCCGAGCCGTATTCATATTGAAGATGTGAGTCCGGCACACGCGTGGGAAGAACTGGAAATCTATTTTCCGAAATACGAGCATCCGTTGTGGGGCGCCAAAGCCGAGGAAGCCCGTGGTGCGGGACACGGCGGCATGGATTATATCGAAGATTACCGCTTGATCACCGCCTTGATCCAGGGCACACAGCCCGACCTCGAT
>CAYPZM010000353.1:0-5773 GCA_964414825.1 uncultured Cytophagia bacterium | reverse complement strand
GAAGCAGGAACTCTGAGAAGAAACTCGGTTTTGTCGTAAAACGCATTGGGATAATTATTGGACAAATAAAACGTTTCTGGCAGGCCGGACTCTATGAACTCAACCTCGGTCAGCACATCGAGGTCAAATGTGGTTTTACCCACCAAAATGGTGTCCGTACTTTGCGTGACATTTAAAATATAAATACTATCCGGCTGTACGGTCTCCCACGTTATGGCATTGGACGCGTAAAACGAAACTTGCGTCGAGTACCCCGAGCTAATTAGTAAAAGCAAGCTCAGGCCGAAAAGTGTCAGTTTGTTGTTCATATGTTTTTTCATCTTCCCTTTGCACAAGTTAGTTGAATCTAAAAAATAAACACTCTTTTGTCAATGTATGAAACGTATTTTTTTGTGAATTAATGAATCCTCACAAGCTCAAAACATTTTCAATTTTTAGAAACGCCTGCGGATCATGCGTAATCACCATCACAGAACAATTCGTATTTTGAAAAATTTCATGAATGAGCTTTCTGGCATTCTCGGCATCAATATGTGCCGTGGGCTCGTCCAGAATCAAAATATTGCTGCGCTTTAGCAGCGCTCGCGCTATGGCCAAACGTTGACGCTCGCCGCCGCTGAGACGCAGGCCAAATTCGCCGATCCAGGTGTCGAGACCGTCCGGCAACTGGCTGATAAAATCAAACAACTGTACAACGTCACAAATCTGGTTTAGTTCATTCTCAGTTGCACCAGGTCGCGTCAATAACAAGTTCTCGCGGATAGTGCCGTTGAACACGAACGGCTGTTGCGGCACATAGCTGATGATTTCAGCAAGCTCTTGCTGCGAAAAGTTGCGCACATCGTGCCCGCCAATGGTGATGTTTCCCGAATTCACATCCCAAAAACGCAGCAGCAGATGAGCCAGCGTGGTTTTGCCGACGCCACTGAGTCCGGTGATAAGCAGGTGTTCGCCTTGCGGGATATTCAAACTAAAATTCTCCAGAACGGGTAGATGAGGTTCGTATGCAAATGACACGTTGTCGAATCTTATATCGAACGAAGAAAGCGGTGCCGCCGGTTTGGACGGCGGAGTTACAGCGGGCTCGGCATCGGTAATGTCAAACAGGCGCTCGGCAGCGCCAATACTTTCTTCCAGATACAAGCAAGTTGCAGGCAAGGGCATCACCGCTTCAAACGCAGCCATGGTGCCCAGCGCCAACACAGCAAGTGCAATGCCATCCAGGGCTCCTGTTTGAATTTTAGGAACGGCAAACAAAAAAATTGCTAAAACGGCGCCGTTCATCAAAAGGCCAATCAAGGTCTCATGCAATGAAAAAAGAACGGCCTGGCGTTGTTGCAAACGGACGAGAGAAGTATTGAGATGTTCCACCTGCTGTTGATGTTTTTCTGTTTGCCCGAACATTAACAATTCGGGCAATCCTTGAATGGATTCGACCGTTAAAATGGAGAGCTCCGAATTGAGCTGAATGATCTCGTTTCCAAGTCCGCGACTGAGACGCAGGGTGAGCAGCGGGATACCAATTCCGGCCAGCGCCATAAAGACAAGCAAAATGAAACTGAACCAAATGGAAAACATGCTGAACAAAAACCACATCAACAGCGACACCAAAATGGCCACAAGCGGTGGCGCCAGCACGCGTATGTAAAAGTTCTCCAAGGTGTTGATGTCGGATACCACGCGAGCCAGCAGATCGCCGCTTTTGTACTGTTGCAAGCGCGCCGGCGCCAGCGGTTCGATGGCGCGATAAAACCATACACGAAATTGCGCCAACAGTTTGAAAGTGACGTTGTGAGAAACAAGGCGTTCAAGATAACGAAACAACCCGCGTGAAATGCCAAAAAACCGCACGCCAACAATGGCGACCTGCAACTCTGCCACAGAGGGGTGCAATGCGGCTTTGGCGATGATAAAGGCCGAGGTCATGAGCAATCCGACACTACTCCCGACGGTGAGGAAACCGATGAACGCGGCCAGCAGCATCCACCACTTGTGTGGCAACGCGAGTTTGAGCAGGCGCTTAAAGGTACTCATGACAGCACCTCCCGGGAGCCAAGGAGCTGTCGGTACAGCTCGCTGCGCGATTTTAATTCCGCATGCAAACCGGAATCGACAATCTTTCCGTTCTGCATTACAAAAATGACATCCGCGGTTTCGATTGTGTTCAAACGGTGCGCAATAGTAATAACCGTGCGGGCCCGACTTAGATCGGCCATGGACGTTTGAATCTGCTTTTCGGTTTCGGCATCGAGTTGCGAGGTGGGCTCATCAAAAAGGACAATCGGTGCATCCTTTAAAAACGCGCGCGCCAGGGCCAGGCGCTGTGCCTGTCCCCCGCTCAATCGCGCGCCGCGCTCGCCGATAAGAGTATCGTAACCGTTTGGCAACGACATGAAAAAATCATGGACAAAAGCACGTCGCGCCGCGGATTCGATTTCTGCTTTTGTGGCGTTTTCGCGTGCCATTAACAGATTTTCGTCCACAGATTTAAAAAACAGAAACGGCTGCTGCGGCACCCACGCAATTTGCTGTCGCCAGAATTGCACATCAATATCCATTAGATTGGTACTGTTGATTTTGATGTCTCCGGCTGTGGGATCGAGAAATCGCATCAACAAAAACGTGAATGTGGTTTTGCCGGCGCCACTGGGCCCAACCAGAGCGATGTGTTGTCCAGGCTGGATGCGCATACTTACATTCTCGAGCGCTTTTGCATCGGACTCGGAATACCGAAAACTCACATTTTGAAAAGTGAGCGATTCCGCAAAATCCTGTTTTTTCGTTCCGGTTGCTTGAATTGTAGGAGAATGTTCCAAAATCTCAAAAATTCGTTTTGACGCGGTAAAGCCCTCCATGCCGGCGTGAAATCGTTGCCCGAGTTGCCGCAATGGCTGATAGAATTCCGGCGCTAAAATCAGTATAAAAAAGGCTTGTTGGAATTCGAGTCGATTGTACAGCAAGCGCAACCCAATTTCCACGGCAATAATCGCTGTGCTTAACGTGGCAACCAGTTCCAGCACCAGCGCGGACAAAAACGCCACGCGCAATACCCTCATCGTTGTATGCCGAAATTCATCGGTGATGATTTTGACATGCTCGATTTGCTCCTTGCTGCGGCCCAAAATTTTCAAGGTCGTCAGGCCTTGCAGCACATCCAGAAATTTGGCGCTCAAGCGGCTCAAACTTTTCCACTGTTTGCGAGCGAGGCCCTGGGCGACATCGCCGATTAAAATCATAAAAAGCGGAATGAGCGGCGCTGTGAATAAAAAAACAAAACCGGACAGCAAATCCACCGGAAAGACAAAAATCAAAATCAAAACCGGAATGAGTACAGCAAGCAAAAGCTGCGGCAAATATTCGCTAAAATAGGCGTCGAGCGCTTCCACACCACGGAGAACGGTATTTTTCAATTCGCCGGTTTGCTGGGTTCGTGTATAGGCCGGGCCCAATCGTAACAGATGAGATGAGAGGCACGAGCGCAAATCCATTTTAATGCGGCTTGCCAAACGCTTGGCGAAAACTTGACTGCCCCATTGGCTGCCAAAACGCAGCATCCCCAAAAGTAGAAAAACGAGCAATAGAGGCACAATTTGCGACAGAGTTTCGGACTGCAAAAACACACCATCCACCGCTCGGCTTAGAACGCTTGCCTGCAGGATAACTGCAATGCTGGTGACAAGTCCAGCCGCAATCGTAAGAGAAAACGGCAATTTAAGCTGAACTAAATAGTGTAAAAGACGTTTGTCGAGGTTCACGTTTTATCCGCTAAACAAAAAATAACCCTGCCAAAAGGTGGCAGGGTTGAGAATTTGAATTGTCGAAAGAATAACGAAAGGGAAGCGCCTAGTATTCCAATTCTCCCTCTTCGGAGACGCGTTTTCGGAACACCCAGTAGGTCCAGGCTTGGTAGACCAGCACAATGGGCACAAAAATAACCGCGACAATGGTCATGACTTTAAGGGTGTAAGGAGAAGACGAAGCGTTGTAAATGGTCAGGCTCCATTCGGGATTGAGGCTGGAGACCATAACGCGCGGATACAATCCCATGAACACGGTTATGACGGAAAAGGCGAGGGTCAAGCCGGTCATAATAAATGCCCAACCGGAGCGTTGTTTTTTCAAAAACCAGCCGGAGAGCAGCAAAGCCAGCCCCGCCAAAATGGGCACGATTCCCGGATTAACGCCGAGGCGGGTGAACATGTCTGTGGCAAAATAGCCGGCAATCACAAAAGCAAACACCAGCACAACCGTCGGCACCCATAATTTATTGGCCACGGAACGTGCTTTTTCTTCAATATCTCCCGTGGTTTTGAGGGTCAAGAAAATAGCACCGTGAAAAGTGAACAACGACAGCGTCATCAAGCCGCCAAGCAGCGCGTATGGATTCAACAAATTAAAAAAGCCGCCGACATAGTTCATATCTGCATCGACAGGAACGCCGCGGATGAGGTTAGCCACGGCCACGCCCCATAGCAGCGCGGGGATGGCGCTTCCGACAAACAGCATCCAGTCCCACACATTGCGCCAGCGCGGATTTTTATCCTTGCTGCGAAATTCGAACGACACACCACGCACAATAAGGCCAAGCAGCAAAATCACCAACGCAATATAAAAACCGCTAAACAGCGTAGCGTACCAGTGCGGAAACGCGGCGAACATGGCGCCGCCGGCGGTGATCACCCACACTTCGTTACCGTCCCAAAAGGTGCCAATGGTGTTGATGGTAACGCGGCGTTTTTTGTCCTCCTTGGATAAAAACGGGTGCAAAATGCCGACGCCGTAATCAAAGCCTTCCAAAAAGAAAAATCCGACAAACAAAACCGCTATTAACGAAAACCAAATGGTATTCAAGTCCATGCCACCCTCCTATTCATGATCTGATGAACTGGTTCCGGCCACCGCAAATTTTTTCAGCAAATAGACATCAGCGGCCATAAGCGCGCTGTACACCAGGGTGTAAACGGTCAGCGAAAAGGCAATGGTACCAGCGGTTACGGTATTGGACACAGCGTCTTCCACACGCATCATGCCAAATACCACCCAGGGCATACGCGCCATTTCCGTAAAAATCCATCCCGTAGTATTGGCGATGTACGGAAGGCTGATCGCCCACATTAATCCCAAAAACACAAAGGGTTTAAAATTGAAATTATTCCTGAACATACGATACAGCAAAAAAGCGACAATCAACAACATGAGCATGCCAGCACCGACCATAATTCGAAACGTCCAGTACGACACCGCTACCGGTGGCACATAATCGCCTTCGCCATAGCGCTCGACATATTCTTCTTGCAAATTGTTGATGCCCTTGACCTCGCCGCTGAAGCGATTATGCGCCAAAAAGCTGAGCAGTCCGGGTACTTTGATGGCAAATACATCCTCACGCTCTTTTTCGTCGCCAATAGTAAACAGGGACATGGCAGCCGGATCTTCGGTGTTCCACAGCGCCTCGGCTGCGGCCATTTTCATGGGTTGAATACGGGTCATGTACTGTGCCTGGCTGTGGCCGACCAGCATCACCATCAACACACCAACCGCGCCGTAGACAGTACCGATTTTCATGGAACGATTCCAGGCGGGCTGATCCTCGCTCTTTTTCATCAAATGATAAGCGCTAATGCCAATGACAAAAAACGCAGCCGTAGACATTCCGGCAAAAAAGACATGCGGAAATTGCACCCAGACGTGACCATTAGCAAGTAGCGCAAAAAAATCGGTCATCTCCGCACGACCATTTTTAATGGCATAACCGACCGGTTGCTGCATAAAC
>CAYPZM010000352.1:0-5806 GCA_964414825.1 uncultured Cytophagia bacterium | reverse complement strand
TTTTCTATAATATTGTCCTGAACAAAAACAAAGACATTTTTATCGCCAGGCTCAAGATCAATGCCGCCGCCTTCAACGGTTAGCTCGTCAGATTGTATGCTATTGCCTTTGATGATATTCTTGACAATCCTGGCCCCACTTTTATGGCAGAAAATACCGCCACCGACCAGCACACTACCGCCATCTGGTGCGATCCAAATAGTGCCGCCGCCACCGGTGATGGTCAATCCTGTCAAGATGGATGTCGTATCCTCTTTCGACACAAACAACACGGTTGACGTTGTGTCCGGATGACTTGGTTGGCTGCCGTCAATAATCGTTTTGGAGATGTGAGAGGTGTCCTGATCCATGATGTAATGACTCGCCACGGTAATGGCTTTGCCTTTAAAGCTGATGTTTTCGACATAGGTGCCCTCGGCGACCAAAACCGTGTCGCCATCCATGGCCGCATTGATTGCGGCTTGAATGGTTTCGAAATCCTTCGGCACATGAATAATGTGCGGCACGGCTGGCCCCGCGAGAGCATGCTCCCAGGCCCCCAAATCCGGAGGTGAACCGGCCGGTTGCGGACGTAAATTGCCGCCCAAATCGGTTGCCGGAGCTGCAACGACGTAACCGTCAACATCTATTTCCATCACTCCCGCGCCAAGGCACGGACTTGAGTTCGACAGCATTTTATTATCAGTTGCAAAATTGGGAGGCTGATTTATAACATGTTCCCCCGGATACCCGCCTTCCACGCAGCTATGAAACAACCGGATGACGCCATTCATATTACGAATGTTTGGCGAGGTGGGTGCTTTGTTGCCCCAAATGATGTTGTTCATGGCCAAAACGTTCCAGTCCTTCAGAAACAGCCCGCCGCCATAGCCGTTCACTTCATCCGCTTTATTGTTGCAGATGGTATTGTTGACGAGAACCAATGTCCTGACTCCGGGGAACGAGTCGGTTAAAGCGGTTTGCAGCACAACCGATTCAGTGGGACTCTCCAGCATGTCCCTTTCCGGCGGTTCTTCCCCAATGGCCACCTGATTGTCCACGGTCCATACCCCCACACCTCCTCCGGCGCCCGCCTTGTTATTGAGGATTAAATTATTTTCAGCAATCACCTGACAATCATCCATCATGCTGATGCCGCCGCCATAGCGTGTAGCGGTATTGTCCAGAATACGGTTATTTTCGATGCGCATTTGCGCATTGTACCCCGCAATACCAACGGCATTTCGTGACGAATTCTCCGCTACGAGGTTGTTGCGAATATTGCCACTTGAATGATAATAGTAAATGCCGCCACAAACATAAGTGACATGATTTCCTATCACTGTATTTGAATCACATAAAACGTCTGTACATGCATTAATAAAGATTCCTCCACCTGCTGCGACTTCGGAGTTGTTGCAGCTATTTTCCAGTATATGATTGTTTCGAATGGCAAGGCCCGATCCTTCATTCAAATACAACCCACCCCCCGTTGCCCGGCTTTTTGTTGTGTTGTTTGAAATGGTATTTCCTTCGATCAGCGTCCCTTCTCTGGCTTGTGATACATACATGCCCACGCCCAAAACCCATCCGCCAACTCCGGTATTTTTGTAAATGGTATTACCTTTGATGGTCACCTGGTGCAATCGGACGTATACGGCGGAAATGGCATTGCTATTCCCCGTGGACTCGATGACATTTTGCGTAATGGTATTCGATTCCATATGGAATGTCGCGTTCCCCATTTCATACGCGTAACCGATGACCACGGCGCCACCCCAACACGTAGAACGAGCGGAAAGCGTATTCTTAGTAATCGTATTCCCGGTCAAACGGCCTCGGACGCCGTCAACCATGAGTCCGCCACCAAATCCTATGTCATTGGCGGTTATCGAATTGTTCGCGATGTCATTGTCCTCAATAATGATAAACGGATCAGCGGAGATGGTATACGCATACAGACCGCCACCCCAGCCATCTCGCTTTGTTTCAATCGTGTTAAAAACAATGCGGTTGTTACAAATTTTCGGTCCGCTATCTCTGCAAAAAATGCCCCCTCCTTTTAACGTTTTGCCAAACACCGTACCGCCGGTTTTTGTCCCGGCCCCTCCGGTAATGGTAAATCCCATCAACACCGACGTAGAGTCTTCTCTCGATTCAAAATAAACCACAGACGCCCGATCCGCATCACTGGCCTTGCTGCCGTCAATAATGGTGTTGCTGATGTGGGATGTGTCCTGGTCCACAGCAAAATGGCTGGCCATGGTAATGGCTTTGCCATTAAAGTTGATTTGTTCATAGTACGTCCCCTCGGCAACCAGAACCGTATCGCCGTCTACTGCAGCGTCAATGCCGGCTTGAATCGAAGCCTGATCGGTTGGTACGTGGATGATGCCGCCATTTGCTACACCCAGCAATAAGAATACGATCAATAATGCCCAAACTTTCATGATGCACCTCTTTTTGTTATGTATGAATAAAATTTAGAACCTCAGTACATAGTACAAAAATCGGCACAGCTTTTCCCACCTTGTAGGTAACAAATCCTGCCACATATGTAACAATTGCTCGTAATCTTGTTTAATTTGAGGATCAAGTGAAATTGCATCGCAGCACATACTGTGTTCTAGCTCAACCAAGACCCAAACAGTTTTGGAAACTCGCCAGGCTTTTTTGCCAGAATAGCACGAGAGGATTTAAGGACTGGCACTTGTTTTTGCGGCAATGATTCGGAGGATTCGAAAGGTTTCCAGGAACCATAATCGAGGTTTCATCTTCAGGCCCGGGTGGGATTTATGAAATTGTCGAACTGGGGCAATTGCCGTTGAAAGAAAGAAAATCGAGATTACTGACAAAACTCAGTCCGTTGCGTGGTGGAGATATTCCGACGGCGACACCCCAAATTGTCGGCGAAAGCGGGCAGAAAAATTGGACGGATTTTGAAATCCTACCTCGTAAGCAATTTCGGTCACCGTTCCTGCGCGTTGGGAGAGCAGTTGCGCAGCGCGTTTGAGGCGTAATATGAGTACAAATTGTGACGGCGATTGACCGGTGAGAGCTTTGAGTTTGCGGTGCAGGTGCATGCGACTGAGACCGATATGATGCGCGAAAAATTCGACGCCAAACTCCGGGTCTGTCATGTGTTCCTCAACCAACGCAATAGCGCGCTGCAGAAATTGCCGATCCATTGAGGTTACTGTGACTTGACTCGGATCGACAGAAAGCTTGCGGCTAAAAAGTTCTCTGAGCCTTTGTCGTTGCTCAATGAGATTTTTGACTCGGACCTTCAACTCTTGTGCACTGAATGGTTTGATAATATAGTCATCAGCACCAATCTCGAGCCCTGATAGTTTATCCGCTTCAGCAGCGCGAGCGGTGAGTAAAATCACCGGAATGTGGCTGGTGCGTTCATCCGTCTTGAGTTTTTGACACAATTCATAACCATCCATTTCCGGCATCATCACGTCGCTGATGATGAGATCGGGTGTTTTTTTGATGGCCGCCTGCAAGCCGTCGTAGCCGTCGCGGGCTTCACGAACCGCATAGCGCTTCGATAACAAATCATGGATATAAAAGCGTACATCACGATTATCTTCGACGATCAGTACCAGCGGCTTGCCGCTTGCACTCGTCGATTTTTGTGCCGGGTCATCGGCAACTTGGACTTGCATGGGTTCAAAAATGGATTCCTCGATCGTGCCTTGAACGATCTCTTCTTCTCTCAAGTGAGCGCGGCCCAGGGGCAATTGCACAACAAATTCGCTGCCCTGATGTTCCGAGCTTTGCACATGGATTGTGCCGTGGTGCAGTTCAACCAACTCTTTCGTCAGTGCCAGTCCGATGCCCGCTCCTTCGATTTTACGCGTTGGTGAGCCATCAACCTGATAAAAGCGATCAAAAATATGCGCGAGCTGATCAGGTGAAATGCCGACTCCTGTGTCACTCACTGTGATTTTTGCAGTCTCTTGTCTCTCCAAACGATCTCTTTTGACGTGCACGCAAATGCGCCCGTTCTGCGGCGTAAATTTAAACGCATTTGACAGCAGATTGCTCATCACCTTTTCCATTTTATCGGCATCAAGATAACAGAGCAACACGCGTTCATCGGCCTTGAAATCGAGCGAGATATTTTTCGTTCCGCGGCTGACATAAAGGAAGCGACAATGCGCTTGATAAATGCGATCACGTCCATTTCGGCAGCTTGCAATTGCATGGATCCCGCCTCGATTTTCGAGAAATCAAGGAGCTGATCGATGAGCTGCAGCAATCGGCGACCATTGCGCTGCATAATATCGACCTGGGTTTGTATGACGTCACTCAGTTTTTGATTGGAGAGCTTTTCTAACGGCCCGACAATCAGCGTCAGTGGCGTACGCAGCTCGTGCGAGATGTTTGCAAAAAAGCGTGATTTCAAGCGATCGATCTCTTGCAGCTTTTCGGCTTGTTCGTTCTTGAGAACAAACTGCTGCTTCAATCGAGCGCGGTTCAATTGCACGCGATACGCGGCATAAACGGCTCCGAGAAAAAGAAAGAACCACAAGAGATACGCCCAGGTTGCGCGCCACCAGGGCGGCAAAATGCGAATGCGCAGCGAGGCGCCATTTTCGTTCCATTCGCCATCATTGTTGGAAGCTTTGACACGAAAGGTGTATTTGCCGGGCGACAAATTGGTAAAGGTTGCTTGATGCTGATTGCCGGCTTGAATCCAGGTCTCGTGCATGCCATCCAGTTTATAGGCATATTGATTTCGCTGCGGTCTGGTGTAATCCAATGCCGCAAATTTGAGCGTGAATGCATTTTGCTCGGCAGCAAGAACGAGATTATCCGTAAACGTCAGTGCATT
The DNA here is from genome assembly GCA_964414825.1 of uncultured Cytophagia bacterium. Classification (GTDB taxonomy): domain Bacteria; phylum Zhuqueibacterota; class Zhuqueibacteria; order Residuimicrobiales; family Krinioviventaceae; genus CAYPZM01. The sequence continues at coordinate 984 of CAYPZM010000352.1, read as the reverse complement.
TTTGAGCAGCGATGATGCGCCGGGACGCACGGTTTCATAATTCACCTGCAGATCGGTCAGCACCACGGGTGGCGGATTTGGATTCATGAACAAACTATCCGGGTGAAACCGACCGACGATGCGAGTGCCGCCGTAAAAAATATGTCCGGTGCTCGCGGCGATAAAATCGCGGCATCGCCACAGACTGGTGTTGATGCCGACAAATCCATCGTCGGGCGAAAACTTTTTAGATTCGCCCGTCTCGACATCATAGCGAAAAAGATGCGTTCCGGAACGAGCCCATAAATCGCCGTTCTTGTCCTCCAGAATGGCGCGAATCTCCTGGGGTTCAATGCCGAGATCAGTGGTTTTGTCCATAAAACAATTGTTGTCCCGATCAAAAAGAAAAAAACCGTAGCCGCAGCCCATCCATAACAGTCCGCGACTATCTTCAAATGTGGTAAAGACGCCGTATTTTTTCACAGCGCTATCAGAATTCGCCGGGCACAGTTTATAGTTGATAAACGATTCTGCTCCCGGCGGCAAGCACGAGACGCCCGCGTCGGTTCCGGCCCACATCGTTCCCTGCCGGTCACACATGAGCGAAAAAACCGCGGCACCGGATAAACTGGCGGGGTCATCGGGATCGTGTTGAAAAGCGGTGATCTTTTGGTTTTTATCGTAGCGCAACATTCCCTTGTACGTGGAGCCGAACCACATATTGCCCAGAGAGTCTTCGCTCATACACATCATAGCCGAACGCGGCCAGATTCGCCCCGGTTCGCTGATGTTTGGACCGGTCAGCCATTCGGCTTTTTTTGTCCGCCAGTCCATTTTACAGCAATACCCGCCGCAAAACCAGAGATTGCCCGCATGATCGCATTCCACCGCCTGCAGCCAGTTGTACTGGAACGGCGCCTGACCGCTGCTGCGCATGTGCGTGACCGTGGAAAAGTCCGGGGCTATCTTAGCCACACCACCACCCGAGCTCACCACCCAGATATT
>CAYPZM010000351.1:2050-5818 GCA_964414825.1 uncultured Cytophagia bacterium | reverse complement strand
CACGCCGCAGGTTGATGTGGAGTCCGGGTTTTGGGAAGCCGCCTCGCCGCAGAGCGCGCCCGATTTTACCGCCGTCGGTTATTTTTTCGCCAAGGCGTTGTACCAGCGCTACCAGATTCCCATCGGCATCCTTCATGCCAGCGTCGGCGGCTCGCCGGCGGAAGCCTGGCTGAGCGAAACCGCCCTCAAGCAATTCCCGGATCATTTCCAAACCGCCATACAGTTCCGCGACAGTGTTTTTGTCGATTCGATCATCCAGGCCGATCTCGCCAAAAGCCGCGACTGGTACCAGCGTCTCGATCAAAAAGATGCGGGGCTGACGGCTCAACCCGCCTGGCGTCAGGCCGATGTTGACGATTCGGACTGGAACACCATCCCCGTGCCGGGCTGGTGGCGCCATCATCACCTCGGCGCCGTCAACGGCGTCGTCTGGTATCGCAAACATATCAACGTGCCGGCAGCCATGACCGGCCATCCCGCCACGCTGCTGCTTGGCCGCATTGTTGATGCCGATTCGGTCTTTATCAACGGTCGTTTTGTCGGTTCAACCTCGTACCAGTACCCGCCCCGGCGCTACCAATTGGCTGCGGATGTGCTGCAACCGGGCGACAATGTGATCGCCGTGCGCGTCGTCAATACCGGCGGCCGCGGCGGGTTTATGCCGGACAAACCCTACGAGTTGATCGCTGGCGAAACCCGAATCGACTTGCGAGGCGACTGGCGCTGCAAACTTGGCACGACCATGGAACCGGCGCCGCCGCAAACTTTTATCCGCTGGAAACCCCTCGGCCTGTTCAACGGCATGATCGCGCCGCTGACGGATTACACTATTCGCGGCGTCATCTGGTACCAGGGCGAATCCAATGCCGACGCCCCGGACGAGTACCGCCGTTTGTTTCCGGCGCTCATCGCCGACTGGCGGCAACAGTGGCAACAAGGCGATTTTCCGTTTCTTTACGTCCAGTTGGCCAATTTCATGCAATCCCGGCCGCAACCCGCGGAAAGCAACTGGGCTCAACTCCGTGACGCCCAACTGCAAACCCTGACCGTTCCCAACACCGGCATGGCCGTCACGATCGATATCGGCGAGTGGAACGACATTCATCCCCTCAACAAAAAAGACGTCGGCAACCGCCTGGCTCTTGCCGCCCGCAAACTGGCTTATGGCGAGGATATTGTCCATTCCGGCCCGATTTACGAGGCCATGCAAATTGACGACGATAAAATCATCTTGTCGTTTAAACATGTCGGCGGCGGACTGGTCGCAAAGGGCGGCGACCTGCGCGGCTTTGCCATTGCCGGCGAGGACGGTCAGTTCGTCTGGGCGCGGGCCAAAATCGATGGCGACAGGGTGATCGTTTGGCATGAAAACATCGACAATCCCGTTGCCGTGCGTTATGCCTGGGCGGATAATCCCGACACCGCCAATTTGTACAACCGCGAAGGCTTGCCCGCCTCGCCGTTTCGCGCCCGGAATTAAGTTGATGTTCAATCTGGAAAGGATCGACCCATGCGCCAAAAACGAACCGTACTGCTGATTCTCTTGTTGTTAACCGGACTCGTGTTCTCGCAACGGTCGCCGGAAGAACGCGAACGCATCGCCAAACTCAGCCGCGCCGATCACCAACTCATGCTGCAAAAACTCGGCATCGAAGAACTGCGGCCCGGTCCCTCCGGCAATCCCGAGGCGCCCAACGCCGCCAACACCGACGAGTCCAAAGCCAAAATTTATGATTCTCTGCCCGATCCGCTTGTTTTTAACGACGGCACGTCGGTCGAGACGCCCGAGCAGTGGCCGGCGCGCAAGCAGGAATTGTTCGAGGCGTTTGACCGCGAAATCTACGGCCGCGTCCCGGCAAACACTCCGGACGTCACCTGGGAAACCGCCAGCGTCAAAGACACCCTGCACGGCGAGCATCCTGTTACCACCCGGCAGCTCCTCGGGCACGTAGACAATTCCCGCTACCCGGCCATCACTGTCGAGATTCAGCTCACCCTGACCCTGCCGCAAAACATCACCGCGCCGGCGCCGGTGATCATGGAATTCGGCTGGAACCTGCCGCTGGAATGGCTCAAACGTCATTCGCAAGGTTTCACCTGGCAGGAACAGGTGCTGGCCAAAGGCTGGGGCTTTGCCATCCTGGTGCCCGGCAGCATTCAGGCGGACAACGGCGCCGGCCTGCGCGACGGCATCATCGGCCTAATGAACAAGGGCGAGCCGCGCAACCTGGACGACTGGGGCAGCCTGCGCGCCTGGGCCTGGGGCGCCAGTCGCGCCATGGATTATTTCGAAACCGACCCCAACGTCGATGCCGCCCGCGTCGCCATCGAAGGTCTGTCCCGCTATGGCAAAGCCGCCATCGTCACCATGGCCTACGAGCCGCGTTTTGCCGTCGGTCTCATCGGCTCGTCCGGTGCCGGCGGCCTCGCTCTGCTGCGCCGCAATTTCGGCGAGATGGTCGAAAACCTCGCTTCCTCCGCCGAGTACCACTGGTTTGCGCCCAATTTTATCAAATACGCCGGGCCGCTCACCGCGCAGGATTTGCCGGTGGACGCCCACCACTTGCCGGCGTTGTGCGCGCCGCGGCCGGTGTTCATCAGCGTCGGCTCGCCTAATATTGAGGGCCAGTGGATCGACGCCCGCGGCATGTTTTTAGCCGGTGTGCACGCCGGGCCGGTTTACGAATTGCTTGGATACAAGGGATTGGGCACCCGTGAATTTCCACCGCTAGGTACCCCGCTAACAGATGGGCAGATTGCATTTCGGCAACATGAGGAAGGTCATACGGTGGGGCCGAATTGGCCGTATTTTTTAGAGTATGCGGAGCGGTATTTCGCGAAATAATGCAGATCTGTAATGAACCCTTGGTGAGCACGGATTTTAAACGATCGTTCGGCATATTTATGCCGGACGGGCAATGATTTGGGGCGTTTGTCCCTAAAGCATTTCAGAGCATTTCGCCTTTAGTGTTTGGACTATCTGAACGGTATATTAAGGCGACAAGCCAACTTGTGATAGCAATTGAGGTGTATGTTTATTGAATGGTTTAATTTTCATCATGTTAACGTACTATGGGTACATTGAAACTGATGTTTTTAAACCCACTAAAAATATCGAGTGGGGACGATAAATTGTCCCCACCATCTCCATACCAACCGGGGACCAACTGGCCCCCAATGTGCTATTTCACCAGAATCGACACCAGCCCCTCAATCGGCTCCAGCGTCTCGGCATCCACTACCGGAAAATCGTTCTTGTAATTCCAGTGCGCCCAGGCGATGTCATGTTTGTCGAAAACCGCGATCATGTCGCGGTACCAGGCCTGACGGGTTTCGAGCGGCGTGGTCGGAAAACAGCCAAATTCGCCGCAATACAACGGCAGCCCGTATTTCTCCGCCACCTGGACCGCCTGCAAAATATCATTCTCGATGCGTTCCTGATTCCAATGACTGTTGCGCTCCTTCACCAACTGTAGTTCTTCCGCACCCAGATTTTCATAAACCGTGGTATCCACCAGCATGCCCGGATAATTGATCTCGACGGTCAAATCCTCCAGATTCGTCCATGGCGCCTGGTAGTGGGTCAGCAAAAACGGTTCGTAATAATGAAAACTGAGGATGATGTTATCATCGCCTTCCGGCACCCGCAAATCTTTGAACGTCCCGACCGTCTGCCAATTGTTCGAGCCCATGATAATCGTGCGCTCCGGCTCCAGCTCGCGGATTTCCGAGATGACCCAGTTGATCAGATTGTTCGCGTCGAGCATC
>CAYPZM010000351.1:0-2040 GCA_964414825.1 uncultured Cytophagia bacterium | reverse complement strand
CAGATTGTGCCAGTCCTCCGGATTGTCGCTTACCGCTTCGTTCAGCGGTTCGTAGGCCAGCTTGTCCAGCGGGTACTGTTTTAGCTCCGCGGAGAGCTGCCGCCAAAATTTAATAAAGCCTTCCTGCGCGGATTCATCTTTCCACAACTGCCGGCTGTCCGGCCGATTAAAATGATGCGACCGAAGTACATGCAAATCGACAATCACTCGCAAATCATTGTCCAGCGCCCAGCGGACGCCGTTGTGCATCAGCTCCCACGCTTCCGGGTGCTTGTTGCCGTTCTCGTCCCACATTTGCTCTTCGTCAATGGGCAGACGCACGTGGTCAAATCCCAGCTCGGCGATTTTGGCAAAATCTTTTTCCTGCATGTAAGTCTTGCGTTCAGCGCCGCGTTTTTCGGATTGCGACAGCCAGTGGCTGGCGTTGAGCCCGCGATGGATGACAAAACCGGTTTCCGCTTCTGGCTGCGAGCAAGCCGTAAGACCGATGATTGTCGCAACCAATAAAATTGCTTTTGTCCCGTTTTTCATAATATCTTCCTATTTTTATTTAATTCGAGGTAGAGGTAGGATGGGTCGTTGACACAGCCTAAAAAAATATTACGTGTTCGTTAAAAGTCGTCGAACACTATAAAGGTGTACTAGGACTGCCAGTCAACGACCCATCCTACAAAATTTTACCGCACCCGATTATACTCCGGCGCCACCGCTTTGTCGCCCCAGCGGTCAATGACCGCTTTTAGCGCCTCGTCGCTTTCCGGGTAGCGGCCCTTGTCGTCGGTTTCGATGATCCATCTGTACAGAACCGAGCGCAACTCGGCCAGCGCCTCGGCGTGTTCGCGCTTCCACGAGTGCACCAGATTCACGGTTTCGTGCGGATCGGCTTCCAGATCGTACAACTCTTCCGCCGGCCGCTCGTCGCTCACAAACCGCGCCTGCACCTCGTTCAGCTTGCCTTCCTGGTAAAGTTGTTTCAGCAACTGGATCGAATCCCACTCGTCCCGATACTGCGGCTGCATGTACGGCCGGTCGGTCATGAAATTGCGAATGTACTTGTAACGCTTGCCCACGACGGTGCGGATGCGGTCCAGAGTAAAATCACAGCGGTCGCGGGCGGCAATCACGTAATCGCGGTGAAACGACGGATCGAACAAGTCCTTGCCGTGCATGTGGTCGGGCGCCGGAATGCCGGCCAGAACCAGGGTCGCGGCGCTAATGTCGATGCCGCTCACCAGATCATCGCGCACCTGGCCCTGCGGCAGACCCGGACCCGCCGCCACAAACGGCACCCGGATGCCGCCCTCGTAACAGAACTGCTTGTGCCGCGCCAGCTTCATGCCGTGATCCGAGAAAAACAAGACCACCGTATTCTCGTACAAGCCGTCCTCTTTCAGGCGTTTGATAATATCGCCTAAAATCTCGTCCATTTTCAAAATGGTGTCGTAATGATGCGCAATCTCGCGCCGATAAATCGGATGATCCGGATAATACGGCGGCACCGGCACCTCGGCCGGATCCACTTTTTTCGGCGCATCGCTGCGCTTGCCGCCGAGCAACTGAATCTGCCCAAAAAACGGCTGGTCCTCGGCGCGCCCGCTCCATTCGCTGCCGTTCACCGCGCCTTTGAATTTGTTCTCCCCTTTGTGATCGTACAGGTCCTCGTTGGAAAACACAAAATTATAATGGTTCTTGCCCTCGTTAAACGTGTAATAGCCAGCCGCTTTAAAAATTTCCGGCAGGGTGCGCACGCCCAAATGGTTCGGATGCCAGGCCTCCATCTCGTTGCCGCGCCAGATGCGGAACGAGCTGTAATGCTCGTGGGCGCCAATCGACGTTTGATACATGCCGGTAATCAGCGCCGAGCGGGTCGGCGAGCACACCGGCGCCGGCATATAGGCGCGGTCAAAGCGCACGCCGCGCGCCGCCAGCGCATCAATGTTCGGCGTCTTTATCACCGTGTCACCGTAGCAGCTCATCCACGGACTCCTTGATCTGGTGATTGAGACGGCTGACGGGTTTGCCATTTCGCGAATCGGTCGA
>CAYPZM010000350.1:0-5834 GCA_964414825.1 uncultured Cytophagia bacterium | reverse complement strand
GGTGTTGCGACAATCGGGTTTTCCAAAAAAACCATTATGGCGCCCATAAAACATGCTGCCGAAACCATTTTGTCCGCCACTCTTATCATCATCATCATTTCCGTTATTTTAATCTTTTTTGTGGCGCACCGCATGACGCGCCAAATTGAAGAGTTGGGCAAAGGCGTGCATCGTATTAGTGAAGGCGATTTGAAACATGAAATTCCGGTATTGTCAAACGACGAACTGGGACAACTGGCGCGTGAGTTTAACGCCATGATTAAACATTTGCATGAAAAATTATACATGCAAAAATTTGTTAGCCAATACACCATCAAAATGATTCGTGACCGTTATTCCAGTGGCTTGCCGCTTGAAGGCGAAAGCCGCACCATTACGCTACTGTTTTCGGATATTCGCAATTTTTCTACTTTGACTGAGCGACTCAGTCCGCGCGAAATCGTTAAATTGATAAATGTGTATTTGGATGTGCAATCGCAAATTGTCGAAAAAAATCACGGCGTGGTCGATAAATTTATGGGCGACCAGGTGATGGCCATTTTTGAAGGAAAATCCCAGGCCGATAACGCCATTCAAACCGCTGTTGAAATTCAACGCGCCATTCGAGTATTGAACACCAAACGTTCCGAATTGGGCGCCATTACCCTCACAGTGGGAATAGGAGTCAACGCTGGACCGGCTATTATGGGTAATATGGGTTCAAAAAATCGGATGGATTATACAGTGATTGGCGACGTGGTCAATCTTGCCGCGCGTCTCTGTTCGATCGCGCAACCTGGACAAATTATTGCGCCCATTGAGCTGTCGGACATGCTGAATGGAAATTATCCGACAACTCAACTGAATCCGGTTTGGGTCAAAGGTCGAAGTAAACCCGTTGCGACATTTGAAGTGGATTATGATCATGCGATTATCATGTAGGAGGATGAGACACGTTCGAATTCAAACCCTGTCGCTTTTGCTTTTCCTCTCAACCATTAGCGTTTCCCAAGAATATTTGAATAATTTTTCTCCCGGTGCCAAATCCGTTGGCTTGGGCTACAGCGGTGTCGTCGAAGTTTACGATGCAACCGCGCTGTACTTGAATCCGGCCGCGTTATCCGTGCCGCGCTATCCCCAGGGACTGCTTTCGATTCACGAACCCCATTTTATAAACTATCTCAGCTACTCGCATTTTGTGCCGCGATACGGATCGTTTGCCTTGTCATTTTCTTCCACGCATTCGGATACTAATGCCATTTCGTTCGGCTCTGTCGGCTGGGGCCTTCAGGTGTTGCCGGATTTTCATACCGGCATCAGCATAAGTAGTATGCAACAAGGCCCGGAAACCTGGGGCACACTAGGTATCGGCTTTTTGTACAAACCGGTGACCAGCATCACTCGTCCATATCGATCGCATTCGTTGTTTCGCTCGCCGTATATTGCCAATCGGCTCACCATTGGTATAACACTTCAAAACCTGCCTATTGGTAAACCCGGATTTGATCATCAAATTCGAATTGGCGCCTCTTATAAATTTTTACCGGTTGATGCGACATTGGTTTACGCGCACCATTTTATGTCCGGCGAAGATACCGATCATTTTGGTGTGCTGCTTAATCCACTGCTGCAAGTGGAGGTCTATGCCGGCATGAAAAATTTTAATTCGCGCTATTTTTCGTTCGGTTCCGGATTCACCTGGGATAATATCAGCGTGTATTTGACCTATGATTCACAAACCGAACGTCTGGCCTTCACAACCGGCATTCGTATCGGGCCGCATCCGCATCGCATTTCTGCGCAATATTATGATCGGGCTCTGGCTGCTTTACGCGACAAAAACAAACGCACCGCGTTAGAGCAAGTCGAATATGCGCTGATTTATGATAGTGATAATAAAAAAGCCGCGGACTTGAATCGACTGCTCATTCCCAATATCAAAAGCGAAAATCGTAAAATCGATTCGTTGCTTTATTCGGCGCAGGCGTATCAAAATCAACAACGATTTTTAAGTGCGGCGGAAGAATATCTCAAAATATTAAAAATTGATCCGCAAAATGCCGCGGCACAAGAAGCCATAGCCATGCTTCGTCCCAAAATTAATATGGAAGCGGAACGCTGGTATTTGCAAGGTGTAAAGCATTACGAAGATGGGGAAATTGCCCGCGCCGAACAAATTTTTGAATCGATAATTTTAGTAAAGCCTGATCATTATGCATCAAAATTGTATTTGGACAAAATTAAAGAACACTATTACAAGCAAGCCGAGCAACACTATTTTGCCGGATTGGGATTCTATAGTCAACGCAAGCTCGATCTGGCCAAGTCCGAATTCGAAAAAGCGCTGCGCATTGTTCCCGATTATGAGGATGCCAATCACTATCTGAACCGCATTGCTCAGGAAAGAAGTCAAAATCTTGACCGCATTAGTTCATTATTGGCCGAGGCAAATCAAAAAGAGCAAACCGGCGCCTGGAAGAGCGCTTTGGCACGGTATCAGGACATTTTGCGCATTCAGCCGGATCATGCCATTGCCCTCGAAAAAACGCGAGAGCTGCGTATGCGAATTGATAATTATGTGGCGTCTCATTTTAATAGAGGTGTGTCGGCGTTTAATAATGGTGATATTAGCCGAGCCAAAAGTGAATTTGCCACTGTTTTGGTCATGGATCCCGATCATAGCGGCGCGCAGCAGTATATGAATCGAATCTCGTTTAACGCCAGCGGGCGCAGCACTTCGTATATGGAACGCGCACAGTATTATTATCAAAGAGAAAACTGGGATGCGGCGATAAGTATGGCGGATTCGGCGTTGGCTGTAAATCCCAATACCCCTGAAGCACATAACCTCAAAAATAGGGCGCAAAATTATCTTCAAGTTGAACAGCTTTTGCTGATGGCGAAAGCGGAATACAACCGCGGTAATTATTTGACGGCTATGGAGCATTTGGAAGAGGTGATCGCGCAGGATGCGGACAACTTGGAAGCGTTGGAGCTGCGCGAAAATTGTCAGGCGCGACTGAGCGAACGGGTGGACGAATATTTTAACCGCGGCATAGAGCTGTATACCGAAGAAAAGTATAAAGACGCCATAAAAATTTGGGATGTGGTGCTGCGCATCAATCCCTATCACAAGGGAGCTGCGGATTACAAGCAAAAAGCGCGCGAGCGCTTGGATGCGCTGGAAAGCTTGCCCTAATCACTTTTGTGTTTTGCTTTAAAGCAGCTTGTTCAAGGCATTCAGCTACTGTTTTTCCCCAATTTTTAAAATTTCACCAAAATAAATGCGATGATAATCCTGCGATGGATAATTGCGCTCCAACGCTGGGTCAAGAAAATGCGAATTATCCATATCCTGCCAATATATTTTTTTGCACTCGATGGTCAATTCGGCCTCTTCAAACGATGGTGCGGCGACAATGCCGGAAGCGCACGGCGTTAGCCCGGCCTCGGCAATTTTGTCGGCATAACGTCCGGATTTCGATCCCAAGATTTGCAAGGCACGGCGGTACGCGTGGTCAAAGGCGCACAAGGTGAACGTGTCAAATTTTTCGGTAAATTCAAACGTATAGCGCGTTGGACGCACCACCACCTGGGCAAACGGTCGGTTCCACATGATACCCAAACTTCCCCAGCTCACCGTCATGCAATTAAATTCGCCACGTTCAAAATCACCGGCGGTTAACAAAAACCATTTTTGATCCCACAAGTCGAAAATTTTTGTTGAAAAATCGTGAATCGCAACCGAGCCTAATTTCATTATATGTTCCTCTACCTTCAGTTTCTGGTTTGCGAAATTCCGCGAATTCAAAGTACAAGGTTATTCACATTCGCGGCCATTCGTATTCTTTGATCCTCTATTCAAATCGATATTAATATAATGGAAACTGGATTCAATTTCAACCGCCATCCACTATATCCTCAACATTTTCAGGAATCAACAATATCAAACTTGATTTTAATCGGGAAAATCTACATATTTCAGCCAATAAACGGGAACCTAAAAAAGGAGTCGAGCATGCCGGATCTTTCCACAACTTATATGGGTTTGTCGCTAAAAAATCCGCTGGTTGTCGCAAGCAGCGGTATTACCAAATCGGTAGATAAAATTGTTGATTGTGAAAATGCCGGCGCCGGCGCCGTGGTCATCAAAAGTGTATTTGAAGAAGTGTTGGCGCGGGAAGATTACGGCATTGCCGACAGCGCGGCGTATCACACCGAAGCGATCGATTATTTGCGCTCCGAGCTGGAAATGCAGTACGGTCCACAAGAATACTGCGACATTATTTCCGACGCCAAAGCCAAAGTGGATATCCCGGTCATTGCCAGCATCAATTGTCTCTCTACAAAATGGTGGCCAAATTATGCGCAACAGTTTGAGCAAGCCGGGGCTGATGCGCTCGAACTCAACGTGTTTAAAACCGCCACCAGCGTAAACGAGGATGGTGAGAGCGTTGAAAATCTCTATTTTGATATTCTAAAAACGGTAAAAGAACACGTCAAGATTCCGGTGTCTCTTAAAATTGGCATCTATTTTACCGCCCTGCCCCACTTTGCCGCACAACTGGCGCAAAAAGGTGCAGACGGTATTGTGCTGTTCAACCGTTTTACCGAGCCCGATATTGATATTGATAAACTTTCGCTGAAAACCACATTTACATTCAGCACGTCTTACGATATTTATAAACCCTTGCGCTGGACCGCCTTGCTAGCCGGACAAATTGGTTGCGATATTGCCGCAACCACGGGCGTCAAAAGTGCCAAAGACGCGATAAAACTGCTTTTGGCCGGCGCCAACTGCGTGCAAATCGCTTCGCTGCTGTATCAAAAAGGCATCGATAGTTTGCAGGATATCCTGAACGAAATGGATGCCTGGATGAAGGCTAACAGTTTTACAACTATTTCCGATTTTCGCGGCAAATTGAGCTTTCGAAAGACTACCACACCCGACCAATACCTGCGCGCGCAGTTTTTGGAAAAGATACGCGGGGTGGAATAGGCGAGTTTAAGGCGACGTGAGTCGCCTTTTTTATTTACATAAATTTGGATATACTGTTCATCAAAATCATTTTCAAATTGCTTTACTGCCCCACCAAAAGGTAAGGTGGTCCAATGATAGTTCTGTTTAAAAAAACATCTGGACATTTACCTACAGAACCCATTATATTCAAGTCGAACGTGTACCTTTTTATTTGATTTCGAATCCAAAACTCCTAATCGCAAACAACTAAAGTATCGAAATTTTATGAGGCATTCCATTTTCTTAAAAGTCGTTATGCCAGTCGCCCTGGCTGTTCTGCTCTCCTGCAATTCTTCTCAGCAGATTCTACAGCAATGGCAAATTACGCCGGAACTGCCAGGCAAGCTCGACATCCAGCTTCCGCTTGATCGGACGCTGTTCCCACCGGAAATCGCCTCAACAACGGTGCGCTGGCAGGATTCGACAGCGGCAAAAGCGTGGTTCCTGGTGGTGGCTGATAACAACAAAGGTGTGATCCACACAACAAAAACCAGCGAATCGCAGTGGCAGCCCGATTCCGTATTGTGGGAATCGTTGAAACAACGCAGCATGAGCGAACCGTTAACCATCTCTGTGATGGGTGTTCGGGGCGACAATATTCTCGGTGGTGAAAATGTCTCTTTTCGCACCTCAACCGACAGCGTGGGCGCGCCGATCTTTTATCGCGCCGTGCCGCTGCCGTTTTTACACGCCGTGCAAAATTTTGATCAAATTCGTTGGCACCTCGGTGACATCTCCTCGTCCAAACCGGCACCGGCGTTGATGCAAAACTTGCCGTTGTGCGGCAATTGCCACACGTTTACGCCGGATGGCCGCACTTTGGCTATGGATGTGG
>CAYPZM010000349.1:0-5840 GCA_964414825.1 uncultured Cytophagia bacterium | reverse complement strand
GAGGATAACATGGAACCATTCAAAAAATTAAAAAGCAGATACGTGGCGCTGCAAGTGAATGATATCGACACCGATCAAATCATCCCGGCGCGCTTTTTAAAAGTAACCGACAAAACCGGTTTGGGCGATAACCTGTTTTACGATTGGCGTTACAATGCCGATGGCTCGCCAAAACCGGAGTTTATTTTAAATCAGGACGCGGCGCAGGGCGTGCAAATCCTGGTAGCCGGTGACAATTTTGGCTGCGGTTCAAGTCGCGAGCACGCGCCCTGGGCGCTTACAGGTTTCGGCTTTCGTGCCATCATCAGCAGCAGTTTTGCGGATATCTTTCGCAACAATTCACTAAAAAACGCCTTGCTGCCGGTCATTGTCGATCCGGTTACGTTGAATGAGCTGTTTGAGTTGTTCGAAAAAAATCCGGATGCGGAACTGGATATCGATTTGTCCAGCCAAACTCTGACCCTTCCCGACGACAAAAAGGTCGAGTTTGAGATTGATCCGTTCAGCAAAAATTGTCTATTGCAGGGTATCGACCAGCTCGGCTATTTGCAAAAGCATGGCGAGCGCGTTGCCAATTACGAAAAATCTCATCCGGCGCGCGTGAACACGCTGGCATAATATTTTGAACAAAATTCTTGTTTTTGCGTTCAAGATGTGTAAATTTAGTCTTGCTCTTTGATAGTCTGGGGACGAAATTGGTTTCGACGGGATTCGTGGTGTTAGTGGCTGCATGCCGAGGATTTCTGGTTACCTCGTAAATCAACCAGGAAACTAAAGTAATTGCAGACAATTACGATTACGCTCTAGCTGCTTAATTGACAGCTAGCGTCCTCTCTTGGCCGTGCCCGCTGGGCTGAGGGAAGGACGACGCATACTGTGGGTTAGTCAAACGTGATGTCTCGGCGCGTTTGATGAAACTTTACGAGACTGGGTCACCTTGGGCTTGTCCGATACGCCAGAGGTGATCGAGATTCAAGTGTCGGAATAAGCATGTAGAGGCTGCTATGGCCGGTTTCTCGGACGCGGGTTCGACTCCCGCCGTCTCCACTATTAAACGCCTTGTCTTTTGGCAAGGCGTTCTCTATTTTGTGCATGCCTGCCCTTCTTATTGCATAATCTGCCATTAACTTTTATGCAGTTTGATGTCGCTCGCCCTATGTTATGAAAAATCATCACCTATTTGAAATGTTTGAGCACCTCGAGTTGTTCAAACCAGCAAATTTGGATACAATCACGGAGTCTTTGCATGTTGAAAAATGTCCTTTCTCTAGCTGTTGCGACCCTGTTGCTTTTTGCCCTCACCATTCATGCCTCAACAGATGTCGAATACGTGCCTGGAATGCTTATCGTCAAATTAAAACATTCGGATAGCGGCCTCTCCAAAACCATGTCCCCGCAAGCTGTTTTTAGCTCGTATGCGGTGCAGTCCGTTTCACCGTTATTTAAAACCGATATTCGCCCGTCTCGTCCTTCAAGTGTTCGCCTGGATGACTTTTATCTTTTAGAATTGTCACCCTCTGAAAATGCGCTGCGTCTGGCCGAAGAAATGAGCCAGGACGAACATATCGCATACGCCCAACCCAATTATATTTATAAAGTAACGCGCGTGCCCAACGATCCGGATTATTCGCGGCAGTACCAATGGCCGCAAATTATGGCACCGCAAGCCTGGGATATTACAACCGGCTCTGAAGAGGTCGTAATCGGCGTCATTGACACAGGTGTGGATTATGAGCATGAGGATTTGCAGGCCAACATCTGGCAAAATCCCAATGAAGTAATAGATGGCCTAGACAATGACGGCAATGGGTATGTGGATGACATCCGCGGCTGGGATTTTGTAAACAATGCCAACGACGCTGCTAACGGTGAAGACGGCGATGTGGAAGACAACGATCCCATGGATTTTGAAGGCCACGGTACCTTTGTTTCCGGATGTGCTGCCGCTGTCGGCAACAACAACAGGGGAGTGTCTGGTGCCAGTTGGAACAGCAAAATTATGCCGCTACGCGCCGGCTATAAGCGCAACGATGGCGCTGGCGCTTTGACCGGAAAAGGAATTATGGATGCCATGATTTATGCGGCCCAAAACGGCGCTGATGTATTGAACCTAAGTTTTGGCGGTCCGTTTAATGACCCTGCCCAGCGCGATCTGATGCGCTGGGCGTTTGATCAGGGCGTCGTAATTGTCAAAGCCGCCGGTAACGACAATTCGCCCATCGCGCCTATTCAAAATACGGAGCCGTGGATTTTATCTGTTGCGGCGATTGACGATTTGGACAAAAAAGCTACCTATTCCAATTACGGCGATTGGGTACGCATTGCCGCGCCGGGCGGTAATTTCGGCGGCGGCCGCGCGGGTTTGTACTCCACGGTGCGCAACAACCGCTATGGATCCAACCAGGGAACTTCATTTTCTGCACCCATTGTTGCCGGTGTGGCGGCTCTGGTAAAATCCCAACATCCCGACTGGACGGCGGAACAGGTAACCATGCAGGTGGTAGATACTGCTGACAACATCGACCTGGATAACCCCAATTACCAAGGCCAACTGGGCAAAGTGGGCCGCGTCAATGCGTACCAAGCTGTCTCGCGTCCTTTTAATTCCAAGCCGGAATATAAAATCGCTCGCATCAGCGTTCAGGATTTTTTCGGCAACAGCAATGGCAAAGTGGATGCCGGCGAAGAAACCGGTCTGCTGGTTCGCATTCAAAATAATTGGAACGATGCTACGAACGTGGTGATGACGCTGCGCTCCGACGATCCAACGGTTGACATTATTACCGATATGGTGACTTTTGATCGCATACCCGGCATCTCCGAAGACGACAATTTTGCCGAAGATCCCATCAACACCTTTACTATTAAGGTGGATTCTGCCGCATTTCCGCACAATATCCCGTTCGAGCTGGAAATTTCATCCAACCAGGGTACGAGCTCGCTCAACTTTCATGTAGCAGTTGACGCTCGTGTGTTGTTTGTGGACGATGATGGTACTCAACCGTCCGAACTCTATTATTACGATGTGCTCGATTCGCTCGGCATGCCATACGATACCTGGGATCGTGAGGCTCAGGGCCGATTGTACGCCAATCTGCGCCGCTACGATGTGGTCATCTGGTCCTGCGAAGCTGCATTCAATACGCTTGTCAAATCTGATCAGGACGATATCAAATCCTTTTTGAATTACGGCGGCAGGCTGTTCCTGGCCGGGCAGAATATTGCCTGGGATTTATGTTATGTGCAAGATATTGAAGACATTTCAGATCGTAACTATGTCAATCAATACACAGAAACCAATGGCAAATCCAAAACCTTTTACGAGCTATTTCTGCGCAGCCGGTTTGAGCAAGACAAATCGCCCTACTCCAAAGTTACCGGCCTTGTGGACAACCCAATTGGCCGAGGTTTGGATTTTAGCGTGTTTGAACCCGAACGTTCGACCGCCGAACAGTCTCCGGACGTGATCAGTCCAACTCCCAATACAAAAACCGTGTTTGAATATCCGGATGGTACGGCTGCAGCCATTTCTTATGAAAGTGATTACAAAATAGTCAATTTTGCCTTTGGCGGTCTCGAAGCTATAGTTGATAAAAGCGCACGGCTGCAAGCGATGCAACGTATACTTTACTTTTTCACAAACCTCCAGGTGCAGGTGCAAGCGGTTGAAAATGCTGAAGACCCAACCCAGGACCTTGTTATAAAAGCCCAGGTGCTCAGCGAAAAAGACCTTGAAAACGTCTATCTATTTTGGCGCAACATCCAAAACGAATCGTACACAACGGTGGAAATGATGCAAGTGGACAGTTTGTACCAGGGTATCATCCCCAAACAGCCGTTTGGTACCGAAATCGAATACATTGTGCAGGCCTATGCCGAGGATGGCAGTTACTCCGCCGCCAAGCAACACCGGCTCAGCATTTCCAGCACGGCTCCGGAAGTTATGGCATTGGAACCTCGAACCACCTATCTCACGCTATCGCCGCCCGTCGAAATGCAGGCTTTTGATCTTTCGGGAATTGACACCACTTCAGCTTTGGTTTATTTTTGGACAAACACCACAGAGATCGACAGCCAACAACTGGGTTATGTGGGCGATAACCGGTTTTCAACTTTTATCAAAGGTGATTTTCAGTTTGGCGACAGCCTCTATTATCAATTTTCTGTCAACGACTTGTCTGCGGCCACAATGACGGGCCGCTCGGACATCTACAGTATGCTATTGGGATTTGAAAACTTTGAGTTCGGTTTGGATGCCTGGGATGTTCAGCCAGACGGCTGGGGACTGGATGATTCGCGAGCCTTGTCCGGAATTTTTTCGATACATGAAAGTCCGGGTGCCGGTATAACATATCCCGAGAATGCGGAGCTGTCGATTACACTAAAAAAAGGCCTGGATTTATCACGCCTATCCGAAGCCACGTTGTCGTTGTGGACGCTTTATGGATTTCCGCCCGGTGATTTTGGCTATGTGGAAGCGAGCGCCGATGGCGGTCAAACCTGGTGGCCCATTAGCGAGCCTCTCAATGGCGCCGTCGGCAAATTTTATTTGGCCGAATTTAGCTTGAATGATTTTTCTGGCCCTGGAAACGAAAACGTCCTGTTGCGGTTTCGCGTCACATCTGATGCCTCACAAGCAGGTCCCGGCTGGTTTATTGATGACATTTCAATTTTGCCACAGCAGACACTCGTTTACACCGCACAGACCGATCTGCCAATGGAATTCGAGTTGTTTGAAAATTACCCCAACCCGTTTAATGCAAACACCGTTATTCAATATTCGCTACCGAACGAAGCAGATGTAAAACTCGAGGTGTTTAACACCACAGGCCAGCTAGTGGCAACGCTCCTTGACAAAAAGCAAAATGCCGGCCGCCACGCGCTAACCTGGAACGGCCTGGACGAGCAAGGCCGGATTTTGCCGTCCGGTCTCTATTTTTATCGAATTCAGGCCGGCCAATTTACGCAGACAGGCAAGATGACGATGATCAAGTAAAAGTAATAATCTGCCTGATGAGACTATCAGTATCAGTTGTTTGTTGAATGACGCATTAGAATTTCAAAACGAGCAGGACATAGCCGGAGCATCATGAAACAGCTCATCCGCAACAAAGAACTCAGTTGGCTCGCATTTAACGAGCGCCTTTTGCAAGAAGCCGACAAAAAACAAGTGCCGCTTTTGGAACGGCTGCGCTTCCTCGGCATTTATTCAAACAATTTGGATGAATTTTTCCGCGTACGCGTGGCCATTCTCAAACGTTTGACCATGGTCAACAAGTTGACCCTGGATGAAGGCAATGAACCTCACGTAATTATTCGCAAAATCGAAAAACGTGTCAAAGAGATGGGCGAGCAGTTTTCACAGGTATATCGCCACGTTGTCAAGGATCTGGAAAAAGAGAATATCTATCTGATAAATGAAACGCAACTGAATGAGCAACAAGTGGAGTTTGTTAAACAGTATTTTCAAAATACCGTGCGCGGCAAAATTTTCCCGCTCATTCTCAAGCCCTCCATTCCGTTGCCCAGTTTAAAAGATGATGCGTTTTACCTCGGCATTGTCATGAAACGAGAAAATGAAAAACACAACGAGTATGCCCTCATCGAGGTGCCGACATATACGCTGGAGCGATTTGTGATTTTGCCGCATTCGAACGGTCAAAATCATATTATCATTCTCGAAGACATCATCCGCGCCCGCCTGCACGATATATTTTACGTGTTTGATTTTCAACACATAGAAGCGTTCGCTTTCAAGTTAACACGGGATGCGGAGCTCGACATTGATGACGACGTGGATATCAGTTACGTCAAAGCCGTTGAAGAAAGTTTAGAACGCC
>CAYPZM010000348.1:2529-5849 GCA_964414825.1 uncultured Cytophagia bacterium | reverse complement strand
GTGCACATTATTACAGCATCACCGATTATGGCGCAATCGGAAATAGTACAACTCTCAACACCATCACCATCCAAAACGCCATAAATGATTGTGCCCAAACCGGCGGCACTGTTGTTGTGCCAGCCGGCACGTTTATCACCGGAACGCTAGTGCTCCGATCCAATGTGGCACTGCACCTGGATCACGGCGCTGTGTTGTTGGGTAGCACCGATGGAGCCGATTATCCGATCCACATCCCCAAATATCGCTCATACACGGACAATTACGTCGTGCGCAGCTTGATCTATGCCGAGGGTGCCGAACACATTGCCATCACCGGCAGCGGCATAATCGATGGCCGTGGCGACGCGTTTGCGGATCGTCGCTCCAAAGCAAATCCCTACAAACGTCGACCCTACATGATTCGCATGATCGAATGTCAGGACATCACCATTAAAAACATAACCCTGCGCAACTCGCCCATGTGGGTGCAGCACTACCTGGCCTGTTCGGATGTGCTGATTGACGGCATCACGGTTAACAGTCACATGGCCCCCAACAACGACGGCATTGACATTGACAGTTGTACCCGCGTGCGCATATCAAATTGCAATATTGATAGCGGCGACGATGCCATTGTGCTCAAATCCACATCGGATCGGCCGTGCGAGGATATTGTCGTCACCAACTGCATTTTGCGTTCGTATTGCAACGCCTTCAAACTGGGCACCGAATCGAACGGTGGATTCAAAAATATCGTGTTCAGCAACTGTTCAATTTATGACACGCGCCTCTCCGCCATTGCGTTGGAACTGGTGGATGGCGGTACCCTGGAGCGGGTTAATGTCAACAATATCGTCATCAACGGTGCCGGTGCAGCGATTTTTGTTCGTTTGGGCAACCGGGCGCGGCCCTTTTTAGAGAACGGTGCAACCCTGGGCGTGGGTACGCTACAGAATGTCAGCATCAGTCACATTACCGCCGATGGTGTGGGCGATATCGGCTGCTCGATTACCGGGATCCCAGGTTTTGCCGTTCAAGATATTCGGCTCAATGACATCAATTTATCATTTATAGGTAGAGGCACCCCGGATATGGCGGAGAGCCCTGTCCCGGAAAATGAAAATCGTTACCCGGAGCACCACATGTTCGGCCATTTGCCCGCGTATGGATTTTTCATCCGCCATGTGCAGGACCTGGACATTCGCGGCATGCGGCTCTCGTTTGTTGAACCGGACACGCGGCCCGCATTGTATTGCGAAGATGTCGAAAATATCACTCTCTGTGATTTTGATGGCAACATGCAGGCCGAGACATCGGCTTTGATTCACATGCAAAATGTACGTGGCGGACTGATTCATGGCAGCCGGTTTTCCACTTCCATTCATACGCTGTTGTCGGCAGAGGACACTGGTCTAACCATCATGAATAATGATTTAGAAAACGTTAGAACCATTGTGAAACAGAATTCTTCAAACTCTATTCGTTTGCTTGAAAATTAAAGCAGATGTTTCCGTATTTATATTGACATTTGATATGCCTAATTCACAACCTTATGCCACGAAGAATCCCAGACAAAAAGAAATCGCAAGACAAAATAGTCATACCTGATTTTATAACTTTGAGTCCTTGTGCCTTCGTGGCCATCATATTCGAAATTGATTCGCAATTATCTAACAGCAAATAAGAGTGTACAAACTCCTTTGCACATTCGCCATTTTGTCGTATATCCATAACAGTTCAAGTCAAGTATTCCCCAACCTTTGGGAGCCCTTTTTTCTTTGCCTGTGCTTCGAATCTGCCTTGATTATTATCAACTCCAAACAAGAGTCACCCGAACATCACAAAAAAGGAGGTGAATCCGCATAACGTTAACCCATCCCATTCACATTTAACCAAAAGGACCAAAACATGAAACTGATCATCATTATAACTCTAGTTTTTTCGAGTTTACTGTTGACGGCACAAAGAGGGAGCGCTGTAGAGATTTCACTTGAGGCTGAATCTGCTGTTTTAAACGGACCGATGAAAGTTTCACCGGACGGACAAGCATTCAACAATCTGTGCATTGAAGGCTATAAAGTTAATAGACGGGGTTGGGCGACGTTTACCGTAAACATTCCAGTTGAAGGCGATTACATCATGTGGGGCCGCATTCACGCACGCGATGGCTTTGCCAATTCATTTTATGTGAGCGTGGACAAGACCGAACCGTTCATCTGGGATGTCAACAAAAGCAATCGCTGGGAATGGGATCGGGTTTCCGACCGCGGGATTGGCAGCACGGCCGAACCGTCAATCGATCCCATGATGTTTCATTTCGAGGCGGGCGAGCACACGTTTACCATTGGCAATCGAGAACGCGACACGCGCTTGGACCGTATTATCATTACGGATGATTTGGAAAAACGATACTATGACGAGCCGACGCGATGGATAAAGCTGGACGCGCCCGAAATGGCGGACGTGCTGGAGCCGGGGTCTCTGTTTGAATTCAAGTGGCACTCGCGTTTTATTTCAGACGTAGTCAACATCGACTTGTCATTTGACAGGGGCGCGACGTTTACTATTCCTGTGGTTCACGGCACCGAAAACGACGGCTCTTACGTCTGGCAAGTACCGGAATGGTTCAACCGGGCCAAACTGGTGGCGCGCATTTCGGATGCTACGGGATTGTCGTACGATGTCAATCGTGGCTTTTTTTCTGCGGTTGATCCGCAATCGGTGAGCCTGATGCTAAAAAATCCAAGCGGTGGAGAGCTTTTGACACCGGGCTCACGGTATGTCATTCGTTGGAACGAATTTTCATTTAACGGCTTTGTGGCCATTTATTCAAGTATTGATAACGGAAAAATCTGGTCAAAAATCACGGAAAATGAAAATGCTGCCGGAGAGTTTCATTGGTGGGTACCCGATACGCCATCGGATTCGTGTTTGATCAAAATTGCGGACTCGAAGGATGGTGAGCCCTCGGATATAAGCAAGGCGAATTTTTCGATAGCTCAAACCTCAAGTGGCGAGGGCACAGCTATGGCCAAATCTGGTAATATCAGCACTGCACTGCCGGATGAATTTATTCTCAAAGCTAGCTATCCAAATCCATTTAACCCACAAACGACGTTAACCTATGGCGTTGCCGAAACACGCCATGTTTCTCTCTCTATTTACGACATGCTCGGTCGGCAAATTGAGGTTTTGGTAGAGGCCGAACAAGAGCCGGGCTGGTACCAAATTGTGTGGAATGGCGAGGACGTGCCCTCTGGCGTGTACAGCGCCATTTTCAAGACCGGCGAAAAGCGCTTTGTGCAACGCCTGACGTTGATGAAATAGCTTTTTGCTCT
>CAYPZM010000348.1:0-2519 GCA_964414825.1 uncultured Cytophagia bacterium | reverse complement strand
TGCTCTCCTAAAGTTGGAAAACAGAACATAGCCTCGGTTCGAATAATGGATCGGGGCTATCTTTTATCACTTTAGTTTTTTCAACGTATTGTCTTCCCCCTTTTCGTTTGCAACTCTACTATAAAAGTTTTATTTTAATTTACCTCAATAATCCTCAATGTCCCCAAATGTATGGAGAGTGCTATGAAACGCCTGTGGGTTTGTATTTGTTTATTGGTGAGTTTCTCATATGTGAATGCCGGCTCTCTGGAGCTACCGCATATCTTTAGTTCCAATATGGTATTGCAGCGCGACAAACCCATTCCGGTTTGGGGCAAAAGTCTACCCGGCGCAACCGTCACTCTGGAATTTGCCGGAGAAACGCAGAGCACTGTGGCCAAACCATGCGGGGCCTGGAAAATTCGCCTCAATGAACGCCCGGCAGGTGGTCCTTACGTTATGACCATTTCAGCTGTGGACACCACAATTGTCTTTCACAACATTTTGCTCGGCGATGTCTGGATCGCCTCCGGTCAGTCGAATATGCAATGGAGTGTCAATAATTCGAATAATCCCGAAAAAGAAATTGCCAACGCCAATTATCCAAGCATTCGCCTGTTTACAGTGCCGCATTCGGTATCCGGCTTTCCCAAAACGGATGTGACCGGCGGGGAGTGGGTCGAGTGCTCGCCGCAAACCATTCCGGGATTTTCTGCGGTGGCCTACTTTTTTGGCCGCGAGCTGCACAATCATTTGGACGTGCCAATTGGACTGCTCCACACCTCCTGGGGCGGCACCCCGGCCGAAGCCTGGACCAGCGCCGACATGCTGCACAGCATACCGGATTACAAAAGCGCCGCGCAAACTCTGATTTCCGAAAAACCGGATTATGAGCTTTTAAACAAAGCGCAACAGCCTCTTGCTGAAAGATACAACGACTTGGTGCAAACGGCCAACGAGGGAATCAAAGCCGGCGTACACAAAACCAAATTTGATGATTCCGAATGGCGCACCATGACTGTTCCCGGATATTGGGAAGAAAACGGCTTGCCTAATTTTAACGGCTTTGTCTGGTTTCGTAAAACCATCACCGTACCGGCGGAAGCAAAAAGTCAGCAGCTCGTTCTGAATATTGGGAGAATTCCGCAAAGTGATATCACCTATTTTAACGGGACGGAAATCGGCCGCACCGGCGGCGATCAAATTTATCGAAGCTATACCATTCCCGCCGAGCTCATGCGCGCTGGTGAAAACGTGATTGCCGTGCGCATCACCAATCGTTGGGGCAATGGCGGATTTTCCGGCAGCGCCGATTCCATGGGCGTATTTACGGCTACAGGTGAAAAGCTGGTTGATATAACCGGCGAATGGCGCTTTGACGAATCGAGTGAACCCGAACTGCCGAATGTGGTCGGTTATCAGCACAGACCGGCTGCGCTTTACAATGCCATGATTGCACCGCTCGTTCCGTACGCCATTACAGGCGCCATTTGGTATCAAGGCGAATCCAATGCCGGACGCGCCTATCAATATCGCACTTTGTTCCCCAAAATGATCGAGGATTGGCGCGTGCGTTGGGGACAAGGATATTTCCTGTTTCTGTTCGTGCAGTTGGCCAATTTTATGGAGGTGCTGCCCGAGCCGTCCGAAAGCAATTGGGCCGAGCTGCGAGAGGCGCAACTCAAAACTCTGGATTTCCCCAACACGGGCCAGGCCGTCACCATCGATATTGGTGAAGCGGATGATATTCATCCCCGCAACAAACAGGATGTGGGTAAACGTCTGGCTTTGGCGGCGCGGCACATTGCCTATGGAGAAGATATCGTGTATTCCGGCCCGATATACAAATCCATGCAAGTTGAAGAGAATCAAATTGTATTGAGCTTTGATCACATCGGCAGCGGCTTGACGGCAAAAGGCGACAAATTGGAAGGATTTGCCATTGCCGGAAATGATCGAAAATTTGTTTGGGCGGATGCGGAGATTCAGGGCGATCAAATCCTGGTCTCCAGTCCAAAAGTGGCGGAACCGGCTGCTGTGCGCTATGCCTGGGCCAACAATCCGGAGTGTAATCTTTATAATAAAGAAGGCCTGCCCGCCAGTCCGTTCCGCACGGATGCGTGGCCGGGAATTACGGAGCCATAGATTCGCGCAAAGGTCAAAAATGACAAAAGATGAAAAAATTAAAAAGTGGGGCGAAACGTGGAAAACGGCCGAGTCAAATCTGAATGCCGTGAAACGCCAGGAGCTTCAACAAGAGGATTATTATCTCAAACGCCGGGATCTGTTAAATTCTATGCTGAATTATGCATTTGAGCATCGAGAGATTCGTTATACAAGTGGATTGGTGGAAATGCAAAAATGGTTCAAAAAAATTTATGAACAAACTATCTCCGGAGAAAAGTAATGACATCAAAAGTGATTTTTTTTCTATTCATTCTCATAACAACAATCTTCGCCGCCTCGCCCGAAGACGGCATTTACCTCATCGTGCGTGCCGATGACATTGGCTCGTCGCACGCCGCCAACATCGCCTGTAT
>CAYPZM010000347.1:0-5865 GCA_964414825.1 uncultured Cytophagia bacterium | reverse complement strand
GGGTGGACAAGGAGGGCTTGATATTATCGACTTTTTACGGAATTATCATTTATAACAATAAACACAAAAAAGTGTCAATGCCTACAAACAATTTACTAAAAACTGCAATAGCAACCGGTGAAAAAAAGAATATGCTTTGCTATAATTGGTGAATTGTTTATATTGACAGTTCATGTTTTCGAGGGGACACCGTGAAATCTGATAACAAAAAAGCGCTCCTGTTTATTTTAACATATCTCAAACCACATTGGAAAACCCTGGCGATTGGCTTTGTTGTTTTAACAGTGTCAACCCTGTTTCAAGCGCTATTGCCGCTCATTATGGGCACAACCATTGATTTTATTAGCGCCTTTCAGTTGAATAAAGCCATTAGCCTGCCTTGGTACTTGGAGTCGCTCGTACCGCCCGCATTTTCATTTTCGCACAATTTGCTGCGGCTCATCGGCGTACTTTTGATATTTGCCGTTTTATTGGCCGTGACGCGAATTATCGCCCGCATTATGTTGATCAATATTTCTCGTCACGTGGAATACAATGTGCGTAACGATTATCTGCAGCACTTGCAAACCATGTCGCAACGTTTTTTTCAAAACAACAAAACCGGTGACTTGATGGCGCGCGCCACGAATGATCTGAATGCCATACGCCAAATGACCGGCCCAGGCACAACCCAGGCACTTAACACGCTGATTATGTTTGTGTTTACACTTTTTTTTATGTTTCGCATCAATCCATCGCTAACGTTGGTAGCCCTGGCACCGCTGCCTTTGGTTATTTTGATTGTTTATAGTTTACTGGGCAAAATCGATTTCCTCTTTGAACGCATTCAGAATCAATTTTCCAAATTAACGGCTCGGGCCCAGGAGAATTTTTCCGGCATTCGCGTCGTCAAATCCTATGTGCGCGAACCCTTTCAAATCGAGACTTTTCGCCAGGAAAATCAGCAGTATATTGATCGCAACCTGTCGTTGGCAAAAATTCATGCCTTTTTACACGGAGCGATTGATTTTTTGCTGGGACTGGCCATCATCCTGGTCGTTTGGCTTGGCGGTCGACAAATCATTGCCGGAGAGACCTCTTTGGGCAACCTGGTTGCGTTATTGTCCTATGTAACCATGTTGGCCTGGCCCATGATTGCCATCGGCTGGCTGCTGAATTTGTGGCAGCAGGGCCTCACCAGCACACATCGTATTCGAACGATTCTTGTTCAACAGCCGGATATTCGTGACTCGTCATTAACAGACACGTCACTTTCAACAATCCATGGCGAAATAGAATTTAACAATGTGAGTTTCAAGTACGAATCGGATGGCGAACACATTTTGCAGCACATTTCGTTTACGGTTCCGCAGGGTTCTACATTGGCGATTGTCGGGAGAACCGGAGCCGGCAAATCCACGCTTGTGCACATGCTGCCGCGTTTGATCGAACCGACTTTTGGACATATTTTGATCGATGGCCGCGATATACGCGAGTTTCCGCTCAATATCTTGCGGCAAGAGATCGGATTTGTACAGCAGGAGAGCTTTTTGTTTTCCGAAAGTTTGGCGGAAAACATATCGTTTGGCGCATTGCAGTCGGACCAAGATGACATCAGTTTTGCCACGGAAACTTCGCAGTTACAGTTGGATATCGACCAATTTCCGCAAGGTCTGCAAACCATGGTGGGCGAACGCGGCATTACGTTATCGGGGGGACAAAAACAGCGCACCTCCATCTCGCGCGCCATTATTAAAAATCCATCAATTTTAATTTTGGATGATGCGCTTTCTTCCGTGGACACTTATACCGAAGAGGAAATTTTGACGCGCATTCGACCCATTATGCAGCAGCGCACCACCATTTTAGTAGCGCATCGCATCTCTACTATTCGAGATGCCGATCAGATCATTGTGCTGGATGAAGGCAAGATTGCCGAGCAAGGGACGCACACGGAATTGCTAAAACAGCACGGCATCTATTTCGACATGTACGAACGGCAGCAGCTTGAAGAATCGTTAAGACAGTTTAATTGAGGCACATGTGAATTTTCACGAAGAAGAAGCACTGGGCAAAGCCTACGACAGCCGTTTGATGAAACGGTTGTTGAAATACTTGTGGCCCTACAAATGGGTTGCCATGTTCTCCCTTTTAATTCTGCTGCTTCAGGCCGGTGCCGAGCTCGCCGGGCCGTACATCATCAAAGTGGCCATTGACCGCGATATTGCAGCCGGAAATTATGAGGGGCTACTGCAGCTCAGCCTGATTTTTATTGGGGTTTTGGTCATTCAATCGGCGGCGGCGTTTGGCTATCGCTACATCACCAGTTGGCTGGGACAAAAAATCATGTACGACATCCGGCTGCAGCTCTTTACCCACTTGCAAAAACTGCCGCTGTCGTTTTACGACAAAAATCCCGTGGGCCGCCTGGTCACCCGCGTCACCAACGATGTGGAGACGCTCAATTCCATGCTGTCGAGCGGAGTTGTTGCGGTTATGGGCGATGTGGTCGTGCTGCTCGGGATTGTCATTGTGATGCTACAGATGAGCTGGCAACTGGCGCTGGTTACGTTTGCTGTCTTTCCACTCATCTTTTTCGCAACCGAGCTGTTTCGCAAAAATGTGCGTCAGGCATATCGCAAAATCCGTTTGCGCATTGCGCGCATCAACAGCTTTTTGCAAGAAAACATTTCCGGCATGGCGACGGTGCAACTTTTTAATCGCGAAGACGAAAATTTTGAACGTTTCAAAGTTCTAAACGATGAACACCGCCAGGCGCATTTGCAGTCCATTCGCTACCACGGCTTGTATTATCCGGCCATCGGCTTGTTTACATCGGTATCCACCGCACTCATTTTGTGGTATGGCGGATTGCGCGTGGGAAGTGAAATGCTCTCCCTCGGCATTTTAGTGGCGTTTATGCAGTATGTACGACGCTTTTTTGAACCTATTCAGGACCTGGCCGATAAATACAATATTATGCAATCGGCAATGGCCTCCAGCGAGCGCGTATTCAAGCTTTTGGATGAACCGGAGCAGCAAAATTTCGAACCGCCGCAATACAGGCTTGCTTTGGCCAAGGGCAAAATTGAATTTGAAAACGTCTCTTTTGCCTACAACGACTCTGACTATGTGCTAAAGAATGTTTCGTTTGTTATCAAGCCGGGCGAGCGCGTGGCCATTGTT
Organism: uncultured Cytophagia bacterium; assembly: GCA_964414825.1. GTDB lineage: Bacteria > Zhuqueibacterota > Zhuqueibacteria > Residuimicrobiales > Krinioviventaceae > CAYPZM01. The sequence goes on along the minus strand of CAYPZM010000347.1, from coordinate 2,700 downwards.
GGCGCTACGGGTGCTGGAAAAACATCCATAATCAGTTTGATCAACCGGATGTACGAGCCTACGGGCGGCCGCATTTTGCTCGACGACACCGATACGGCACACATGCGTTTGGACGATCTGCGTTCCCGAATCGGGGTGGTGTTGCAGGATGTGTTTATTTTCTCAGGGCCGGTTGAAGAGAATATTACGCTGGGAAATCCGGACATCAATCGCGAAACCATGGTCACCGCGGCCAAAAGGGTGAATGCGCATCGGTTCATTCAGCGCATGTCCGGCACCTATCAACACGAGCTGACCGAGCGCGGCAGTAATCTTTCGGTGGGGCAAAAGCAACTGCTGTCGTTTGCACGCGCGCTAGCGTATGATCCGGAAATCCTCATTCTCGACGAAGCCACATCCAGCGTCGATACCGAAACCGAGCACCTGATCAGCGATGCCATTCACACGCTCATGCAGAATCGAACCTCCATTATTATTGCGCATCGCCTTTCCACCATCAAGGATGTCGATTGGATCATTGTGCTGCACAAAGGCCACATTCGCGAAACCGGCACCCACGAGGAGCTGCTCAAGCAACGCGGATTGTATTATCGGTTGTATCAATTACAGTTTGGCGGTCAAGCGGCATAGGAGCTCGGATGAAAATAGTTTTAATAACAATTTTCGTATTTGGCATTTTTCCCTCCCTCCTTTTGCCGGATGCATACGGCCCCAAATGGCAGCCGCGCGTTTCGCTGCAGAAATCACCGCACCAGCTTCAGGCTATTGATTGGTCGCAAGAGATTGTTTATTTTTTATTAATCGACCGTTTTTTTAACGGTGATAGCACAAATGATGCGGGCAATAATCCCCAAAGCCACGTCCAATACGACCCGCAGCTTGAAAACGATGAGGCGCTCAAAACCTACCAGGGCGGCGATTTGGCGGGCGTTATTCAAAAGCTGGATTATCTGGATTCGCTCGGCGTGAGCACCATTTGGCTGTCGCCGGTTTTTGATAATTCGGATTCCGACTTTATGGGCTGGTGGCCGTATCACGGCTATCATCCAATTGATTTTTTCCAGGTGGATGAACACTTTGGCTCACTCGACTTGTTGCGCGAACTCGTCGCTCAAGCGCACGCGCGCGGTTTGAAAGTCATTTTGGATATGATTTACAACCATGTGGCCCCGGATCACAAATGGGTAAAAGACAAAACGTATTGGGAAGAACAAGGCTACTCGTTGTGGTTTCACCCGCACAGCGGTGTGGATGGATCGACCAGCATTCAAGACTGGCAAGACCAGCAGCAGCTCGAAACGCGCGAACTCGCCGGTTTACCGGACTTGGCGCAGGAAAACCCACATGTGTACGATTTTCTTTTGGATGTGTCCAGGTTTTGGATTGTGGAAACCAACTGCGACGGGTTTCGCCTGGATGCGGTCAAACACATCCCGCCTGCATTTTGGGAATCGTTCTGTCGCGACATTCACAACTTTGCCGGTGATGATTTTTTGCTGCTCGGCGAGGTGTTTTCCGGGGATACCGAGTATGTGGCCGGCTATCAGGACCTTGGCTTTAACGCTTTGTTTGATATTCCCATGTATTACACCCTGAAACGCGTCTTTGCCCAGGGCAGTGTGACCACATTGCTGAGTAAGCAAATTCAACAAAACGAGATTTACGATAGCATTTTGCTCTCTCCGCTTATTGACAATCATGATGTGGCACGCTTTAGCTATTGGGCGCAAGACAATGTAGAGGAAAAAACCAAGCTGGCATTGAGCATGGCCTGGAGCTTGAACGGGCTGCCCATGCTGTATTACGGCACCGAAATGGCGCTTCCCGGCGCGGGGACGGAAAATGAGCAGACCGGCAAAGGCCAGGATTATCTCAATCGTCTGCCATTGCCCTGGGATAATGTTAAGAAAGAGCACGCCGAACTTTTCGAGTATATTCAGCAAATGAATCAAAAACGTCGAAACCTCGCACCATTGCAGCGCGGAGCGTTTGTCGAACTTTATAAAGACTATGGCGTGTACGCGTTTCTAAAATATACAACAGATCAAGCTGTGCTGATCCTCATCAACAACTCGGCGTTTGCTGAGCCGCGAGCGATTCCGTTATTTGATTTGTTTGCCGAACATTCGAGTTTTGTGGACGAATTATCCGGTGACACCTTTCACTCATATCGAGACACTTTAAAGCTGAGCCTTCCGGCTCGTTCCGCGCTCTGGCTCACAACCGCATCCACATTCGCTGCCGATCAGGCGCGCATTTTGCCCTCGCAATGCACATTCACGCCAAAACTCACGCGGGACTTGCAGCGAATCACGGTCACTTTCACCTCAAAACGTCAGTTGGGCAGCGTGGCTCTCGCCGGAGATTTTAACGGCTGGTCGCCTGCTGCGCATTCGCTGCATTTCAACTCTGAAACAAACGTCTGGCACATCAACCTGCCGTTAAAATCCGGTACCTATCGTTACAAGTTTGTTCTCAACGGTGAGGAATGGATTAGCGATCCCAAAGCCGAGCAATTCGAAATCGATCCGTATGGTGGGAAAAACTCTATTTTGGTTGTGGAATAGATTTTAGATATTGCCCCATTGCTGAGCTGCGAAACCACGCAGTCAAAGAAGTTCTTTGTAATGCCGAAATAGATTACAACCTAAATTTCTAAAATAAAAAGCAGGAAAAGTGACCCAAGTTTCTTATTTTATT
>CAYPZM010000346.1:0-5868 GCA_964414825.1 uncultured Cytophagia bacterium | reverse complement strand
TTTGACTATTTCCAGTCCAAACTGCGCAAAACAGGTATTTATTACGGCTGGTCGCACATTTACGGGCATCGCGTATTGCCTGGCGACAGTGCCAAACTGTTGGCCTATGATGAAATCAAAAATCTAAGTTACCCCTGGTCGCATCTCAACGGCACCACATCGGCGTTGGTCAATTTTGCGCCGGATTTACAGGAGCTCAGCATTGAGCTTACCGTCAACATGCTCAATCACGTTAATCCGCATAACGGCATGCGATATGCAGATGATCCAGCTTTAGCATTTATCGAATTTCAAAATGAGGACAATATTTTTTGGAGCGCCATTGAACGCGGACTGGAGCAGGCCCCCACCTATCGTGCGCTTCTTTGTGAAACATTTTCAGATTGGCTCATTAAAAAATACGGTGATCAGTCGGCTCTGGAAACGGCCTGGGGAAAGGAAAATATCCCGGATGGAGAATCGCTGGCAGCAAGAAATATATATCCGCAGCCAAATCACGGACTGTTTAGCTGGGAATACGAAACCGCGGTAAAAGAAAAACGTCTCATGGCGCAGCACATTCTCGATAAAATGCGATTTTTGTATGAAACGCAAATGAAGTTTTATAAACGTTTCGAAAAGGCCATTCGTGACACAGGCTATAAAGGCGTGTTGGTTGCTTCTTGCTGGCAAGCTGGTTCGGGATTGTCGCATTTTTATAATTTGCATGCAGATTATAAAATCGGCATGATCGACCGCCACAATTATTTTGGCGGTGGCGCTGGCGGGCATCGACTCGCCTCCGGTCCTGTCAAAAACGCCTCTATGTTGCGCCATGCCGGTTCCGAGTTGCTGAGCACCGGCATGCAGCAGGTGGTGGATCGGCCTTTTTCTTTTTCAGAATGGATGAGCCTGGTCCCTAACGAGTGGACCGCTGAAGCTGCGCCCATCATTGCGGCATATGGCATGGGTTTGCAAGGTTGGGATGCCTCCTTTTCATTTGCCACCGATCTGCCACGATTTTCTCGATATCTGCAATCGGAATCGCACGGTGTCTACAACGCCACCAGCCCGCTGCACATGGGACTTTATCCCGTTTTGGCGCGTATGATCTATCGAGGCGACCTTACAGAAAGCCCGGTAATAACAACGCGCAACGTGCATATCCCCTCATTCCAGGAGAGCAAGCTGGGATTTGAAGAATGGGTGCAGCAGGGATTTGATGCCAAACAATTCACCGGCACCGTCTCCTCGGAAGCCCTGGCTGTGGGGCGATTTCCGGTTCGCTTTACCGTTGAATACCAGGCAACGCCGGTGCCGGATTTGTCACGCTATTATGATCTCGAATCAAACAGCATCACCTCCATTACCAATGAGTTGCGATGGAATTATGGAGAACAGCCGTACATCACCATCAATACACCGGGGACAAAAGGTATCGTCGGATTTGCTGCCGGAAAAGAAATTGTTTTGGGAGATTGGAAGCTGAAAACGGAGAACCCGTTTGCCGTCATTTTGATCACAAGCCTTGCCAAAGATCAGGATCTAAGCCAGGCAGATGATATCCTCGTAACCACCGTAGCCCGCGCACGAAACACAGGTATGGAATATTCAGCTACGGGAGATACGCTGTTGCAAACCGGTAAACGCCCTTTGTTGCTCGAATCGGTTAACGTTCGGCTATCTCACCCATATTTAGACAACTACCGGGTGGATGTGCTTGATCACGATGGGCTGGAAACTAAAAATCTCATTCCTGTTCAAGAACATTCAGTGGAATTGGACGGTGCCGAATATAAAACAATGTACTATTGGATTCGACGTCATTAAAAAAGTAGCCAAAAACAAAACGATGAATTGGAAATGGAAAAATGTGCCATTGCCCGAGGCACATTTAGTTGGATTGATTATAGGGACAATCCTGCAAATCTTTTTTCCAATCCATCTGTTTCAATCGCTATGGATCGGGCATATCCTGGGTTGGCCTGTAATCATCCTTGGTATGGGATTGTGCGCGTGGGCTGTCATCGAAACAAAAGAAATGAATATCGAACATCCCGATGAGTTGATGACAAATGGACCCTACGCCATCAGCAGAAATCCAATGTACGTCGGCTGGACTCTCATGGTCTTGGGTATTTCGCTTATAGTAAACTCAGTTTGGATGCTAACCCTTGTTCCCGCAGTAATTTTCTATATGCACTTTGTTGATGTTCGGATAAAAGAGCAATTGTTGGAAAAACGCTTTGGAGAGGAGTATCGTCATTATAGAAAGCGTGTTCAACGATATCTTTGAAATATAGTGCAAAAGTGCGGCACCCGATTAATCTGTAATATTTATAGCTTTCTTTTATGCTGTTGCAATGGCAAGCACAGGCATTATCACATCACCTTTTACGCTTGCGCTGCGCCGCATCCACACTCCAAATACCGGGACCGCGAGACGCGATGAACAAAAACACAAAGCTGAATATTACCGCCAATTCCCCACCGTTGTTGATGGGCAGCAATCCTTGCGGCGCATGCGATTTGAAATAGGCCACAGCCATGGTACCGCTTGAGATAAATGCCGCCCAATCGGTAAACCAGCCAATAATAATCAAAAAGCCGCCGATCGTTTCAATCACCATGGCCGTCATTATAAGAATATTATCCGGAGACAAATCGCCGTTTATAAGCGAGAAAACTTTGCGAATACCGTGGCTGATGAATAAAAATCCAACAACAATTCGCATTAGGGCATAAATGTGTTCATTGTATTTGGATAAAACGTTATAAAGCCTCATGTGCTCCTCCTCGTAACTCTCAAACCGCACAACCACTTCTACACATCCTACAAGGCAAACAACGCGGAGGCGTTTTTATGTATTCCAAAAGCCGCGAGAGACAGAAAGCAAGGAGTTCAAAAAGTCAAAAGTGTATAAACGACCGCACCTTTGAATGCTGCAAGAACCACTCGTACAAATCGGGATTCCTGTACACCTGCAAAAACACATCGTGTTCTCCTTTGGGGAACACGGTGAACCGCACATCGCCGCCGATGATGTTTAGGGCATCGACCATGCTTTGTGATTCGCTTAGAGGTACTGCTGTGTCTTTGGCGCCGTGAAATGCCCAAACCGGTGTTCGTTTCAAACTGTCCACAAAAGCCGCAACTCCGCCGCCGCTGATCGGCGCGATGGCCGCATACCGGTTCGAAAATGCGGCTGCCGTTGCCCAAGTTCCGTACCCGCCCAAACTCAAGCCGGTGAGGTAAACTCGATCAGGATCGATACGGTAGGCCGACAAGACGTGTTCAACCACTCGATCCACCCGTTCCGGCTGCCAAGCTTTACCGGGCGGAGACTGGGGCGAAAGAAGAACGAACGGGAATTCGCCGTTCTTTTCCACCATTCGCGGCAAACCGTAGCGTTTCACTCGATTCACATCCGTGCCACGCAGACTGGCGCCGTGCAAGTAAACAATCATCGGCCAATCGCTTTTTTGCTCGTTGTAAGATTTGGGGAGAAAAAGCAGATAATTGATATCGACAGTTTGTTCGTAAATTTTCGTTTTTAAAACATTCGCGTTTTGACCGGTTTTTAAGGCCGGGCTCGAATCGATTCTTTGGCATTGAAATTGGAGAATACTCGGAACTAAAAACGCAAAAAATATCGCCATTTGTTTCAACAACTCGTTCCTTTAATAACTACTTTTACAGCACCTATTCTATTTGCGAGCCGTTGATTTGTTCCACATAAATAATACGGTTCATCAGTTAGCCAGTTCGAGAAAGGAAAAATATTGAGAGCTATAGTTTTGGAGATTCATACACACAAACAGGTTCTTTTCCCCGGTGTCCGTACAATAAAAAACGCAAAGATGGTCTAGGTCCGTTTTGAGGTGTTTTCATCTCCAAAATGCCAATATTCCTTACGTTTTATTTTAGAGAACATAAAGCTCCGGAAAAAGCTTCAGTATTCGCTCGTTTTGATCAAATATTGGAATCCATGAATTTAAAGAAAAAGTTGTCGGCATGAAATAGCAGGGTGGGATTGGGATACATCCCACCCTGCAAAAGAACATCGCTACCGCAAGAGCATCATTTTTTGTGATTCAACATAACGCCCGGCTTTGATTTGGTAGAAATATAAACCGGAGCTCACCTGCTGGCCGCTGGCGTCCAAGCCATCCCAGGTGATTTGATAATAACCGGCCGGTTGATTTTCTTGCACCAATGTCGCTACTTCCTGTCCCATGGCATTGTAAACGGTCAAGGTCACGTCCACAGGACGTGCCAGGGAGTAGCGAATTTGCGTAACCGGATTAAACGGATTCGGATAATTTTGCTCCAGTGCAAATCTCAACGGCATTTGGGTGGGACGACTTTCCACAGAAGTTGCCGGACCGCGATTGTCAAAATCCCACACGTAATAAAAGATTGGATCGATGCTACCAAATTGCGCATTAATGGTGGACTGGATGCGCTGATCGTCGATATTGGTAATGTGGTTGTTGCCATAACCGCCTTCGTTATCGCCACCTCCAATGCCAAATTTGAATTCTTGTCCCACCACATCGGCGCTATCGGTATAGAACATGAACTGTTTGGTAAAGATGGAATCGCCGGCCACGGCATCGCCGTTTGTACCGTCATCCCACATGCGTTTATCGTCCAGGTCCATCAGATGCGGGCCCCAATCGGCGCCAATATCATTGCTCCAGGAGCCGGTGATCGGGCCATTCACCGCCAATCCTTTGACCAGCACGCTGTCCGGATGTTCTACCGTGGTGGTGCCTTGAATATCCTCAAGAATCTGATCGGTACGCAGTAAGGTATAAATCGCCGGGCGCACATCACATGTCAGTGTCACTACCACATCCTGCGCCACCACATTCACATTGCGGAAAAACGGCATACGGCGTTGCGCCAAATTACTGGCCACCGTATCGGCAATGGTAAAATCCGCGCCCGCAACCGTAAACTGCCGGCGTTCGGCCTCACTTTGCACTTCGCCGTCGTAATTAAAATTATAGTAAATTTCGCGATATTCGATACCTTTTTGTGTGGTAAAATACTGATAATCGAGCACCTCGCCAATCGTAGTGACGATTTCGCCGGAGCCTTGATAAAAGCTGGAAAACCCTTGTCGTACCATTGGGATTTCAAACACCTCGGACGCAGTTTGGAAATACCCGGCCTTGGCCACCAGTGTGTCACCCAGTACAAATCCGCGCCTCGCCACTGCATCGGACAAATCGGCTAAAAATGTTACCGCCACGGTATCTTTATGATCCGGCTCGCCGCCGGTGTCGCCAAACGGCAAATTCCAATCCGCAGCGCCATTGTTATCCCAACTGCTACCATCGGTGTACACCCAATGCATGGAACGAATGCTGTCCAATGTCATAATGGTGAGCTCCCACACATTGTCGCTGATTTTGTTCATCGGCGTTTGTGTGGCTTTATTATCGGGCCAGCCCTCGCTATCGGGCGGCCACATAATTTCCGGCGGCTGCTGCCAGGCGCCCGGCACCGGTGCGTTAATGCCCCAGTGCAAAATGATCGGCTCTTTATTGCCGGTCAGCGTTCCTTTGCTGACATCGTACCAGATGGTTAGGGAATCTCCGGGATCCGGTTCTGCCGGACTCCAGGTGGCGGCGCCATCCTCGCCAATATCCTGCGCCATCAGCCAGCTTGAGCTGAGGAGCAGGAAGACAGTTAGACTCTTTAGTAACGATTTCATAAATACATCTCCTTAATTAGTGAAAAGTAATGACTAGTTGCCCCTTATGATTTCGATAATTTGATGGAAGAACAGATCTTTTTTTAACTTGACTATGATAAACCAGGCTCGCAGAGGAGAATTGCAAAATCGAAATAATGGCTCTGTTTTTGGCATCGAGCAA
>CAYPZM010000345.1:0-5874 GCA_964414825.1 uncultured Cytophagia bacterium | reverse complement strand
GTTTGGATTGCGCGGTGAAGTCGGCTTTCGCGATCCTGTAGATGATTATACTGACGCCATAAACGTCCACATCCCCAATCCGGATGTGCAATACGTTTTGGGTATCGACCGCACATTTGGCGATTTTAATATTATCATGCAATACATTGGTCGTTACGTTCTGGATTTCGAGGAATTTGAACCAACCGGCCTGCCTACGGATCAACTTTATATCACCAATCGGATGGTGGCCGGACAGCTTGATGAAATCAGTCACGCCGCCTTTATGCGTCCGGCGCTCACCTTAATGCACGAGACCATGGACCTGGAGCTGATGGCCTACTACAACATTACCACGGAAGAAGCGCTTTTTCGCCCCATGATGACCTATGACGTAACCGATGCCATGACCTTAAAACTCGGTGCGGATATTTACACCGGCCCGCAAAATACCCTTTTTGGCAACGTGGAAGACGCGTTGAGCTCGATTTTTGTTGAACTGGCCGTCTTTTTCTAAAGAATCCAAGTCGCTAAACAATTCTATCACGCAAGGATGTTTACATGAGATATCTGGCTGATCGCATCATTCAATATCGATATCTGATCATTCTTTTCTTTTTGATCATTACGCTGCTCTTCACCTCACAAATTCCTCAAGTGGTTATTGACACTGACCTCAAAAGCCAATTGCCGCATGATATGCCGTCTCGCGTCGATACGGAACGCATCGACGAGCTGTTTGGCGGCACAGAAATGCTTTTGGTACTTGTGGAAAATGAGGACGTCCTGAACGCCGAAACGCTCCGGCGTGTGCAATTGATGTCCCGAAAAATCAACCGACTTCGTGGTGTGGATAAAGTTCTTTCCCTGTTCGATTTAAAATCGATCAAAAGCGACGACGGTGTCATGATTGTCGAGCCAGCGGTTCCGCGCATTCCCCGGCAACCGAGCCAAGTGGAAAGTCTGCGGCAAGACCTCAAAGAGAACGAACTCGTCTACGGCAGTGTCGTCTCGAAAGATTTTACCTTGACCGCCATCATTACCATGTTGGACACTGAAGTTCGGGATGAAGTGATTCTTCCCGCTATCGAATCCATTGTGGAAGAAACCCCTGGCGATGAAAAAGTGAGAATCGGCGGTTTGCCGGTATCGCGACTCGAAATGGGCGAATTTATTCAACGCGATATGCGCGTGCTGCTACCGATTGGCATTGGAATTATGCTGATTTTCCTGTACGTTTGCTTTCGACGCATCCGCGGGGTGGTGTTGCCGTTCCTGGTGGTGGTGATGTCGATTTTGGTATCGATTGGTTTTATTTCACTCATTGGCTGGAAAATCCACATGGTCACGGTTATCTTGCCGATTATGTTGGTAGCCATTGCCAACGATTACGGCATTCACATGATTGCCAAATACCAGGAAGATAATATTCCAAAAAATAATTATTCGCCCAAAGAGTTGGCGGCGCGCATGCTCACCAGCCTGGGCCGTCCGGTTCTGCTCACCGGCCTCACCACCATGGCGGGCATGCTCTGTTTATTGGGGCATATTTTAGTGCCGGCGCAGCAGCTTGGTGTGTTGGCCGCGTTTGGAATTATGTTCGCGTTGTTTGCCAGCCTGTTACTTATTCCAGCGCTTATCTCACTGTTGCCGCGCTCCAAACCGGTGTTGGCCGCTCAGGAGCGCTCGGTGAAAAAGCCGATTTTGGAACGCTTACTCTGGTTTTTTGGCTCCGTCGTTTCCGGGCGTCCAAAGGGCGTTATTATCTCTGCATCGGTTTTGGCCATAATTTCTGTGTTTGGTGTGTTTCAAGTGGTGGTGGATACCAATCCGAATGGGTATTATCATACCGATCATCCCACTGTCAAAACCAACGAGCTCATCGATTCGCATCTCGGCGGCTCGCAGAATATTTCCGTGGTGTACGAGGGCGATATCAAAGACCCGGACATGATCGCCAAAATTGATTCCATGGAGCAGACGCTGGCTGCCATGGACGAAGTTGGAACCACAACATCGATTGCCAAAGTATTGCGACAGATGAGCCGCGCACTGCACGATCCCGATGATCCGCGCTACAATCAACTGCCACAAACCCGCAATGCTGTCGCGCAATATTTCGAGCTGTATTCGATGAGCGGCGATCCTGAAGATTTTAGCAAAATGGTCGATTTTACGTACGAACACGCCATTGTCACTGCCCGCATCAACAAAACCAGCACTGTGGTTCTGCAGAATGTGGTGGATCGCATCAAAAATATGACTAGAGATGATCCCGACGTGTTGCTGGTTGGCGGTTTTGGCGTGGTGTTGTCGGATTTGGCCAATGCGGTGGTAAACGGACAAATTTTGTCTCTCTTTCTGGCAACCGGCGTCGTTGCTGTACTTTTGTCCATTATGTTTCGTTCTATAGTAGCCGGAATTATCGCAGCCGTCCCGTTAGCTTTATCCATCCTCATTTTATTTGGATTGATGGGCGTATTTGGTATCGAGCTCAATATCGCCACCGCCATGTTGAGTTCGATCATGATCGGCGTGGGCGTGGATTATACGATTCATTATCTCTGGCGTTACCGCGAAGAGCGCAAAAGCCAAGAGTATGTCCCAGCCGTAATAACGACTTTAACCACTACCGGCCGCGGCATCATGTTTAACGCGTTTTCGGTCATTATTGGATTTTCTGCTTTGCTGTTTTCGAGCTTTTTGCCGGTGCAATTTTTCGGCTTTTTGGTCATTGTTTCAATTTTGGCTTGCTTAATAGGCGCCCTTGTTCTGGTGCCGGCGCTGTGCCTGGTGCTGAAACCAAAATTTTTGGAACCGCTGAGCTAGATTATATTCAATCGTGCTAATTAAATTTAAAATCAAGCGCAACCAGGGCTGCAAGGCAAAAAGTTGTCAAAAAACAGCTAGTAATCTTTAATCTCTTCTGCTAATGACAAAGGATCAAAAAAGTTGATGGCATGTCACCTGTCTTATATGATAAATTATTTGTGGCTTGGAGTTTCAAGGGTAATTTGTTGGTCATAATAAAAAAGCATCCCATGAACCGTTGGTTTTACATCGTTTCAAGTGTAGCCTTGGTTTTCCTCGCTTGCCAGGGGCCAGCGCAATCTGAGAATCCTGTAAAGATCATTTTTGATACAGACATGGGTTCGGATTGCGATGATGTTGGAGCTCTCGCACTGCTACATCACTATGCAAGTGCTGGCAAGGCCGAAATTCTCGGGTGTGTCTACAGCTCCGGAGTTGTCCCGTACGGCGCGGCGATTATCCAGGCGATCAATATCTATTACGGCCGTCCGGATATCCCTATTGGCGCAGCGCATGATTCGCTCGTTGGCGATCCTATCGACAAGATGACTGCAGAAAAGTTGGCCAAAGACAACGCAGCATTTGGTAATACAATCGTACATAGCCGAGAAGCGCGTAATCAAACCAAATTGTGCCGAGAAATCTTGGTTTCCCAGCCGGATCAATCCGTCACTTACTTGACCGTCGGTCACACTCATGGTTTATATGATTTGTTAACGTCAAATCCTGATGATATCTCTCCGCTCTCCGGTCACGAGCTCATTCAACAAAAGATCAAACAGTGGGTTGCGTTGGGCGCGTTGCGAGCTAGCAATCCCGAGCAGCACTATACCAGAGATTGGAATTTCTTCTTTAATGGCACTGCGCTCTATACCGAATATTTGGTGAAGCATTTCCCGGTGCCTATTGTTTATGTGGATGCCGGTCACGATGTCAGAACCGGAAAATCTTTAACAGACACTCCGCCCGGAAATATTGTACGCACCGCGTACCGCGACTGGCTGTGGAATGTTTTTCAACATACGCTCGATCATCAGCGTCCCAGTTGGGATTTGGCGGCTGTGTATTATGCCGTAAACGGTGCAGGACGATTTCTCAAAGATACCGGTAGCGGCTGGCTGGAGTTTGATGCAGAAATCGGCTGCCGATGGGTTTCCGATCCGGATCGAGGGGATCAACGTTTTATTATTCAAAAACAAAATATTGCCGACGAATTTTCAGCCTATTTGAACACTCGTATCGCCATCCCACCGCGAATCCGGTGAACCTGCGTTACTTTCGCTGCTTCAATGGTTGCATTTAACGAAAAAAATTGATAACCAAATGTGTTATAACGGCATCGATCATGCTGTTATACTGGCTAATCTAGCAACAAAAGGATACAGTGCATGAGACATTTTTTGATGCTTGCAGTTTTTTTGATGGGGGCATTTACCAATGGTTTGCCACAATCCAATACCAGTCAAAAAGGAAACACAAATCCCACACCTATGGATTCCGGGCGTTTTACGACCCCGGACATTTATGTGACTTGGACAGATCAAAAAATAAATATTGATGGCGTTTTGGATGAAAGAGCCTGGGACGAAGCGCAACCCTTCGAAGGCTTTTTTTATCAACGCGAGCCGCTGGATCGTGAGCCATCGAGCCAGAAAACCAAGGTGATGGTGCTGCAAAATGAGAAATATCTCTACTTTGGCATTCAGTGTTATGACTCCGAACCCGAACGCATTTTCGCCTCGTCCATGCGGCGAGACCGCAATTATGGCAGTGGATCGGTTATTGAACTGCTCCTGGACACGTTTCAAGACAATCGCAATTCCTATTCGTTTGATACGAATCCGCTAGGCGGCAAGGGCGATGCGATTATTAGCGACCGCGGCAATCACATCAACAAGCAGTGGGAAGCCGTGGTTTACATGGACGGCAAGATAAATGCGGAGGGGTGGGCCGCTGAATTTGCTGTGCCGTTCAAATCGCTGAAATATAAGAATGGTGAGGTGGTGGACTGGAATTTTAATATTTCGCGCGAAATTATGCACCGAAATGAAGAGACCTATTTGGCACCCATTCCGCGCGAGTGGGGCCACCGGGCCAAATTTCGCGGTGAATTGTGGGGTCGGTTGAGAGATATTCGTCCGCCGCAAAGCGGGCTCAATTTTGAAGTGTATCCCTATGCCATTGCCGGGCAGACCGATGTTTATGGAGAGTTTCCAAAACAGAATAACGAGCTGAACGGCGGCGTGGATTTCAAATACGACATTACGCCGCAACTGGCGCTGGATTTGACGTACAATACCGATTTTGCACAGGCCGAAGCGGATGAGGAGATTGTCAATGTAACGCGCTTTAATATTCAGCGCGAGGAAAAGCGGGACTTTTTCCTGCAAAATGCGGGACTGTTTCAGTTTGGGCCCGGTTCGAGAACACAGCGCAATTTTATTTTGTTTGATTCGCGAACCGTAGGTATTGAAGAACGTAATCGCATTCCGCTGTATGGCGGCGGAAAGTTGACTGGCCGCGCTGGCGATTATTCAATTGCCGTCCTTAATATGCAGAGCAAGCAGACGACTTTAACGGACGGCACCTTGCATCCCACAAACAATTATACAGCAGTTCGCATCAAGCGCGATGTGTCGGATGACTCGCACATTGGCATGATGGCGTTGAACCAAATGGCGAGCTCGAACGATTACTCGCGCGCTGTGGGTATGGACGGGATATGGAACGTAACCCCGGCACTGCGGCTGGATGCCTCGGCGGCGGGTTCGTTTACGTCAGAAATTTCGGGCTCGAGCATGGCCGGTGATGTCGGGCTTCAGTTGAACAAGGATTGGATTGATGTGGATTTTCGTTACACGCATATCGACTCGATGTTTAATCCGAAGATGAGCTTTGTGCGGCGACCCAACATCCGCAGCACTGATGGCGATATTACGTTAACCAAATGGATCAACAATGCGCTGCTGCAAAATGTTGCGTTTTCATCAGGAGTGTCCTATATCACAGATCATCATCAGGTGCTGCAAACGCGTGTTGAACAAAGCCCCGCCTCCGCGGGGCACTTTTCGCGTATTTGTGTAT
>CAYPZM010000344.1:0-5902 GCA_964414825.1 uncultured Cytophagia bacterium | reverse complement strand
GGCGAAGGTGGCGCCATTACCGGCAATGATGATGCTTTACTAGACAAATGTCATTCGTTTCACAATTGCGGCCGGGCGTATGGCACGTCAACCGGTGACACGCAGTATTTTACTCGCGGTAGCAATCGGCGCATGCAGCAAGTGCAAGCGGTGATGTTATTGCAGCAAATCGAAAAATTGAAAAACGAAACCGCTCGGCGCCAGGAAAACGCCGACTATTTGGCCAGGCAAATGCAGGAAATCCCGGGCCTGCATCCGGCAAAGCTTCCCCAAAATAGCAAGGCGGTGTGGCATCTATTTCCGTTCCGCTACGAATCAGAAAAATTTAACGGACTGTCACGCGCGCAATTCATAAAAGCGTTAAATGCCGAAGGTATCCCCTGCTCCACCGGCTATCACGAGCTTTATTTTGATGGATTAATATCCGAAGCTTTGGAATCCCGCGGCTACCAACGGTTGTTTTCTCCACAAAGGCTAAAGGCGTATAAAGAAAGCCTGCACGAACTCAAGGGCAACAAACTCGTTTGCGAGACCACGGCAGCGTTTCGGCAAAGTATGCTTTTGGGAAATCAACGCGATATGGACGACATTATAAATTCCATTCAAAAAATAAAAACATTTAGCGCACAATTGGCACAGGCTTGATCGTTTGAACTCAATACCTGACGACAACAACCGGTGGGCTGGTTTTCGGCTTTTTCTTGTAACCCTGCTTTTGGTTTTCGCTATTTCGATTTCTGCAGACCAGACGCCCCGTATTTCGTCTATTTTGGATCGCTTGCAACCCGTACCTCGAGACGCCGGATTTCGTATGGACGGTTATTTTGTCTGGGGCGGTTCGTTGATTCAGGTGGATGGCACCTATCACCTGTTTGCCTCGCGATGGCCGACATGGGAAAGCCTCGGAAAAGCTTTTCCAACAAAAAACCATGTCAGCTTGTTGAGCAATTACCGAAATCACTCCGAAATTGTCCGTGCCGTGTCCGAAAATCCGCTGGGCCCGTATCGATTTGAGCAAGTGGTGCTCTCCGGGCGCGGCGGCAATTATTGGGACGGACAAATGTGTCACAATCCCAAAATCGTAAAAATTGGCGATACGTTTGTATTGTATTATATCGGCCGCTCGCCGCAGGCGCCGGAACGCAAAATTGGGTTTGCATGGTCTGCGGATATTCGAGGTCCGTGGCAACGTTTGCCGCATAACATTTCGCTTACCGAAGATGCCAACAATCCCGCGCCGTACATCCACCCGGATGGGCGCGTGCTGCTGGCGTTCCGCGATCAAAATCTGACGATGTTTATTGCCGAGGCGGACAGTTTTAGCGGTCGATATCGAATCACCTCTGCAGACCTTGTGCCTGGAATTCGCCTGGAAGATCCGGGCTTGTATCGTGAACAGGACACGTACCACATGGTCATCGAGGATAATGTCGGCGGTTTGACCGGCGATGTACGCCACGGCGCCCACCTGTTTTCGAAAAACGGTCGCGAGTGGCAGCGCTATTCGCCCATCAAAGTTTATACGCATACGGTACAGTGGACGGACAGCACGAGCACAACTTTTGATCGACGCGAGCGCCCGGAAGTGCTCAATCTCGACCAGCCTGCCGAGCGCAAGTTTGACGGTTCGCCCACGCATTTGATTACCGGTGTTCAATTGGGTCAAAAAAGCTGGTGTTTGGTTCAGGCAATTGAGCCGATGCCATGCTCCCAATCCAAAAAGCAGGAACAGTAAGAGCAAATCCGCAATGGCAACTATTCAGGAACTTTTGCACAACGATCTTGTCTTAATGGCCACGATTCTGGCCATCGGCACGCTGGTCGGTCGTATCAAAGTCAGCAATGTCGCCATTAGCGCCTCTGGCGGCGTGTTGTTCGTTGCGTTGTTTTTCGGGCACTTTGGCTATAGTTTGCCGGAAGGCCTCGCTACGTTTGGGTTTGCTTTTTTCATGTATTCGGTGGGATTTAGTGCCGGGCCACGATTTTTCCAATCGTTTCGAAAAAATGGTCTACGCTTTGTGGTGGTGGCATTGTTCGTTGCGGCAGTCGCTTGTCTGGTCGCTATTCCAATGGCCATGGTGTTTGACCTGCCCATGGTTCTGCTGCCAGGCATCCTCGGTGGCGCCTTGACATCCACATCCACATTGGCCGCCGCCTACGAGTTGGCCCGAGATCCCATGCTCTCCGTAGCCTATGGCGTCACCTACCCGTTTGGTTTGATCGGTTTGTTGTTGCTCATCCAAATGATGACGCGCGGGATGCACATTGATCTCAAATCGGAAGCCCAGCCACACGACGTAAAGGAAGATGATGATGAAGAAGAGAACCAGGAATTTCAAAAACGCGTCTACCAGGTACAAAATCCGGGCGTTCTCGAAGTGCCGCTCAAAGAGTTAGAACTGCGCAAATTATCCGGTGGTGTGGGTATCATCTCCATCAAACGTGGTGACGAAACATTTATAGCCCAGGCTGACACCAAATTGAAACTTTACGACCACGTTATGGCCGAAGGGCCGCTCCCGGCCCTGCTGCAATTGGAAGAATTTCTCGGACCGGAGGTCGCCGACAGGGAAATTGTTCAACGCCAGCACGATACGGCCAAAGTGATCATCACGCGCAAAGAGGCCACTAATAAAAAGCTGAGCGATTTGGGATTGCCGCGGCAATTCGGAGTCATTCTCACGCGTTTGCAGCGCGGCATGTTGGACTTGCCGATTCATCCTGAAATGAGACTGGAGCGTGGCGACATTCTCACCATTGCCGGCGAAAAGCAGCGCTTGCAGCACGCCATCCTTTTTCTCGGTCACGCCGACACCAAAAAGCACGAAACCGATATTTTTATGTTTTTTGCCGGTATTCTGTTTGGCGTGCTGTTGGGAAATATCGAGCTGCCCATCATTAACACTTCCATCGGAAACGCGGGTGGGTTGCTTTTTGCCGGAATTTTAGTGGGTTATTTTCGGCATTACGGTTTTTATTCCGGCCGAATTCCGTTAGCAGCGCGTTACTTGTTGCAAGAAATCGGACTCTCCTTTTTTCTCGCCACTATTGGAGTCCAGGCCGGACAAGGATTGATCGCGCAACTCTCCGCATCCGGCTTGCAGTTGTTTATCACCGGCGTTCTGGTCACTGCCATTACGCTGGTTTCCACATTGTTTTTCTGCCGTTACATCATTCGCTTTGACTGGAACACCTCATTCGGCGCCACCACGGGCGGCGTTACATCGACTGTGGCGCTGAAAATGGTCACCGACAAAGCCGAGTCGCAATACGCGCTGTTGGGCTATGCTGGCGTGTATGCGTTTTCAAATATTTTATTGACGATTCTTGGGCAGTTGTTGATTGTTTTGGCCAGGTAGGATGGGTCAATGATGCAGCTTGCCAGGCAGAGTGCTTCAAGAACCCAGGACATGAGAGTTTATTTCTCTTTTTTAGGTCATTGCCCCATCCTACTACGGGCTTTCACGTTCGTCCAGGGATTCCATCCTTGGGCGCAAAAATGAGTTGGGGCTTCCAGCCCGAACATTGCTGATTTCATTTGATTCATCAAACAAAGGAAATCCCCATGCATCGACGCACATTTTTAAAACACACGGCGGCTTCCGTGGCAGCGCTTTCCATATTGCCACTTTTGCGCTGCGCCACCGATAAACATAAGAAACCCAATATCATCTACATCCTGGCCGATGATCTGGGCTATGGCGATTTGGGCTGCTATGGACAGAATAAAATTGAAACACCACACATCGACCGATTAGCGCGCGAGGGCAAAGGCTTTACGCAGTTTTACGCCGGTTCGCCGGTGTGCGCACCCTCCCGCTGCGTGTTGCTGACCGGCAAACATACCGGCCACGCGTTTATTCGTGGTAATCATGAATGGGGCGAACGTGGCGAGGTATGGAATTTCGCCAAAGCGGTGGAAGATCCGAATCTCGAAGGCCAATACCCGATTCCCGAAAATACCACAACCATTGGCACGTTGCTGCAGAGCGCCGGCTTTACCACTGGCATCGTCGGCAAATGGGGACTCGGTGGCCCACTCAGTCATGGCATTCCCTCCAAACAGGGCTTTGATTTCTTTTTTGGTTACAATTGCCAGCGCCAGGCGCATACCTATTATCCCAAACATTTGTGGAAAAATGAGGAAAAGGTATGGCTGGACAACGAGTTGATCGTGCCCGGCACCAAGCTGGATGAGGGTGCCAATCCGTACGATCCCGCCAGTTATGACAAATTCAATCAGTCCGATTATGCGCCGGATCTGATGTTTGAGGAAATTCTCGGCTTTGTGAAGGAGAATCAGCAGAATCCGTTTTTCCTGTATTGGGCCTCCCCCATTCCGCATGTGCCCATCCAGGCACCGCAGCGCTGGGTCGATTATTATGTGCAAAAATTTGGTGATGAAGAGCCATATTTGGGTCAACACGGCTATTTCCCGGCTCGTTATCCGCACGCGACGTTTGCCGCCATGGTATCTTATCTCGATGAAAATGTCGGACGGCTGGTCGAAACACTCAAAGAGCTGGGTTTGTATGACAACACGTTGATTTTGTTCACCTCGGACAACGGTGCCGGCATTGGTGGCGGCTCTACGGCCGAGTGGTTTGACAGCGCCGCGCCATTCATGAGTCAGCGCGGCCGCACCAAAGGCACGGTATACGAAGGCGGCATTCGAACCCCGCTCATTGCCGTTTGGCCGGGGCACATAAAGGCCGACAGCAAGTCTGACCACATTTCGGCCTTTTACGATGTGATGCCGACATTGTGTGAGCTGACCGGCGTTGCGACTCCCGAAGATACGGACGGCATCAGTTTTTTGCCAGCGCTTTTGGATATACAAGAGCAACATCAACACGAGTTTTTGTATTGGGAATTTCCTTCGTACGGCGGCCAGCAAGCCGTGCGCATCGGAAAATGGAAAGGCATGCGCCGAAATATTTTATCGGAAGACAATATCGACATTCAACTTTTTGATCTGGAAACGGATTTGCAGGAGCAAAACAATGTTGCGGCACAGCATCCCGAGGTCGTTGAAAAAATTCGAGAAATCATGAGTACGGCGCGGAGCGTGCCGCAAGTCGAGCGCTTTAAAATGCCCGCTCTGGGCGACGAATAAAAAAGGATTATTATATGTCACGATTGTACATCTTTATACTTTGTTTAACTGCTTTTGTAGTGGCTACTGAACAACCGCTCGGGGTGATCGAATTTAAGCCGCAACAGACCGATCCCAGTTATCGGCTCGTCAGCAGCCGCAATCTTGAGGCAGCACATTTACTCCGTCCCGAAGGCCGCTACATTCACTCCTGGTATTATCCCTATAACGAACCCCTGACCAATACGTTCACTGGCTTTGGCAAATCCTGGCATTACGCCGAAATGCTGCCGAATGGCAATTTGGTTGCCATAATCAAGGATGAGGCGATTTTGGAGCTGGACTGGCACAGCAATCTCGTCTGGTCGGCGCAACTGCGGGCGCATCACGATTTTGCACGAACCGCCAACGGCAACACGATTGTGGTGTCGCGGCAGGATGTCCCGCATCCCGAAAAGGAGAACGCAACGCTGGCTTTGGATGAGCTGGTGGAGTTTAATGCGGATGGCGAAGTTGTCTGGCGCTGGGAATTTCAAGATCATTGGGACGAGCTTGCGGCCTTGGTCGATCTTCCAGAGATCGGTACCTTTCGCGACTGGCCGCACATCAATACCCTGGAAATTTTGCCGGAGAATCCGTTGGGCCAAACCGACAGCCGCTTTCGTGCCGAAAATTTGCTATTGTGCGGTCGTCACGCCAATGCCATTTTTATTATCGATCGCGAGTCGGAAGCGATCGTATGGGCCTGGGGTCCCGGCGAGCTATTGGGTCCGCACATGCCGACGATGCTGGAAAACGGCAATCTGC
>CAYPZM010000343.1:5597-5906 GCA_964414825.1 uncultured Cytophagia bacterium | reverse complement strand
GACCGTAATCGGCAAAGCCTTTTCGGCTGTTCACCAGGTCGCATTGGAAAATCCACTCGCGTTCCTTGGGTTTGCCGTAACCGTCGGTAATTTGCACGGCATCGGTCAAATTTCGATCCGTAGCCTTGAATAATTTATAGCCTTCAAAATCATTTTCATTTTTGAGAAACGCATCGCGCGTTTTAATTTCAGCATCGTTATTCCAGGTTAGCAGGATATATCCATCGCCCGGAGTTGCGGTAAGAGTAGGCATCACGGGCGGAGTTGCAAATCGATAGTCGGTTTCATAAATGATCTGGACAATTTTTT
>CAYPZM010000343.1:0-5587 GCA_964414825.1 uncultured Cytophagia bacterium | reverse complement strand
CAAGGAAATGGGCGGATTTTCCACCGGATCACCGGCTTTGATGTTGGCGCCGTTATCCCAGGAATGCAGTTGCGACATGGAGATGCGCTCGGCATTGCCGCCGTACAGCGGAAAGGCGCCCGTGGCAAACACCTCAATCAAATTCGACACCTGCCCGATGTACGGTACCAATGAATCCTGACCGACCAATTCCCACATGGATTCGTCATTAATGAACCACCAGGTATACGGCGGATTTCCGGAAGGAACCGGAAACAAGCGAAACGAGGTAAGGCCCAGCATGTCAGTTTCGGTCACATCCACCAGGCCAAAATCAGGTTCGCTGCCCACACCAATTTTTAAATCGGGACGGCCATTGCCTTCGGTACCATCGGCATCGGGGCCAAGGTAGCCGAGCTCACCAGGACCTTTGCCGTCGAGACCCACGTCATCATTAATATCTTCACCCTCATCCCAACGGCCATTGCCGTTTAGATCGGTAAAACTGTCCCAGTCTTGATCTTCATCCGCATCCCAATGATCGCGCAGGTCATCCATTTCAAGCTGATAAAAGCGCAAAAAATTATCCACATCGTCGATGCCATCGGTTGGACCGACTAGATTGATGGCCTCGTTATCGCGTTTCTCATCCACAATGCCATCTTCATCATTATCAAATCCATCAGTAGAATTACCCGGAGATTCGAGATAGGCAAATCCCATGGTGCCCACTTTTAATCCGTATTCACCTATGCCGTTCACATCCCAGGAATACGACAAATCGAGAAACGTGTCAAACGCAGCCAATTCATCATTGCCGTCTTGGCCACCGATCGCATTATCCACCCAATAGCCGAACGCTACTTCGGGCAAATTGTAATCGGACATGTTGTAAATGACATATTCCCAAAAGATAGCATCGCGCGCCTGGGCATTATTCCATTGAAATCCGCGTTGTTCAACTCGCAGTCCAATTCCGCCCCAGGGCAATCCCACCTGCACGCTCATTTTGGGATCGAGATCACCGATAAATTTGCCGGGCACAGGATAGTATCTCACTTTGGCCTCTGCCACCAAATTCTCCTGATCCTGGGCATCATTGGCGACAAAAAAGCACTCTTCATCCGATTTAAAAGCATCGGCGCCAAAACGGCCGTTCCATAGTCCTTGCCATTTGGAATTAAAGCCATCGGCAGGCCAGCCGATCGATGGCCAGGATTCCGGTTTGCTGGCCATGGCTGGCGGCGCATCTGGCAAACTCCAGTTGGCATATTCACCGGTTACGTTGCCACGCGAAGGATAAAAGTTCCATTCCACCTGGCCGGTAGGGTCCTGATCCTGGCGTTCGCGATAACTGGTTTGCAAATAATACAGGCGATGCAGCTCACCACTATCCACCATATCATTATATCGTTGGCGTTGTTCATTAATGTAGACTTGATCATAAGGTTCCGAATCAACAGTCAACGTATCGCCATCACTATGAATATAAACACGTGCACCGATCAGAAGCCCAATACCGTCGTTCATTTTTGAGCCGCGAAAATCATTGGGCCAACGCGTGGCATAAGGGTCCGTGCCCTGGCCCCAATCCGACAGCTCGGTCGTATTGCGGAACTGGCTGCGTACGGCATTGCCTTCCATCCAGCCAATTTTTTCTGCTGCAATATCACCGGCCGTATCTTGTGGGCCTTCGTAGGGCTTTTTTTGGGCGTAAAGTGCCTGTCCTGCTATAATTAAAATTACAATAATTCCATAAAAGCTATGCTTCATCATCTGCTCCTTAAGAACTCGCCTTTTTTGGGGGGAATATCTGTTCAAATTAATTCTACAAATCATTATACCGGAATAATTGAATAAATACTTTGAGGTAAACAATGCCGGATTGTAATTTGTTGTAAAGCGGCTAAAGTTACTATCTCTCTATAAAAATGTCAAGCTTTATACGAAAGTTCAAACTGATTTTAGCATTAACTGAATGTGTGTGGTGAGTAAAGGTAAAGTGTGTTGCTCGATCCGGTTAAGAAACAGCAGGTTGCAGCCGATCGAGTTTACCGAGTAGAAACCAACTTCATTCATAATAATTTGTCATTCGATTTCCATAATATTGAAATAAAAACCTCCGCGAATGTGTCTTTTGTAATATCGAATGGAGCAATTCGGAGTCATTTATGAGTTGGTATCGTTTTTTTATTACATCCCTGTTTTTGTGCGCGCTTTATTTTTCAGTTTTTGCCGAATCATCAGAGCCTCATGTTTCACAAATTAATGGAGTTTCCGTACCCAGTGACTTTCCGGAAATTCAGGTGACTCAAGTCGGAGAAACCGCTCCCGGCAAAATTTTTATCGGCTCTACCTTTACAGATGAATCAATCGGCAATTATTTGATTATTTGTGAAAACGACGGCACACCCTATTTTTATCAAAAATTTGATGAAAAAAGTGACGGTCGTGGCAGCGGCGAGTTTCAAGTGCAGCCCACGGGAGTATTAACCGCCTTTTTGTTTGATCCGCAAATTTATATTGTGTATGACAGCACATTTACGATAATCGATACGCTGCAATGTGGCAACGGCTACGCAACCGATCCGCACGAGTTGACCTTGTTGCCGAACGGCCATGCGTTGCTCATTGCCAAAGAATTTCGGCAAGTCGATATGAGCCAACTTGTGGATGGAGGAGATCCCAACGCAACGGTGCTCGGAAATCACATTCAAGAGTTGGACGAAAACAAAAATGTCGTGTTTGAATGGAAGTGTTGGGATTTTTTCAACATCGAGGATGCCATTCACGAAAATTTGCGCGCCAGTTGGATCGATTACGTGCACATGAATTCCGTATACCCGGATTACGACGGGCATCTCATCATTTCGAGCCGCCATTTGAGCGAAATCACCAAAATCAATCGCGACACCGGCGAGATCATGTGGCGGCTCGGCGGCGTCAACAATCAATTCGATTTTATCAACGATTCCATCGAGATATCTTATCAACACCATGCACGACCGGTTTTGGGAAAGCCCAATTCCTATACATTTTTTGACAATGGCAACCACCGCGATCCCCGTTTTTCGCGCGCTGTCGAGTACGAACTGGACCTCAAAAACATGACCGCAGAAAAAACCTGGGAATATCGCCTTGCACCGGATCGCTATAGTTTTATGCTGGGCAGTGTACAGCGTTTTCTCAACGAGAATACCCTGATCAACTGGTCAACCTGGCCGCCGCTATTCGCGAACGAAGTGGATGCGGCGGGAAATCTTGTTTACGAAATTAAATCGAAAAATGTATCCACTGATCGAGTGCGCCGTTATCCGTGGCACGGCATTGCCGCCAAACCTTATTTGATTGCCGAAGCACGCACCGATGGCGTGTTGTTGATTTTCAACAAATTCGGAGATCAATCTGTTCAAAAGTATGTGGTTTATGGCGGCACCTCAATCGATAACCTTGCTCCTATGGATACGACTTTAAACACCTTTTCCTATTTGACAGACCTGCAAAACAATTCAACCTATTTTTTCCAGGTCAGTGCCCTCGATTCCAGTGGCAAAAAAAGCTCGTTTTCGAATCGAGTTGAGCACCACGTCAGCATTCGTGAGCCCGGAGATAATTTGATAATTAATGGAGATTTTGGAAATGGAGAAAGCAACTGGACCTTTGTGGCGAACGACGAGGCTGAAGCCAACGTGGAAGTAATCGACAACGTCTGCAAAATATCCATCGACGATGGCGGCGCCGAACTTTCGAAAGTACAGCTCATTCAAGATGATATCCCTCTGATACAAGGCAGGCGCTATCGTTTCGAATTTGACGGCTGGGCCGAAAGCAACCGCGTTGTTGAAGCCAAAATAACTCGAATAGAAAGCCAAGGAACCAATTACAGCAAAACCGTGCCCATGGAATTTAAGCGTAGCCAACAACGCTATTCATTTGACTTTGAGATGACCGCTTCCACGGATCCCCAAGCTCGTGTGATCTTTAATTTTGGTTTGTCTAATGCCGATTGCTATATTGACAACGTTTCTCTCGTTTTGCAAACGCCTACTCGAGTCGAATCACAAACGATCCAAGACATTCAGCTACAAAACTTTCCGAATCCCTTTAATGCATTTACAACCATTTCGTACCGTCTGGAGCAAGCCGGAAATGTGCAACTCGACGTGTACAATGTTCTCGGTGCGTTGAAAGCATCGTGGCAATGGGAACGTTCAAATTCCGGAATCCACAACCACACGATCGACGCCTCTTCCTGGAGCTCGGGCATCTACTTTTATGAACTCACGCTGACCCACCCCAATCGTACTCGTTTAACAGAACGAAAAAAACTAGTTCTCATAAAATAGAAATCAGCTCGCAACCCATCCTAATCTTTTTCATTTTTATGAGTTGGAGCCGCAAATTTCTCAAGACGCTTCGCGTTTCCCATTAAATCCATGTTGAATAATCTTGCTGCCGCGTTTTGTTGTTCGCGTTGCTGTAACATTCTAACAATCCAAAAGGAGTTTTATTATGAAACTGTCAAAAATTAAAATATTGGTATATTTGCCAAGTATGCTGGTTGTATTGGGCCTGGCGCTTGGCTGCAATGGTGATGATGATGACAATGGATTTGGCAGACCCCAATGGCCAACGCGGTGAAAATGAAGTATGGATGCAAAGTATTGCATTTGTTCCCGAATCGATTACCGTTTCGGTTGGCACCACAATTACATGGACGAACAAAGACAATGTTGCCCACACCGTAACCAGCGGTACGCCGGACAACCCGACCGGCACATTTGACAGTGGCAATTTGACCGCCGGCGAAACGTTTTCGTTTACGTTTGACACGGCGGGTACGTTTGTCTATTTCTGTGAAATTCATCCGACTCAAATGACCGGAACGGTTATTGTACAATAACAGGGATTTGGAGATATGATAAGGAATCGATATCTGTTTGGCGTTTTCATTCTGGTAGCAATGACTCTCGCTTGGAGTACGGTACTCGGTCAAGAGACCATAAAAATCGATATGGACGATTACAAATTTGTGCCGGACACCGTTTATATTCCGGCGGGAGAGGAAATCACGTTACAATTTGTGAACATTGGCACGGTTGAACACGAGTTTATGGCGGGGAGACAGGTCAACTCTGACTTTACCGGCTATGAAATCGATCTGTTCGCCGATGTGGACGTAAAGAAAGAAAAAAGCAAAGTCATGAAAAAGCCAGCGGTTCCAGCGCCGGAGAAACCCCGACAGCCCGGCGTAGCTCTGACGCTGCTACCCGCACAATCCGGCAGTATGTCGTTTACCTTGCCCAAAGACAAAACCGGCGAATGGGAAATGGGCTGCTTTATTCCGCTCGGTGAAATGACACACTATCATGCTGGAATGAAAGGGATTGTGATGGTGCAATAGTACAACATTTTGACATTCTCGCTGGTGATTTTGCATCCGGTTTTGCTTTTTAAAAATGGCGCAATTAATTATTTTTTGCGCCATTTCGCTAATGACTTGCCTGCCGGCTCATCTTTATGAACGGCAGTATACCATATCTGGCCGTCATTAAGTGTTTCTTTTGAAGAATTTGAAACTTCTTCCAGAATCTCCTTTGATAAAAGT
>CAYPZM010000342.1:0-5931 GCA_964414825.1 uncultured Cytophagia bacterium | reverse complement strand
GATTTGGTTTTCGCACATTTGAGGTGCGCGACGGCGAGGGCCTTTTTCTCAACGGCAAGCCGATTGTGCTCAAAGGCTGCAACCGCCACAGCTTTTGGCCGACAACCGGACGGGCGCTGAACCGCAACCGCTGTTTGGACGATATTTTAACCATGAAAGCCATGAACATGAACGCCGTGCGCATGTCGCACTATCCGCCGGATACCTGGTTTTTGGAGCTGTGCGATGAACTCGGCATGTATGTGTTGGACGAGCTGGCCGGTTGGCAAAAACCGCCGTACGATACGGAAATTGGCGAACGCCTGGTCAAGCAGATCGTCAAACGCGATGTTAATCATCCCAGTATTTTATTTTGGGACAATGGCAACGAAGGCGGCTGGAACACCGAGCTGGACGATGAGTTTGGCAAGTGGGACCCGCAAAATCGGCGCGTGCTGCACCCGTGGGAGTTGCATGGTGGCGTCGATACGGATCATTATGAAAATTTTCAAACCACTGTCGAGAAACTCCAAAGCGGCAATGTTTTTATGCCCACCGAATATTTGCACGGACTTTACGATGGCGGTCACGGCGCCGGACTCGAAGATTATTGGGATGTCATGTGGGGTGATCCTTTAACCGGCGGCATGTTTTTGTGGGTCTTTGCCGACGAAGGTGTGGTGCGCACCGATTTGAACGGCAAAATCGATACCGACGGCAACCACGCTCCCGATGGCATTTTGGGCCCGTTTCACGAACGCGAGGCCAGTTTTTATACGATTAAAGAAATGTGGTCGCCCATTTACATCGATTCGGATTGGCAATTGCCGGACAATTTTGATGGCCAAATCCCCGTAGAAAATCGTTTTGATTTTGACAATTTGAACTCGTGTACCTTCGAATGGAAACTGGTGCGCGATTATACGCCGTCGGAAACTCAAGCCGGTCATGTGGTGTTGTATCGCGGAATCGTTTCCGGGCCGGATATCCCCGCGCGCGAAAAAGGAGTTGTATCTCTTGATTTTCCGGCAAACTGGCAAAAAGCCGATGCTCTCGTTTTGAAGGCATTTGACAAAAAGGGCCGCGATCTATTCACCTGGAAATGGCGCATTGCCTCACAAGCCGATGTGCTCTCCAATATCGTCAATACCACAGGGCAAACGCCCGTCGTGGCGTCCGATGAACTCGCTGTTTCAGCCGGATTGTTCACCTTTTCGTTTGATGAAACCACCGGCCAATTGACCCGCGTGCAAAACGGGGCGCATGTGATCCCGTTTCAAAACGGACCGCGGTTTGTGGCCAGTAATGCAAAAACGACGCAGAAAAATCCCAGACTCAGCCTCTCCAAAGACAAGGGGACTGTGAACCTCGCAATTCAAGAAGACCCGGATTTTGACAAACTGGAGTGGACGGTACACGGCAGCGGCTGGTTGCAGCTTGATTATCAATATTCAAATGAAGGTCAAGTCGATTTTATGGGAGTATCGTTTGATTTTCCCGAATCGCATGTCAATGAGGTCAAATGGCTCGGCAAGGGCCCGCATCGCGTGTGGAAAAACCGCTTAAAGGGCGGTACCGTAGATGTGTGGCACGAGCCGTATAAAAATTTCCAACGCAATACGGCCTGGAATTATCCGGTGAGCGCCGGCTACTTTGCCGATTTTCATTGGGTTGTGCTGTACACCGATGATGGCCCTATCACCATGGCGACTCTTGATGAAAATCTTTTTTTGCGTCTCTTTTCGCAAGAGGATGGTGAGGATCCGCGCCACACCGCCATGATTTGGCCAGAGGGCGACATTTCCTTTTTGCACGCCATTCCCGCCATTGGTACCAAATTCAAAAAAGCAAAAGAATACGGGTCCATGAGCCAGCCGTATGAAGCGTCCGGCACCTATGGCGGGACGTTGTTCTTCTATTTTGGTCTGCCTGAGTAGATCCCCTATTCCAACCAGCCCTTTATCGCCCGGCACAGTGTTGTCGGGCGATTTTATCGGGAATTTCCTCAACACGTTTGCGTGTTCTCTCTACACATTTCTACCGCATGCCCTTGCTTATAGAAATAACAGAATTTCCAGATTTTGGAAAGGAATTCAAATAAATCTGTGTTTTCCTAATGGCAATCGATAGGATAGTATGAACGGGGCCTATTCGATTAGCAAAAAGGGCAGTTGCGAGTGATGTGTTTCCTCTTCGGTTCCTGGCGGGGCAACGTATTAATCCTCATTCTTTAACTACTCGCTTGACCTTTTATGTTAACACAGTTCGGGCTGCCAGGCGTTTTGTATGCGCTTGGCAAGGGATCGTTTTTGCTAATGGCGTAAAAGAGAGAACGATTCCAGGTTATACTAAATAAAATTGAAATGGTTGTAACCATAAAGGTAGGTCAAAATGGAGGCCTTTTTTGACAAAAAGGTCGCAGTAGTCGGCCTTGGAGCACTGTTTCCGGATGCCAAATCCATACAGCAGTATTGGCAAAATATATTGAACAAACACGTTTCAATTCGACCGATGCCGGAATCGCTGTTCGAAAAAGATGTGTTTTATCGCCCGGAATTGTTTATGGCGCGCGACAAGCAGGACAAGTCGATTACGCAAATTGCCGCCTATATTGATGATCTTCAGTTTGACACGGTGCGAAAATATAAAATCCCGCCCTCCGTGGCTGAGCAAATGGATGCGAACCAACACGCGGCGCTCGAAACCACGTATCAGGCGCTGTCTATGGCGTCGCTCGACAACGTGGCCAACGATCGCGTGGCTATTATGTTGGGCAACGGTATGGTCGGCACCCGTTATGGCGATGCGCTGGCGCGGGTACAATTTCAGCTCGTGGAGCACTATTTGCGCCACAGTACCGAATTTCAAAAATTGAGTGAATTGGATCGGGAAACCATTGTCGAATACGTGCGCGCCAATGCGCTCAAAGATTCCATCCCCATTACCGAAGACAGTGCGCCCGGTATTTTGCCGAATTTGATTGCCGGACGTATTGCCAACGTTTTTGATTTCCACGGCCCTTCGTTTACAATTGACGCGGCGTGTGCTTCGGCATTGGCTGCCATCATCACCGGAATTCAAGGCCTCTACCTTAACGAATTTGACGCCGTCATTTGCGGCGGCGCCGATATGCCCCTCAAGCAGCTCGGATTTATCTACTTTTCCGCCATCAATGCATTGTCGCCGGATGGCTCGTTTCCATTTGATAAACGCGCCAACGGTTTTGTAATGGGACAAGGTTCCGGCACCGTAGTGCTCAAACGCCTTCAAGATGCCATTGAGCAAAACGATGAAATTTATGCGGTCATAACCGGTTATGGCGAAGCCAGCGACGGCAAAGGCAAATACATTGCTGCACCGAATGAAAAATGGCAGGCCAAAACTATTGAAAAAGCCTACCGCATGGCCGGTTACCCGATAGATACCGTGGAGATGATCGAAGCACATGGCACCGCCACGACTGTGGGCGATGTAGTTGAAGTGGCCGGGCTCAAACAAGCATTTGCAGCTCTGGGTGCAACGCGAAAGCAGTTCAGCGGCCTCACCTCGGTTAAATCCAATATCGGCCATCTTAAATCGGCTGCCGGAATTGCCGGGTTTATCAAGGCGGTGCTGGCTCTGCATCACAAGGTGCTGCCGCCAACGGCAAATTTTGAGGAAATCAACCCAAAACTGGAAATCGAAGGGTCGCCGTTTTATGTCATAAACGAGACACGCGACTGGCGGTCGGTAAACGGTTTTCCACGCCGCGCCGGTGTCTCCTCATTTGGATTCGGGGGAGCGGATTATCACATCGCCCTGGAAGAATTTCGCCCTGAGGATTATCGACGCGCTCGGGGCGTTGGATTTAAAGCCGCCGAAATACATCCAACAGAAGCTCCATCATCTCAAACAAATGACGAACCTGCGCAGCATATATTTTTCTTTTCCGCTGATTCGTTTAAAGACCTGGCGGATCGCGTACAGAATTTTGCCGTTGCGGGTGATTTGGCCGAGGCAGTCCAGGAGCACAATCTTCAGTCCGATGCCAATTCGAATGTGCGTCTGGCAATCCTGGCGAGCTCCGTGGATGAGCTTAACGCATCATTTGAATATTTTGTCACAAACAAAGAAAAATCAAACGCCGAGTTGCTGAAAACAAAAGGCATTTTTTATAAAACCGGCGAGCCGATAACGTGCGACAAAATTGCGCTGTTGTTTCCGGGACAGGCTTCGCAATACATCAACATGCTCAAACCGGTTTACGATTCTTATGATACGATGCGCTCCTGGTATCAAAAAGCCGATGTGTACTGGCAAACGCGCCACGGACAGACGGTTTCATCCCTGATGTTTCAACAGCACAACGACGAAAACGGTGCGCTCGAACGACTCAAAGAGACACAAAACGCGCATGCCGCAATTTTTATCTCCAGTTATGCGTTGTACGATCTGTTGGCATCCATGGGATTGCAAGCCGATTTTATGGTCGGCCATAGCCTGGGTGAAATTACTGCTTTGGCGGCTGCGGAAAAATTAACCTTTCGAGATGCTCTGCGATTGGTTGAGCAACGCGGCTATGCGTTTCACGATGAAAAGCTGGCCGATCCCGGAAAAATGATTAGCCTGATGACCTCACTGCACACCGCTCAACAGCTAATCGATGAAAGCGGACTCGATGTGCAAATCGCCAATGTCAACAGTCCGACCCAGATAATCGTTGCCGGAAGTTCACAGAATATCGACGCGTTCAAAGAATTTCTCGATACAAAACAAATCACCAACAAGATTCTATTTGTCTCGCACGCGTTTCATTCGCCGCTGGTCGAGCCGGTGGCGCAGCGATTTTATGACCGGATTCGAGATATTCGCTTCCGGCCGTCGCCGATCAAGGTGAGGATGAATCATGCCGGCACTATTTATCCCGACGATGCGGAGGGACTGGCAACGATTCCCGAACGCTTAAAAGAGCAAATTTTGCAGCCGGTTTATTTTCAGGACTCTATTTTGTCGTTATACGACCACGGCGTGCGCCTGTTTGTTGAGGTAGGACCGGGTTCCATTCTTAGCACGCAGACGCGGGAGATTTTGGGCCAGAATGAAGCTACGATTCTCGCTTCCAATTATAAAAAGGGCGATGACACCACCAGTTTTCTCAAATTGCTGGGTGCGCTGTTTGCTGAAGGTGTGCCGATCAAACCGCTGCCCGTCGAGTCTCGCGCATCCTCTGAAAATATACGACAGACCCTGGCAAAGGAGATGCCCGGGAATGGCTCAACACAACAACACAAGGTGCCAACCGTCGTCTATAGTGGCGCTGCTATCGGCCTGCCCGGTTCGTACAAAAACAGTTTTAGCGATGATAATTTCGAGCAACTCTTCCAGGGCCGCAATTTTATCGAGCGCCTTACCGATGACGAGCGGCAACATTTGGTCGATTTGAATATTCGCAAGTTGATCAAAAACGAGAATGGCCCGTCCTTTAAAATCTTGTCGTCACTGGACCAAGTGATCCAGCTTGCCGGCAAAATGGGTAAAATCGATATGATCCGCGATTACCACATCGACGAGAGTGATGTGGAGGTGATGACCAGCAGTATCGCGCACGGCGTGGCCGCCGGTTACGAGGCGTTGCGCGATGCGCATATTCCGCTGGTGCAAGAATACATTACGACCTCAACGGGCGCTCGCTTGCCTTCCAAGCTGGCACTGCCGCGGGAGATGCAAAACAATACCGGCGTCATTTTCGCCAACGGATTTCCGATGATCGATCCGATCATTCGCGAGGTGTCGCGTTATGTCAGCTACAAGTTTGGCAACAAAACGCGCAAAGAGTTGATGGAATTTTATGAATCCATTATCGAGCGCGTTAGCGATCCGAACGCGAAAAAGCTGCTCACGGATTGGTACACGTTGTATTACAGCCGGCTGAACAACAATCCCGGTGAAGCGGATGTTTATCAATTCAACTAT
>CAYPZM010000341.1:0-5935 GCA_964414825.1 uncultured Cytophagia bacterium | reverse complement strand
TCTCCTGGACAAACAGGTATTGTCTGTGCCGCATTTTTGAAACTTGTCATTCCGTTCGTCATTGTGGTTCCCGGAATCATCGCATTCAACCTGTTTGCCTCGGATATGCAATTCGAATCCATTCGTGACAATGCCACAACGATGGCCAAATATGTCAAATCCAATCCGGATACCGATGTAGTGGAGGTTGTTGAAGCGCCGTCCGAAGAACGGGTTGAAGCCTGGCCCACCGACAAATTTATGCTGGCGATTTATAAAGATGATGCAACCATCAAAGCGCTACTAACCAGAAATCCTTACGTGTTGCCGATAGAGAAAAGCGAATACGAATCCATTCAAGCAACAACCAATACACTTTTCATAAGTGAGGACAAAGCGTGGGACAATCTTTATCCCGAACTTGCGCGCGAAGTGGAGCAGTTTAATCAGACCGTGCGCGCCCAGGCAAAATCGCCACAAACGCTTTCCACCGAAAAATTTATCGCCTACAAATACGATACGGCCATGGCGCAGTTGCTCGGCAAAGTGTTGCCCGGTGGCGTCGGTTTGGTGGGTTTGGTCGTTGCCGCCCTGCTTGGCGCTGTGGTCAGTTCGTTGGCTGCGATGTTGAATGCCGCCTCGACGATTTTCTCCATGGATATTTACAAAAAATTCCTCTCGCCCAATGCCAAGCAAAAAACCTTGGTGCTGCTGGGCCGGATTTGTGTGGTGGCGTTTACGGGCGTGGCCATTTGGCTGGCGCCGCAGCTTGGTAATCCAAAAATCAGCAACAGTATTTTTACCATCATTCAAGAGGGACAAGGCTTTATTTCACCCGGAATTTTGGCTGTGTTTGTGTTTGGTCTGGTCTTTCGCAAAGCGCCGCCCCTTGCCGGAGTGGTCGGTTTGTTGACCAACATTGTCGCTTACGGCGCCTTAAAACTGGCCGTTCCGCAAATACAGTTCCTGAACCGTATGGCTATTTGTTTTGCACTGTGTCTCGCGGTTATGGCGCTGATCACGATTGCCAAACCGCTGGCCGAGCCGGTCAAGTTTGAACAAAAAGGCACGCTGGAATTGACGTCATCCAAAAATGCGTTGTATGCCGGATTGTTGGTGATTTTGTTAACCCTGATTTTATACCTGCTGTTTAGCCCGCTGGTCATTGCAGGATAATCGTTGTTTGCTTTTAGGTTTTGGCTTCCGGACGTATCCCGGAAGCTTTTAATGCTCAAAGGGAGTCAATTGTGGACAAAAAACAAGTTGCCAAAAGATTTCAACATCACTTTACCGGAGAACCGCGTGTGTTTCGCGCCCCGGGACGCGTCAATCTGATAGGCGAACATACCGATTACAATGACGGCTTTGTCTTTCCCATGGCCATTGATTTTTATACGACCGTGGCAGTGACGCCAACCAATGACCGCAAATTGTACATCCGTTCGCAAAACATGGATGAGCTTATCGCCATCGATTTGGAAAAAAATCAGCAACGTCGCAATCACTGGAGCGATTATGTTGCCGGCATGGCCTGGGTGTTGGAGCAGGAAGGATTTCGCCTTCCCGGCGCTTCGTTGTATATTGAAAGTGATGTTCCGGTGGGCTCGGGACTCAGCTCGTCCGCAGCGCTTGAAATGTCCACAGGACTCGCGTTAATGAGCACGATTGGTACGGAACTGGCGACCATCAAGCTGGCGCTGTTGGGACAAAAAGCCGAGAACCAGTTTGTTGGCATGAACTGTGGCATTATGGATCAATTTGTTTCGGTGCACGGCAAAGAAAGCCATGCGCTGTTTTTGGATTGCCGCACCCTCGATTTTCAACTCGTTCCCTTAAAGTCGGATAATGTGCGCGTCGTCATCTGCAATACCATGGTGAAACACGAGCTCGGCACCTCCGAGTACAACAAACGCCGTTCCGAATGCGAGCAGGGCGTGCAAATTATGAGCAACGATTTTCCGGGAATCAAAGCGCTGCGCGATGTGACGCTCGAGCAGTTTGAAAGCGTGCAAAACAAGCTACCGGAGTTGGTGCGCAAACGCTGCCGCCACGTCATTTCCGAAGACGAACGCACCCAGCGCTCCATTGACGCGTTGAATGCCAACGATCTGGAGCTGTTTGGTCAGTTGATGAATGAATCACACGACAGCTTGCGCGATGACTATGAGGTGAGCTGTACCGAGCTCGATAAGATGGTCAGTGTTGCCCGCAACCAAAAAGGTGTTCTGGGCGCACGTATGACTGGCGGCGGGTTTGGCGGCTGCACGGTTAATTTGGTAAAAGCGGATGCGGTTGAGGATTTTGTGGAAAACATTGTCCGGAATTATGAAAATGCGACCAACCTGGTGCCGGATGTTTACATCTCGGTGCCATCTCAAGGGGCGCACGAACTAGCGTAAAATCGTGTTGCGTTTTAGGGGGAATCTACCCTTTCTTAATTTGCGTTGTGGAACCCAACAGAGACTTTGCCGTAACAGAATTCACTTGCACAATTTAAGGTGAATGAATGAAATTTTTGCTCTCTTTAATGATTTTTTGCGGCATCTTTACTTGTAATGGATTTGCTCAGGATTCAACTCTGATCGAATTCGAGCTCAAAGATCAGTTTGACCGCTCCTACAGCCAAAACAGCTTTGAGGACAATATCATCATTCTATTGGGCGCAGATCGCCAAGGAAGCCAGTATACCAATTCATGGGGAACCATTCTGGCCGATTCGTTACGCAAGTACGATGTACTCGATGAGGTAGAATTTGTAGCACTTGCGGATTTGCGTGCTGTGCCCAGACTCATGCGCGGTATGATCAAAGGTTATTTCCCGGATGACAAAAACGATTGGGTGCTCATGGATTGGGAGGGGCGATTTCCTATTGCGTATGATTTTGAATCGGACCACTGCAATATTCTCATTTTCAACAAAAACAAAAAGTTGATCTTTCAGACGAGTGTTACAGAATACGATGAGAACGTTGCAGACAAAGCCATATCCGCTGTGCTACAAGCTCGATGATAAATATTAAACGAGCTTGCCTTTTTGCCACAATTTTTAATTTTCTCCTTTAACTTTTCCCCGAATTTTATACTTTATACCAAGATGCTAATTGTAAAGTGTTCTTTCCAGATCGGCCGGGATATTTATCCCGCACGCGCAAGAATGCCGGACATTCGTCCGATAGACGAGCAGATTAAAAAATAGGAGATGCGTTATGCCAGCAAATTTATCTCCTGAATATTATCGCGCTGAAGAAGCATACAGAACCGCCTCATCGCCCCAAGAGCGTCTGCAGGCACTAAGACAAATGCTCGCCGCCATCCCCAAACACAAGGGCACGGAAAAAATGCAAGCCGATTTAAAAAAGCGCATTTCCGATGTCAATGAAGAGGTGCAAAAGGCGGGCAAGAAAAAGGGATTTAGCATCAAAGTGGAGCGCGAGGGTGGGGGGCAGGTGGTATTTGCCGGGCCGCCCAACAGTGGCAAATCGCAGCTCATCGGGCGGCTCGGCGACACCGAGCTGGAAGTCGCAAATTACCCGTTCACTACACGCATGCCGCACCCGGCCATGATGATGTATGAAGACATTCAAATTCAACTGATCGATCTGCCGCCGGTGTGCAGTCAGCATATGGAGCCGTGGGTGCCGACTATTTTGCGAACCTGCGATCTCATAATGCTTGTTGTTGATCTGTCTGCTATCGATCTTTTGGATGGACTGGAAGATACGCTGGCGGTAATAGAAGAGTCAAAAATCGAGCTGGTGCCCTACATGCCGGAAGAAGATTTCTGGGCCAGCGTCATCAAAAAGCGCGCTTGGCTGGTGGGCACGCAAGTGGACAAGCCCGGTGCGCGTGATAATTGGCAGGTCATCAAAGACTTGTATCGCGATCGATTTGGCAAAAGCGCCGTATCCGCCGAGACCGGCGAGGAGCTGGAGCGCCTGAAAACCGAAATATTTATGGCACTGGAACTCATCCGGGTGTATACGAAAAAACCGGGACACGATCCGGATATGGATCAGCCGTATGTGGTCAAACGCGGCAGCACGTTGATGGACTTTGCGCAAACTGTGCACAAGGATTTTGCCGAGAATCTAAAATTCGCCCGCGTGTGGGGCCATACAAAATACGATGGCATGAAAGCAAATCAGGATTATGTGGTGCAGGATAAGGATGTGGTGGAGTTGCATATTTGAGCTGTTTTTGTCCTCACACAACCATGCCAAGAAAAGTTCTTCCAGGGATTCCATCCCTGGAAGCAGGTTCATTCCGGGCCTCAAGCCCGGCTTGGCAAGACAATTCGCATTCGCAATTCACAACGGAATAAGTATTTAATCCCTGCGGTTTCTCTGATAAATCCGCAAACAAAAATATCTACAAGAGAGGAGAATTCATGCCACAAAATTTTGGTGTGTTTGGCCTTGGCGTGATGGGCGCCAGTATGGCGAAAAATATCGAACGCAACGGATTCCCGGTTGTCGTTTTTAACTATACGTATGACCTAACGGAAAAATTCTTCAGTACTGTCAAGCCCGAGCAAAAATTTACCGCCGCACGTACCGTGTACGAATTTATTGCGGCACTGGAACGGCCGCGGCAGATCCTCATCATGGTGACTGCCGGCAAAGCTGTGGACGCGGTGATCGACACCCTTAAACCGTTTCTCGAACCCGGCGATATTTTCATTGACGGCGGAAATTCGCATTACTCCGATACCGAACGTCGCATGGAGGAGCTGGATGGCACCGGCATTCAATACATTGGCATGGGTGTGAGTGGCGGCGAACAGGGCGCCTTGTGGGGTCCGAGTATGATGCCCGGCGGCGATCAAGGAACGTATCATTACATCTCACCGGTCCTGGAAAAAATTGCCGCGCGCGCCGGCGACAACGAGCCGTGCGTCACCTATATCGGCAACCGCAGCGCCGGGCATTTTGTCAAGATGGTGCACAATGGCATCGAATACGGCGACATGCAGTTGATTGCCGAGGCCTACGACATCCTGCGCTACGGTCTGGGCCTGTCGCCAGACGACATTGCCGACACCTTTGCCGAGTGGAACAACGGCGAGCTCAGCTCCTATCTCATTGAAATTACCGCTAAAATTGTCAATTTCCCGGACGATCAAAAAGAAGGCGTGCTGCTCGACAACATTCTCGACAAAGCCGGCATGAAGGGCACCGGCACCTGGACCGGCCAGGCGGCCCTGGAGTCGGGTGAACCCATCCCCACGATTATTGCCGCATTGCACGCGCGTGCGCTCTCATCATTAACCGAAGAACGCCAACTGGCGCAAAAATATTACAAATCAGCGGTTCAACCCATTGAGGCCAGGTCGCAAGAGTGGAAGCCGAAAATTGCCGCGGCCATGTATGCCTCTAAAATTTGCTCATACGCACAAGGTTTTGCCTTGCTTCAAATCGCTTCCAAAGAGTTTAGCTTTGGATTTAATCTCTCCAACATTGCCAGCATTTGGCGCGGTGGTTGTATCATTCGTGCGGCGTTTCTCGATAAAATTCGCCAGGTCTTTCATCGCGATCCCGGCTGTCCCAATTTGTTGGTGGATGAATTATTTGTGGATGAAATTCGTCAGCGCGTTGATGACTGGCGCAGTGTCGTCAGCATCGCCTTAAAATCCGGCATCTCGCTGCCGGCCATGTCCGCGTCATTGGCTTATTTTGAAGCATTGCGGCGCGATAATTTACCGGCAAATCTCATCCAAGCGCAACGCGATTATTTTGGTGCGCACACCTACGAGCGCAAAGACATGCCCGGTCGGTTTCATACGCAATGGCAATAAAATGTAAAGTTTTTATTAAGGATTAGGTCTATCAACTCTCAAATCCTTGTATTATCGATGTATAGGCAATAAAGCTCGTGTTGCTTGGGCAAACGGTCTGTCATTACTAGCAGAGTATCCCCCAAAACTAAAGACGTGCACTTAAGGTAAGAATGGATAAGA
>CAYPZM010000340.1:0-5961 GCA_964414825.1 uncultured Cytophagia bacterium | reverse complement strand
CAGGTCCTGATTTTGGTGCCGACACGTGAGCTGGCGCGACAAGTTTGGCAAGAGGCCGAAAAGCTGTTTCGTGACTCCGGATTGCGCACTGTTGCCGTTTATGGCGGCGTGGGTTATAAAAATCAAATCGACGGCCTCAAAAAAGGCGCGCATGTTGTGGTGGGAACTCCGGGCCGCGTGCTGGATCATTTGTTGCGGAAAACGCTGCAGCTCGATCAGCTCAAAATGCTGGTATTTGACGAAGCCGACCGTATGCTCTCCATGGGCTTTTATCCCGATATGAAAAAAGTGCAAAAATATTTGCCAAAGAGGCGAATTCATGCCAGTATGTTCTCGGCAACGTTCCCGGCGCACGTCTTGCACACGGCTAATGAATTTCTGCACGAGCCCGAATTTTTATCACTAAGTCAAGATCATACGCACGTTATCGAAACCGAACATGTCTTTTTTGTTGTGCCGGGCATGGACAAGGATCGCGCGTTGGTGCGGCTCATTGAAATTGAAAATCCGGCGGCAGCTCTCGTTTTTTGCAATACCAAATCCGAAGTGCACTATCTTGCCGTTGTGTTGCAGCGGTTTGGATATGATGTGGACGAACTGAGTTCGGACTTGTCGCAAAGCAAACGCGAGCAGGTGATGCGGCACTTGCGCGAAGGAACGTTACGATTTCTTGTGGCCACGGATGTGGCGGCGCGCGGAATTGACATTCCCGATTTATCGCATGTGATTCAGTACGAGCCGCCGGAGGATTTTGAGGCGTATATTCATCGCGCCGGACGAACCGGCCGTGCTGGCGCCAGTGGTGTGGCCATGACGCTTGTCACTACGGTGGAACGGCCGCAGCTCGAACGCATTGCTCGTCGATATGGCATCGACATACAACAGCGAGATATTCCATCGGATAAAGACGTACAAGACGCTGTTTCTGAACGTCTAACCGCCCTCCTGGAAGCCCGGTTGCGCGACCGTGACAAGTTGGCCGCCGAACGCAGTCAGCGTTTTGTGCCCCTGGCGCGCAGCCTGGTCGAAACCGAAGACGAATCCGCCATTATTGCCATGCTATTGGACGATTATTACCAGGAACTGCTGCACGCTCCGTTTGCCAAGCCTACGGACGAGCCGGAAGAAACGCAAGAACCGGAAAACCCTTCCAAAAAGCGTCGCCGGCGCCGGCCAAAATGGTCATCGAAATAAAACTAAAACTATCGCTCGGCATGTGTATACCGGGCGTTTTTTGTTTGTGGGAGGTCTCCGAACATTGCGCGCACGGCATGAACTCCCCCGCACGCTCTTTTAGTTATTTGGATTGAATAGGAAAGTAAAAAAGTGAACGCCCGACATGGATTTGCCGGGCGTTTTAGATTTGGGATAGGCGTCACAAATAATTATCAGCCATGCCCCCATTGGCGTAAGCGTCTACTGTAACAATGTCATCCGTTGGGTCAGCGTTTGATCGGGGGTCGCAATGGTGTAAAAATACATGCCGCTGGCGGCTTGCTCGCCCTGGTCGGTCAGACCATCCCACATAACCGTATGTGAGCCAGTTTGGCCGTAAGAATCAACCAGCGTGCGCACCAGGCGGCCTTGCGTGTTGTACACTTTGACGCTGACCTGTCCGGCCTGCTGCAAGGTGTAAGTAATGGTTGTTGAAGGATTAAACGGATTGGGCGCGTTAGAAGCTTTTATTTTGCCCGTTTCCGATTTTTTCATTCCGCTTCCCTTTTCACCCGGCTTGATTCCCCACTCTTGCAATTGCTCCAGAACCGCCTTGCGAATCTCTTCGCGCGTCGCACCCTCTTGCCGCAGTTGTTGCACCAGCTCGCGGATAGCTTGGCGTTGTTCGGGCGTCAAATTTCCCATTCCGGGATGCCTTTTGCCCTTGTGCCCGTGACCTCCAGGCGGCGGCATCTCAATTCCCCATTCGTTAAACAATGCTTGTACTGCCGCATGAATCTCCTCACGAGTGGCGCCGTTTTCGCGCAATTCCGCAACTGTGGCTTCAAGTTCGGCAATTTGTTCTTCCGTCAACACATCGGAGAACCGCTTTAGGCCTCGCGCCGGCATCTCGATGCCCCATTCGTCAAATTTTGCTTGTACGGCCTCGTGAATCTGTTCTCTCGAAGCGCCGTTTTCGCGCATCTGCTGCACCATTTCCTGAATCGCTTGTCTCTGCTCTTCGGTCAGGTTGTGCATCCACATTCCGCCACGACCTCGATGTCCGTCACCTCCCAATCCTGGCGGCTCGGGCATCTCGATTCCCCATTCCTCAAATTTGGCTTCTACTGCCGCATGAATTTCTTCGCGCGATGCGCCCTGTTCCCGCAATTCGGCAACCAACGCCTCCAATTCGGCGAACTGGGTTTCGCTCAACACGTCGGCAAACCGATCCACACCATGGTGTGGTCGATTTATGCCCCACTCTTCAAACAAAGCATCCACAGCCGCGCGAATTTTTTCACGTGTCGCGCCTGCCTGACGCATTTCCGCAACCGTTTCATGCAATTCTTGCTTTTGTGCATCGGTTAACACATCCTGCATAAAACCAGGCACATTCGGTCCATGCGAATGGCCCGATCCGCCAGGGCCCATTTGCGCCCAACCGGTTGTCATCAGCGCGACTGCTAGAGCCATTATCATAAAAAATGTTTTTGTTCTCATGGTGTTCTCCTTTTTTAAATCAATTTTTTTAGATTTCGCAATTCGTTGTAAAAAGAAATGAACTCGCTGTTGATAAAGGTCATTTTGAGTTCATTGGCGTTATGTTCCGCAACATTAAACTCGAACAGACTTTTACCGCTTTTGTGATTGATGGTGATGATCGGATAACCCTGCATTTTCAAATAAGCTGAAAACGCAATGTCGTCCGTTTTGATGTGATTCGATGGAATGTCCATGTCTGCTTTCATGATGTGTCCTCTCATATGATGTTCTCTTTTTTCGGCCATTAGACAATCGTTCTATAAAGTTGATTCCATAGTTTTTCAATTTACCCTGAAAAAGTTCGCTTGCCACAAAGATGCTATGTTAATCCCAAATTATATTTTATCAGGTTAGTTACATTTAGCTTGACGCCGAGTCGCAAAGCGCGCGGAGAATTCGCAGAGAAAAATAAACTATTTTTATGTATCCATTCGGTGAACTGGATATTGATTATTGAATAAGAACTAATTTGAACACCAATTTCCACGCATAACGCACAAATGTCCACGAATCGTAATATCTATTCTTTTTCATTCGTGCAGATTCGTGATAAATTAGTGTGAATTCGTGTTTTCAAGCGTTTAGAGTATTTGAATAATAACAGTTACACCTCTTTCATTGTATTTTTAATGCGGAATGTCTATTTTGTATACACGCAACTTTTCCTCGTAAACGACCTTATAAAACAAAGGAGACTCTTATGCGATTGCGACGGTTTTTACCCCGCCTGTTTTTAATTTTATCGATGTCCTTGCCAATATTTGCCACGGATTATTATGTCGCACCGACTGGCTCGGACGCCAATTCCGGCACCTTTGACGCACCGTTTGCTACCATTCAACATGCGGCGGAAAGCATGTCGGCCGGCGATGTCTGTACCATCCGCAAAGGCATTTATCGAGAAACCGTTCGGCCGTCTGCATCCGGAAGCGCGGGCAGTCCGCTTTCGTTTCAAGCCTATGAGAACGAAACCGTGACCGTTACCGGCACACAAACGGTGCCGCCCGACCGCTGGCAAGCGCACGAAAATGGCATCTACAAAGCCGATCTTTCCGATATGGACGAGGTGCTGCAAGTGTTTGCCGATTGGCAGCGTATGGACATCGCCCGGTTTCCCAACAACACCAGTTTGGATTTACTTTACCCAAGCCTTGGCGTTGCAGATGATGCTGTGGCTGTAGAGCAACCCCAGCTTTCCGAGTTGAGCGATGATATTTTGAACGGCGCCATTGACTGGACCGGTGCGGATTTGTGGCTGCTCTCCGGTGCGCAATGGGTGGCAGTTATTACGAAAATTGAAGAACACCAGGGCGAAACGATCAAGTTTATAGCAAAATTGGGCACCGGTTACGCCTATAAACCCGAAGCGGGCAGTTTATATTTTATCACCGGCACACTCAAAGCGCTGGACGCTGAACG
Source organism: uncultured Cytophagia bacterium (assembly GCA_964414825.1). Taxonomy (GTDB): domain Bacteria; phylum Zhuqueibacterota; class Zhuqueibacteria; order Residuimicrobiales; family Krinioviventaceae; genus CAYPZM01. Next base: position 1,842 of record CAYPZM010000340.1, on the reverse strand, counting down.
CGAATGGTTTTACGATGCGGATACCAAAACGCTCTACTTCAAGGCGCCCGGCGCTGTGGATCCATCAACGCTGCAGGTTGAGGTGCGCACGCGGCGTTGGGGATTCGATATGTCGAATCGAAATAATATAGAGGTAGACGGGCTAATATTTTTTGCCGCCAATGTGACCATGGATCGCGCCGAGGATTGCCTGCTCAACAACTCGCGCGTATTTTATCCCGTGCCGTATTACGATGCCGACGCCTGGTCCACCACGGAAACGCCGCAAAATTCCGTGGGCGCTGGCGTGAAATTGGGCGGCAGCAATAACACGGTCTCCAATTGTGAGGTCGCCTATTCCTGGGGTGATGGTGTGACCATTTACGGCGAAGCGAACACGCTGGAAAATTGCCTGGTGCACGATGTGGGGTGGGCCTGTTCCGATGCCGCGCCCGTGCACACCAGCGGTCGCGAGCATGCGATCGTCAAAAATTCGCTCTACAATGCGGCGCGCAGCGGACTCGTGCACCGCAAGTCCAAGGCCCTGGAAATTGCCTATAACGATATTTACGATTGCGGCCTCATTTGCACCGATCTCGGCGCCACCTACTGCTGGAATACTGACGGCGAGGGCACGGTCATTCATCACAATTGGGTTCACGATGTCAAAACCCGCGCGCACACTGCCGGTATTTATCTCGATAACAATTCCAGCGATTTTCTGGTGCATCACAATGTCGTATGGCGCACCGATGATTTGGGCATTCAGACCAATTTGGATGCCATGAATCATCAAATTTACCACAATACCATTTGGGATTGTGCCGCGGCCATGGGCGGCGGAGGCGGCAACAACCAGTTAATCAATCAAAAAGTCTACAACAATCTCTCCAATTCCGGCAACTGGTTTGGTTCCGATGTGCAACAAAACCTGGCCATTCCGGATGCCAAGTTTGTCGATGCAGTGAATGGCGATTTTCGTCTGCAAGCTAATTCTCCGGCGCGCGACGATTATGTCATTCCCGTACAGCTCATCAACGGCGATTTCGAAAACGGCACCGGCGGCTGGACCGGCGCTGGAGGTGAACTGGAAGCTGTGACCGAGCCGGTGCATTCGGGTAATTATGCGGCGCATGCGTTCAATCGAACACAATACTGGCAAGGAGCGAGACAAAGCGTTACGGACATTATGTTAAAACACGGCCCGGGCCGATACATTATTGAAGCCTGGGTAAAGCTGCCCGAGGGCGCCGGAAGCATTACCAGCTATTTGCGATTTAAATTGGTAGATGATACGGGCGATGATTATCCCGGCACGCAAAAAACGGTTAACGATCAAGAGTGGACGAAATTGTCGGTGGCTAAAAATGTCGAATGGACCGGTGAATTGCAGGAGGCGGTGTTTGAACTCATGACCATCGGAGATAATTTGACCGATTTTTATGTGGATGATTGCGCGGTGATTGCGCCCGAAGGCGGTGACACCGGCGAGGTCGGCGGCGTGATGATCCCCGGCATTAATGACGACGTAACCGATGGTAAACCAGACGCCGGGGCTTATGAATATGGCGGCGCCATGGCGGACTGGACGGCCGGTTCGAACCTGACTCCTGCAGATCCCATTGTAGTGGCGGTTGAAGGGGAAAAAGCTACGGCTCCATCGTCGTTTGTGCTGAAACAAAACTATCCCAATCCGTTCAATCCGACTACGACCATTGTTTACGAGTTGGCGCAAAGCGCCTATGTGCAGTTGGAGATTTACAATGTGCTGGGCGAACGAATTGCCACGCTTTTTGAGGGCATTCAAATGCCTGGCGCGTTTGAGAAAAAGTGGGATGGGAGGGATGCCTTTGAGAAGAAAGT
>CAYPZM010000339.1:0-5963 GCA_964414825.1 uncultured Cytophagia bacterium | reverse complement strand
AGGTATCGACCAGATAGTATTTGGCCGCTGCAGCCCGCCATTGGCCCAGTGACTTGTTATAGGCCTTGTCGCCGGTAGGATCGGTGAAGCCTTCGATTTCCATGACGGTCGAGCGATCAGCGACCATTTTGCCGGAAACCGAGGACCGCTTTTGGATCACCTTTCAACAAAACCAGCGGCCAGCCGGGGTGCGTTTGACCACAGATGGCGAAAAAATTCCGACAACACCTTTGCCACAGTTGAACGGACTCTTTTTGGAGAACGGAAGCACATTTGTTTCGCTAAATCGTATCGAGTCCGGCAGCATGGCGCTTCAGTTTTACAAAGCGAGCAATTGGAATCTGTCCAAGCAGATAGCTTTGGAGCACCATCAATCAAGTTATGCAATTGGCAAACTGGATAACTCGTCATGTTTTCTATTTAGATACGCTCCGCAACAGGGCAATCGAGTTACGCTGTTCGATCAGACCGGTGCGAGATTGGACTCGATATCGTTTGCAGCCAAAGAGGAAGGGCTTTTTATCTCGGCCAACGTTTATGCTCTGCCGGACGGACAAATCTGGCTCAAGTCGGATCGGTTTTACTTGTGGAATCCACAAACCAATAGCGTAACCGAAGCCCGGGCATTTCCGCGCGCCTTTTCGGCGATCCCGATTTCTGCGGATACATTTGTAAAGTCCAGCGGTAGTTACAATCCCGAAACGGACATTTTTCGATACAATTTTTCTGTTGTGGATTCCAGCAATCAAGTCCTCATTTCGGATGTTTCCATTGCGCCGAACGGCGATAGTGAACCCATTAACGTGTTTCCGCTTTCCGAAAACACTCTTTTGATCTTTTACCGAACCAACGACAACGCCTATTCTTTTAATACATTTGATTTTTCTCTCAACCCGGTGTCCCAATCACCGCTTGAACCGTTTCCGCAAAACAGTTCATACGCCAAAGATGCGACTTGTACCCGTGTAGTCAATCGGCTGGTGTTTGCCATTTCCGACATTCGCAATGACGCCACGGGGCGTGATATTTTCGCCAGCATGTGGAGAGCCAATGATCTAAAAGTAGGTGTTGAACAAAACACTGTGAACATTGCGGCGCCTGCAGAATTTTCACTATCCGAAGCCCAACCAAATCCGGTGTCAGTTGGCAACAAGGTGAATTTTAATATTCAGGCTCGCCGGGAATGTCGTGTAGAATTTCGGCTGTATAATGTTCTTGGGCAACAGATTTTGCCGGCTCAATCCAAACGCATTGTCGGCTCAACAGCGTTTCGACTCGCTACGGAGCAATTGCCGGCAGGAATCTATTTTCTCTCGGCTGCAAGTGCAAACTATATGCAGATAAAAAAACTGGTTCTGGCGCGTTAGAACGATTCTTCGGTCCAAAGTCCGAATGCATTGCCCGTCCGTAATGGATATCACGAACGATCTTTAGCCTTGATCAGAACTTGAGTCCAAAAACCGTATTGCCAGGCTGGCTTTGCACACTGATACTACCCCCATGCAGTCGCATGATTTGCCGCGATAAGGCCAGGCCAATTCCCGAGCCGCTCGGTTTTGTGGTGAAAAAGGGGATGAAAATTCGCTCCTGGATATCTTTTGATATGCCAGGGCCATTGTCAGAAACCGACAGCACTACCCGCCCTTGCTCGCTCAGTTTTCCGCCAAGCGAGATTTCAGGTTCCGGCACTTCTTGCGTGGCATCCAGCGCGTTGTTGAAAAGGTTGATCAGCACTTGTTCCACAAGAACCGGATCTGCAATCAGCTCAAGATTTGACGGATTGATATCTGTGTTGAGGCGAACCTGCCGTTCGTCGATTTTCTGCTGCATCAACAGCACGAGGCGGTTTATCAATTCTTGTAAATGGATGGTCTGAAAATCCGGTTTGGGAATGCGAGTGAGTTTGCGGTAATTTTCCACAAAATGCATCAAACTTTTGCTGCGCCGCTCAATGGTTTGCATGGCGCTTTGGATGTCCTCTTTAGTCTCATCAAACTCTTCGGGATTATCAAGATCACAGCCGTTCAACAGCACATTGGCGGTCGAGGCCAGTGATGAAATGGGCGTCACGGAATTCATAATTTCATGTGTCAACACCCGGATCAGCTTTTGCCAGGCCTCCATTTCGGTTTCTTCCAGTTCCGTTTGAATGTTTTGCAGAGACACCAGTCGGTAGATATCTTCTTGTTTGGTGAAATCTGTGACATTAATAACCAGATTTAAAATTTGATCGTCACGCTGAATTTTAACCAATCCGCGTTCATTCGACTTTAACGATTTGATTTTTTCAGGCAGCGCTTCATCCACCTGAGCAAGATCGTCCAGATGCTTTAATCGCCGGATATCCAGCAATCGCTTTAATGCATTGTTGAAAAAATCGATTTCGCCATTATTTTTAAATGCCATTAATCCAATGCCCACGTGCTGCACCACGGTTTGCAAATAACGATACTGCTCTTCCTTTTCGCCACGCGCCTGGCGAAATTTTTCCATCACGGAATTGAATGCCTCGTTGAGCTCTTGAAATGACGAGCCCAGCGTTTCGCGCGAATAGGATTGCGAAAAATCCGAGTACTGAATAGACTGCAAAAATCGCGTTAATTTACGGTTGGTGGTTTCGAGATAGCGGATGAGAGAAATGACTTGCATAACGATAGCAATACCCAGCACTAACGTGGTGGCAAATAACTGCGTTCGAGCGGCCAATGCAACCACGGCATAAAATGTAAGACACAGCACAAGAACGCGAATAATAATATTGAAGCGAAAATTTTTAAAGGCCATGTTTTTCCATTCGTCGGTAAAGTGAGGTTCGGGTCAAACCCAACTCCTGGGCGGCGTGGCTGATGTTGCCCATGTGTTTGTCCAGGACTTTGCGCACAATGGTTTTTTCAATATCATCCAAATTGTAAGTGTCGAAAATAAAGCCATCCGAGGGCTCGGGCTCGGAAGAAAACAACAAATCGGAGGGCTGCAGCACCGGCGAGTCGCTCATAATAACGGCGCGCTCCATAGCGTGGCGCAGTTCACGAATATTTCCGGGCCATGAATAATTTTGCAGCTTGGTGAGAGCTCCGTAGCTGCAGCGGACATTGCCTTTTTTGTATTTTTTCGCATAAGATTGTAGAAAATAATCTACAAGGAGCGGGATATCCTCGCGGCGCTCGCGCAGCGGCGGCAACTGAATTTCCACGGTGTTGATGCGATAAAGGAAATCCTGGCGAAACTCCTTTTTCTTCACCATGTCGTACACCGGCATGTTGGTGGCACAAATCAGCCGAATGTCGATCGAACGCGGTTGCGTTTCGCCCAACCGCTGCACCTGGCGTTCTTCCAACACGCGCAATAATTTGGCTTGCATGGAAACGGGAACGTTGCCGATTTCATCCAGAAACAACGAACCGCCGGAAGCCACTTCGAACCGGCCGGCTTTGTGCTGCCGCGCGTCCGTATACGCGCCTTTGGCGTGACCAAACAGCTCGCTTTCGAACAGCGATTCCGGAATCGATCCCATATCCACGCTGATAAACACCTGATCGCGTCGATTCGACTGCCGATGCAGCGCCCGCGCCACCAGCTCTTTGCCGGTGCCGTTTTCGCCTAAAATCAGCACGCTGGCGTCGGTTTGCGCGACTTTATCGATGATATCAAAAATTTTCTGCATGGCCGTACACGCACCAATCATGTTGTGATAGCGCTGATCCATATCCGCACTGAGCTGGCGCTGTTGCGTGCGCAACAATTCAACCTCGCGCCGCGATAGACGCAAATTCATAGCCACCGACAACGTCGCGAGCAGCTTTTCATTCTGCCACGGTTTGATGATAAAATCTGTGGCCCCGGCTTTCATGGCTCGCACCGCCAAATCGACATCGCCATAGGCGGTCATTAAAATAACCACGGCAGAGGCATCGATCTCGAGGATTTTTTCCAGCCAATAAAAACCTTCCGAACCGCTGGTCACGTCCTTGGTGAAATTCATGTCCAGCAGAATTAAATCGTACTCTTCATTTTTCAGCAAGGAGGGCAGCACCTGCGGATCTTTTTCCGTGTGCACCCGATAGCCGGCTTGTTTGAGCAGCAAACGTGCGGCGACCAGGATGTCTTCATTGTCATCCACTACCAGAACTTTGCCTAAAGGAGTCATATTTTCCTCATTAAAAAAGCTCACACAAAGGCACAAAAACGCAAAGACGAAAATTGTAAATCAGAAAAAAAGTAGACCGATAACAGCGGTATAGAAAACTCGATCGTCCGGGATTTTTATCCCGGACGGGCAATGGTCCGGGACATTCGTCCCAGAGCGAATAGACGCAAATTTGACGAATGTCAACATTTCATTTCTCGCGCGAGAAATCTTTTAATTAACAAGCAAATAACATGCAAAACATCGGAATTCCGACTGTTGACTGTTTTGTCGGGCCTTGCGCCAATTAATTTAAAAGCTGATTCTTCAAATGCAAGCACAACAAGTGCACGAATCCGAACACCTGGTGTATGTTTCCGTATAGTAAAATCGAACAACAGAAACCGCGCCTATCAGCCGCAAAAATAATTACCCATTAAAAACAGTAGGTTACCCTTGTAACACAGCAATTCCTGTAACTTGGCACATATTCTGCGTAAGCCAGGTTGGAATTAAACTTGCGAGGAACTCATGGACCGAATGATAGAAAAGAAAAAATGGCCGCCGAAAAAAATCGTGTTATTTTCGCTCATTCCGATTGCCGTGACGGCCATGGTGTACACGATATTTTTTGGCGATTACTCCAGCAAGTTGAATGTGCAAACCGAACGCCTCACCATTTCCACCGTGCGTCACGACGAATTTCAGGAATTCATCCCGGTGACCGGCGCGGTGATCCCCATCAAAACGATTTATTTGGATGCCATTGAAGGCGGACGGGTCGATACCATTTATATGGAAGCCGGCAGTTTGGTGAACAAGGGCGATGAAATTCTCAAGCTGGCCAACACCAATTTGCTGCTCGATATCATGTACCGTGAGGCCGAATTTTTTGAACAGAGCAACAACCTGCGCAACACGCGGCTGGCCATGGAACAGCGCCGGCTCGATCTCCAGGCGCAACTCATCGAGCTGAATTACCGTATCAAACAGCAAAAACGCAATTATGAACGCTCTGAGGAATTGCGCGAAAAACAACTGATTTCTGATAAAGAGTACGAAGAAGTGCGTGACGAATACGAATATCTGGTGCAAAAACGCGCCATTACGTTAGAAACTCATGAGGCGGACTCGTTGTACCGCGCCGCACAAATTCATCAGCTCGAAACGTCTCTGGTTCGCATGCAGGACAATCTGGTGATCGTCAAACAAAACATGGACAATTTGACCTTGAAAGCGCCCATCACCGGACAGCTCACGTCGCTGAACGCCGAAATCGGCGAATCCAAATCCCGCGGCGAACGGCTAGGGCAAATTGATGTGCTCGACGGCTTTAAAATCCGCGTACAGATGGACGAGCATTACATTGCCCGCATTCAACCGGGCCAAACCGGTGAATTCAGCTTTTCCGGCAGTGACTATGCGCTGAAAATTGAAAAGGTTTATCCCGAGGTTGTGGACGGTCGATTTGAAGTGGACATGGAATTTACTGGCGTCGAACCAGACGGCATTCGCCGCGGCCAAACCGTGCACATTCGTCTGGCGCTCGGTGATCTGTCCGAAGCGACCTTGCTGGCGCGCGGCGGTTTTTACAACAGCACCGGCGGCCAATGGGTGTACGTGGTGGAAGAAAACGGCGCCACCGCCCGCAAACGCAGTATACGCCTCGGCCGGCAAAATACCCAGGACTTTGAAGTCATGGACGGCCTGCGCCCCGGCGAGGAGGTGATCACCAGCAGTTATGAAAATTTTGGCGACAATGAAATTTTGGTTTTAAAATAACAGCAAACAGATATAATGAATACCGGGAGAATGACAATGATAGACATGACGGATT
>CAYPZM010000338.1:0-5970 GCA_964414825.1 uncultured Cytophagia bacterium | reverse complement strand
TGTCCGGCCACTCGCCATTGACGCGCAAGGTGCCTTCTATAGCACTATTTACTTTGAGTCGAGCATTGGAGAGGTCAGCGTTAATGTCGATCTCGTCCACCAGCGTCTTGCGATCGGGTATGGTCACGCTTCCGGGGCTAAAGTGGTCATTCGTGGGAAAATAGATACCAATGATATTGGTGACATCCCACGGCTGATCGATTTCTTTCCACACCACGCCAACCGCTGCAAACGTTTCCGGATTGGCCCAAATGACATACGATGCAGTGTCAACAAAGGTGGGTAAAGGTTCACTCATAATAATGTCGTTCAATGTTGTAGGAGGAAACGTTGTTGCCGCCACGACCATTACTTCGTCGGTTTCCGCAGGCCATTCATGGTCAAAATAGACCGTGCCGGAAATGCCACTATGCGTGGGTTCGAGTCCGGTTTCAATGTTACATTGTAAAGAAATCAAAAGCAGAACCAGCAGCCAGGCTATTCTTCTAGTCATAGGTCTCCTTTAGCAGTCGATCAATAAAAAGGCCTCGAACCAAACATAACTGGTTGAGGCCGTTGAATATTTCAAAAAGTAAATCAGCAGCTTGGTTGTACCGAACGCCAATTCTATATTAGAAATTAAAATCGATACCGAGCATAAGATTATTCACGTTCATCGTATACACACCAGCGAGATTATGTGCAACGCCTGTATTGTCATAATTCCAGGTATTGATAGTGGCGTCGCTGATGAAAATCTTTTCATAATTCAAAGAAAGACCAAGCGGCCCGACCGGCAATGCAATACCCAAGACCAGCGTGTTGCGGCGGTTGATGTCCGGGATGCTTACATCCAGCGTAGAAGGTACTGCCGCGGGCGGCTCGCTGGAGAATCCGGCGCGAAGTTTAGCCGCACCAGCAGTGTATTCAAAGCCGATACCAACTTTGATGGTGTTTTCCCAGTTTTGCACCAGGCTGTTAATTCGACTGCCGCCAGTATCTCGAATAACAATTTCGTCCCAAGCAGACCACTGTGTCATGGTGACGTCCGCTGCAATGAGCAGATTTTTGAATCCGGTATAACTAACACCCACACCAACTTTGGCCGGAAGCGGCAGTTTGGTCTCGACATTCATTTCGCCTTCGGAAATGACTTGGCCGGAATAGAAATTTTCCAGAATAAAATATTGATCAGCACTGATCATACCGGCTTGCAGCATCTTACTAAAAATAGAATCGGCATAAGTTTGCGCCAGCGTGTTATAGGCCGGAACATCGGGAAAATAGATCGTATTTTCAAACGTTCCGCTGAGTTCTTGATCCAGATAATAGGACAAAGAAGCGCCAATGCTTAAATCTTTGGTGGGTTTGAACATGACACCAAAGTTACCGCCAAAACCAAGGCCATCTCCAGTCATTTCGACCTGAGTCAACAAATGGTCAAACGGCGACTGTACCATATTGCTCAGCATGGCGCGGGCGCCACCTTCGGAGAAATCGAACAAGGTTTGATAAAGCTGTTGATTGTAAAGATAAGGATTCTGGATATAGGCTGGTTTTCGAATCGAGATATCGCTATATACAATACTGGCACCGGCGCCCACTGATAATTTATCGCTTACTTTAAAGGACACTGTTGGATGAATGTCAATAATTTGCATATTGCTTTCATATTCGACATTCGGATACATAGTGCTATACGTATCATACGGTTGGCCAGGAATATTGCCCAGGTTGTTGGCTGCGGTTCTGAGAATATCCCATTCCGATCCTAATCCAAAGGGTGCCCATACGCCAAGACCAAAAGCCAATCTGCCCAAATTATAAGTAATACCACCGGAAGGTACTATAAACGCCTTGGTCTCATTGGGGCGTTCAACGCGGTAGGCTGCGCTAAATGGCCAATTGACATTATTAACGTTGCCATAATGGCTGTTGCCCACTTCGTATGTAGCTTGAGGCATGACCAGTTCTGCACTCAAACCAAATCCAAGTCCTTCCGTAAAAGACAGACCTGCCGGGTTCCAATACATGCCGCTCCAATCATTAGCGATAGAACGGTAGTTCCCACCTAATGCCTGTGCACGTGCGCCAATCCCGGTCAAGTCCACACCTGCTGCAAAAACGCCAGAAACGCTTATGAACAAGACAAGGCCCAAGATTGACAGCATTGCGGTAGCTTTTTTCATTTTACCTCCGTGTAAGTTTTGTTTGTCTACTGCCCGATTTGTGGTCGGTAAGATATGGGTGTTGCAGGTTTGACAAGTCTACAAAAAAAATAAACTATTGTCAATATAATTTTCACATAACCTTAACGCAACTTTTTTCCAAGTGAACAGATTCTCATTTATTTGCGTAAGCAGAGGGAAATGTCTTGATTTTTACTTTTTATTTTAATACTATTTTGAATGAAATTCATAGGTATTTTTCTTGGGAGAACCCTTCATGGATGCGTCAAAACGAGAGAGATTACTTAAAGCGGCCATCAAAGTATTTGCGCGCGATGGTTTTTTCAAAGCCAAAGTTGAAGAAATCGCCAAGCTTGCCGGAGTGGCCACAGGTACAACCTATTTGTATTTCAAAAACAAGGATGATTTGCTCATCTCGATTTTTGAAGAAGAGATGACGCCGATCATCGAAAATATGAAAACCGAACTGGCCAAATTTACATCGCCGCAGGAAAAAATTTCCACCTTTATTTTTCGACATTTTGAAACCGTGGAAAAAAATCCCGATTTGGCGCTGCTGTTGGAAGTGGAGCTGCGACAAAGTAATAAATTTTTGCATGATTATAAAGGCACGAAATTTAAAGAATATCTGGATTTGATTGGCGATGCATTCGCTCAAGGTCAGGAAGAAGGCGTGTTTCGCAAAGATTTGCACGCCAGCCTGTTTAAACAAATGGTATTTGGCGCTATTGACCAGATCTCTACAAATTGGACCTTGTCGAAATCGAAAAAATTCAAGCTGCAGGATGCTGCGGAACAAATATCAGAAGCAATTGTCCGAGGTGTGAAAGTATAAATTCTGAAATTGCCAAAAGTTTTGTATATTAAAAATCCGACACTGTCGGATTTTTTTTTGCGATAATTTTACATCTAACGTTTGACCTGTTATGGAAGATAAAAGAACCGTATGAAGCATTCTCAACTTGAAGAAACACTGCTTATCATTCACCATAGCGAAATTGCCTTGAAAAAAGGTAACCGCTCGTTTTTTGAGAGTCGGTTGCGCGACAATATTAAAAAGGCTGTAAAAGACCAGGATGGCGTGCGTGTAAAAATTGAATATGGTCGCTTTTTTGTATGGGTGAGCGAATCCACCGATATCGACTCGATTTTGCAACGCTTAAAGCATGTTATTGGCATTGCCTCTATTCGGGTGGCCTATCCTGGGGACCCGGATCCGCAAATTCTTAAAGAGCAGGTTTTTGATAAAGTCAAAGACTTGCAGTTTGAGTCGTTTCGGGTGGATACTCGTCGTGCGGACAAGCAATTTCCGTACAATTCAGTGCAAATTAACCACATTGTTGGCGGCAGGATTCATTCAGCGTTGGGCAAACGTGTAAATCTAAAACATGGCGAGCTGGTTATTCATATTGAAATTTTCAATCAGCGCGTCTTTTTTTCCACAAGCATACTTGCCGGAGAGCGCGGCTTGCCGGTGGGCAGTACGGGCAAAGTGCTCAGTCTGCTGTCTTCGGGCATTGATTCGCCGGTATCGTCGTATTTGATGATGAAGCGTGGCACCCGGGTAACTTTTGTACACTTTCACAGTTTTCCGTTTACGGAAAAATCTTCCTATTACAATGCCATCGAGCTGACGAAAAAACTGACGCTCTATCAATACGACAGCAAAATTTACATGGTGCCTTTGGCAACCATTCAGCAGGAAATCATTCTGGCTACGCCGCCCAAATTGCGCGTCGTGTTGTATCGCCGCATGATGTTGCGGCTGGCCGAGCGAATTGCCAAACGCGAACGCTGCCGTGCACTAATTACAGGCGATAGCCTGGGGCAAGTCGCTTCGCAAACTCTTGAAAATATTGCTGCTATATCAGAAGCAGTTACGTTGCCAATTTTGCGGCCGCTTGTGGGATTTGAGAAAAATCAAATCATTGATGTGGCGCGCCACATTGGCACCTATAAAACCTCAACCGAGCCGTATGACGACTGCTGTAGCTACCTTGTTCCACCTAAACCCGAAACCAAAGCCAAGTTGGATGAAGTGCTGGCCGCTGAAGAAAAAATGGGGGATTGGCAGGCGTTGATTCGACAGGCTTTGGATGAGAGTGAAATATTGCGGTTTAGTTTTCCAGAGCAAGCGCAAGTTTGAATAGGCTAGTTAATTGATCTCGTTCCTGTGATGGTGAGATATATCTAAAGTATGACTCTGCGAGAATGCTGCCGATAAAGCCGTCAAGCTGCGATCATATTTTTCGGCGCAGTCCAAATTTGTAAACTCTGCGCTTATGGCATCTCGGCGTTCATTTTTAGGTTGAGGTTGCGCACCACTTAAAAATTACTGGATCACCACCATTTTGCGAGATTGCTGAAATGTTGCTGTGACCAGCCGATACACATAAACGCCGCTTGGCAATTCTGCTGCGTTGAGTTGAAAATGGTGCATTCCCGCTGATTTCTCCGCGTCGATCAAGGTGCGAATGTGTTGTCCTAGCGTATTAAAGAGATCAAGTTGAACATGTTCGGTATGCGGCAACTCGAAACGAATGGTGGTAGAGGGATTGAACGGATTAGGGTAATTTTCGTACAACTTGAGTGCTTTTGGCGAATCTGAGTTTTCAGAAACCGCGGTTTCGGTCAGCATTTTGAGCGATACATTGTCAATGTACACATCATTGGCATCATCGCCACAATTAAACACCACGCGTGCGTTGGTGTCCGTGGGGTCTAACATTTCGAATTCGTATGAATAGCGCCGCTTGCGCGTCGAGAGCGCCGTGTAGCCGATTTTGCTATAATTGAGCCACGGGCCGTTATCCTGTGCCACTTTGGCTTCGATGATGCGCGTATTTTCTGCCCAGGCGTCGAATTCGAATAGATATTTGCGTCCGTTTAACAGGGGATAGCCGTTTTGACGGATGTGCACGTCAAAAATGTCGTCGCCGCCATTGGCGATTTTTATATGAGCAACACTGTTCTCAACAACAAACTGCGCCACTGCCGGATTATTGCGCTGCCAATGCCACTCTTCCTCACCATCGGAAAAATCACCATTGATTATCATATTTTCGCCCGGAGAAAGAATATTGACCAGCACGTTTTCTTCATTCGAAGGCAAACTTTCACTGCCATCGCTGCGCACCGCCGTTACTCGAAAATAATAGCGCTCGCCGTTTTGCAGATTCCGCAAGGCTTTCAAGGTCGCGCGCGAAGTGTCCAGAACGGTGCTGGGATTGCGGCGCGTGCCGGCATAAATTTTATAATATTCAACATCCGGGTCGCCGAACACATTAAACCCCAGCGTAATGTTGTCAAACTGCGGTTCCACAAATAGATTCGGCGCCGTGGCTTTGCCTTGCCAGGGAAATCGAAACGCGCGATAGCAATCGCTTTTGCGCTGAAATTCCAGGCGGTACACAGGATTTCCGTCCGGCGTTACCTCGCTGATGAGCTGTGATAACCGGTCGCTGCGACTGGCTGCCCAATTGATGAATGTATTTCCACCCGGCAAACGCTGCACGCTGCCCATATAATGGCTATAATGATCGTCGCTGTTGTCATAAACCCACACCAGGCGCGCGGTTTTGGCCTCGGGATCGAGCTCGTATTCCAGAGCGCGCGTGACCGGCGGTGTGTGCTCATTGCCGTTATCGAACACCGTGTAACGATTCGGCGCGACATTTCGAATATCGTGCTGATTTTCAAATCCGTTCAACGGATCATCGATAAATTCAAATTGATTTTTTGGACCGCTCAGCCGCCAAATAATCACGCCGGTTTGGCGATTAATTTTGGTCACTTCGCTCAA
>CAYPZM010000337.1:0-5970 GCA_964414825.1 uncultured Cytophagia bacterium | reverse complement strand
ATCTGATCGGGAGCCACGGACACGTTTTCTACAAACTCGCGCGCCAACCCTTCTTTGCTGGTGGCGTAATGGTGGTCCAGACCCCACACTTTTTCAATCTGAGATGTTAAATTAAAATGCTTTACTCCCGCATCTAACAGCCGCGTTTCCGCCGCCGAAATAATAACCTGGGGAATGCCGCGCTCGTGCAGGTCAGTGCACAATTCACGCGCGCCCGTGTGCAATTGGCACTCGGTCCAACGCTGCCAGTAGCGCTGCATAAACTCGGTGCCCACCTGTTCGAACGGCGTTTGCTCAAAATCAAAGCCGATACGCTGGTAATAATTGCGCACCGGAAAATCAAACACTTCGTGATACAGCTCCAGCGTGAGCAGCGGCTTGTGGTATATGTTTAGCAGCTCGTTAATAATATCGAGGCACAACCAGGTGTCGTTAATCAGCGTGCCGTTCCAGTCCCAGATGATGTGTTGGTATCGCATGGCGCTCGTCGTTGTGGATTCTTTTTTAACAATATCGGGAGTTTCATTCAGTCATGCAAGAAATTATATGGGATGGGGGATTTTTTTTGCGAGAAATAGTAGTAGTGTGGGATGCATCCCACCTACAAGAGGTTGGAGATCAATGACCCGTCATAGAAAAATTTTCAAAATCTCCAATTTTTTCCTTGACTCTCCCCCAGGGGCAGGCCTTATATTGTATGCAGATGTCGGCCGACACTTTAATAAACAGAGAGGGACACTATGGAATACAGCATTGGCGAATTTTCGCGCATGACGTCGTTGTCGATCAAATCGCTGCGGCTTTATCACGACAAGGGCCTGCTTCTCCCGGCGCGCGTGGACGAGTTTACCGGTTACCGCTATTACGACGAAGCCAATTACGACACCGCCCGCAGCATCAACATTCTCAAACGCTTTGATTTTTCGCTGGCAGAGATCAAAGAAATTTTGTTGGAGTGCGAGCGCGAGGAGGATACGGTGACGTACCTCGAACACAAGTTGCGTGAAGTGCAGGAGAAAATCAGCCATTTCCAAAAGGTGTCCCGCGATATTGAATTAACTCTTCAATTTGAAAGGAACCACACCATGCAAGAGTCTCCATCGTTTGAGGTTGAGGAAAAAGTGTTGGACACGCTGCTCATTGCCGGGCACCGCATGAAAGGCCGGTACGACGAGTATGGCGACGGCATCAAAATTGTGGCCAAGGCTGTGGGACGGCACATCAACGGCAAAGCCATGTGTTTGTATTACGATGGTGAGTACAAAGAAACGGACGCCGATTTTGAGCCCTGTTTTCCGGTGCGCAAAGGCACAAGCACGGACGAGGTATCGGTGCGCGAACTGCCGGGCGGTAAGGCCGTGTGCCTCATCCACCAGGGGCCTTATGATACATTGAGTGAATCCTATCATCGTTTGTTCAAATACATCAAAGAGCAGGGGTACGAGGTGCTGCTGCCGAGCCGCGAAGTCTATATAAAGGGGCCGGGCATGATTTTTCGCGGCAATCCCAGGAATTATTTAACCGAGATACAGATGTTGGTGAAGCAATAACATCATAGGGCTGGGTGCGGGGAGCTAAAAGCAAAAAGCTATTAGCTATTAGCTGTTAGCTGTTAACCTTTGGCTTTTAGCTCCGCCGCCCTGCCCTAAAGATGAGAGATAGAAGGCTTGCTCCTACCCCACAAACTGGAGGATTGAGGAACAATTTATTTCAACATTAAAATCTTGTTCGAGAAAACCTGATTTCCCAGTTGTACCTGATAGACGTACACACCGGTGGAAACAGGCGCACCCCATTCGTTTGTGCCGTCCCATGGAGTGGAATGCTGACCTGGTTCGACAATTTCATCAAGGAGCATTTTACCTTGCGTCCCAAAATATCGTATATTTGAATACGAACGTGCTCGGACCGTGGCACGTTATAGCTGATGGATGTGGAGGCATTAAAGGGATTCGGATAGGCGCGGGTTCCGTTTTCAGGTGCTGTGGCGGCTATTGTGGATTTGCCGAGACTGCCGTTTGAGTCGCTGGAACCGTGGTGCATCTCGCGGATGAATTCCAGCACCTCTTTTTCTTCTTTGGGGAATTCTTTAATCATGCGCCGAAAAATGTCCACTGCCTGTTCATCGTAATCGGCATCATCGCAGGCAGCGGCCAGGTTGAACAACATGGAGAGTTTGTTCTCGCCAGTTAGCGTTGTGTTGTCGATCATGGATTGGGCTTTTTCAAAATCCTCTACGTGTTCATAAAAAATAGACAACCACACTTCTGCTGCCTCGCGCACCTCGCGTTCCTGGTCCTGTAAACTCGTCTTTAAAAAGGTTTCTTCTTCTGAAAACGTGTGCATCTTTTTTGCCGCCTGCATGGCGAGTTGCAAACACTCGCTGCGGTTTTCCGTTTTCGAGTCTTGAAACAGGTCCATGCACAAATTGTAAGCGCCTTGATAGTCTTTTGAGCG
Organism: uncultured Cytophagia bacterium; assembly: GCA_964414825.1. GTDB lineage: Bacteria > Zhuqueibacterota > Zhuqueibacteria > Residuimicrobiales > Krinioviventaceae > CAYPZM01. The sequence goes on along the minus strand of CAYPZM010000337.1, from coordinate 3,513 downwards.
CATCAATTCTCTGGCCAGCCAATAATCGCTGCCCGCCGATTTTTTCCACGTGGCACCGGCATTCCCGATGGAATAGCTTGATATATAAGCCCATGCTACATCGCCATAAAAATCGTTAGAATCTACATTGGCAGGAGTACAGCCGAGGTAAGAATAGCCTATTGTTGAAGTGGGGCCGCCTGAGACTTCCTTCATATAATAATGGCGGCACCCGGAACCTCCATGTTCGAATAGACAACATCAATCGAAGTCGTATATCGATTATAGGTACCATTGTTAGCCGTGGTTGCCAAATCAAAGTCACAATGCGAAAAATCCGTATTGTCGCTGCCCAGGGCATATACGCCCGAGCCGACACTATCCGTATACGGCCCTTCAAAATCGATGTGTTGATAGGTTCCGCTGCCACGATAGATATAGACACCCACAGCGTCTGCTTCAATTTTGCATTCTCTCACAGTTGGTTCAGCTTCACCCAAAACTTTGATTCCGGCAAAATCAATGTTATTAAATTCTGTGGTATCAATGCTAATGTCCTCATAGGTATGTACGCCATAATAGGCATCCTGGATGGTGCAGCCGTCAATCCAGGAGGTGGCGTCGCAGCCGTTTTCGAAATAGATGCCTTGCCAGCCGCCTTTGGTGCGATCCACATGCTCAAATGTCGCGTCATCAGCTTTCAGCTCGCCTTCGACGATAATTTCAGATTTGGACGAGTTGCTGCCACCGCTTTGTGCATCGCCCGAGAGGAAAAGAACTTGTGTGTTGGCGGTTATAGACAAATTGATCCCGGACTCTACTGTAATATCACCACCGATGTAGTATATATCTCTCCAAATTGTATTTGCAGCAATAGAGCCGGAAAATTCTCCAAGGTCTTCCAGCTTTAAGAGCCTGGCTTCGCCGCTGCCAAGGGTGAACGAATAGCTAAAGGTATCGGCGGCTGCCGGGAGGAAATGAATTTCTGTATCCGTAAAAATGTCGGTTAGCAAATAGGCGTGGTTGCTGGTGCTTTCAAATGTAACAGTTACGTCTCGTTCTCCATTCAAACAGCGCCGGTTGACCACCATGTAGTAATTATCGTCAGAGGCATCCTGCAATACACCAATTTCAATGAACGTCGAGTCTTCATCATCTTCAGCGCCCTGGGGAATTCGACTTGTTATGTCATAGATGTCGTATGTTGCATTAATCGGTTCGCTTGTGCTGTCATGAACCGTAATCCCGGTTTTCCAGGTAAGGTCTATAAATTCAGAACCGATTTCATAAAATGTATTTCCTGTCCCCTGGTAATTGTCATGAATTGATTGAATGCTATCGTACTGAGCAGTAGTATTCCGATATAAATCCACCAAACCATCGACGCCGCCATACAAGCTACCGTACAGATAATAGACGATGCCTTTGGCGCCGTAGGCCAGAGATAGGTTGTTCTGGCAGAGGATTTCTTCTTTTCTGGCCAAGCGGTACTCATTGGGGTGGTAATGTGCTTGGGTAATAAAATGCAGAGGCACACCATCTTCTCCATAATGGCTTTCAAGCTCGGTTTGAGCGTAATCCAATGCGTAAACAAAGTTGTCCAGAGCATCCTGGAAATTTGTTCCAGACGAATCAGTTGTATCTCTCAAAACGTAATAGTGATAGTTAAAAATATCCATGGCATCGACGGCTGAAAACAGTGAATCGAGGTATTCACTAGAATCGTATCCATCTTGCACCAAGGACTGCACATTTGTAGCATTATCGTGGATGGATTCACAAATGTAATCCAACCAGGAATAACGCGCAGAATCTTCCATTTGATGTTCAGCGCCGGCCAGAAAGCTGTGCACGCCGGTCTTGTCGCTATGGAGTGTATCCATGGAAACAAAGCCGCTGTCCACATAGGCACACCAGGCAGTGCTATTCGGACCGCCCGTGGAATCATCGATTGCCAGCCAAACTTGATAAGGTGTTATCGATTCCGAGTTTGCTGGTGAAATTTCCATTGTTGATTTAAAAGCGCCATCTCTTTCGATGCCATAATTATTTAGGGCCTCCTCGCCATGTGTTGTAGCATTAAGTCCTTGACCTCGGGTGCATGCGATCATGTAATTCAAGCTAAGGTCTTCCAGGAGATCCTTCTCATCGGCCAATAGTACATAGTTTTCTGAACCTGCTGGATCTTCGTCGATGATGAGATTTAGGCTCGAATGTCCTGTCAAACACCAAGCACCCAGTTCAAACTCTTGAGCAAGACTATAACCGGAAAATAGGAACAGCAAACCGATTACTAAACAACGATACATCACTTTTGAAAGCGCCATAATTGGCCCCCTTTCTTGTTTAGGATTAATTACCGCAAAAATATCACCTTTTTAGTGACTTTCCTTTCGTTTGTGACGAGTTGGATCAGGTAGACTCCGCTCGAAACCGATTGAGCGCGTTCATCAGTACCGTCCCAAAGTACAGTACTCTTTCCGGTCACCAAATCGAAATCACGCCACGACCGCACAAGCCTACCGAGTATATCATAAATGAGTACCGCCTCGACATTTCCGCTAAAACTTATTGTTGTCGTACTATTAAAAGGGTTTGGAAAAATTACAAGTTGAAAAGTTGGTTTTTGGACAAAAGGCGCTAGAGGCTCCTGAACAATGGTGCGATATTCTTCATTGGCAATAACCATAAATCCTTTCGGACTTTGAATCATAATATCCAAATCGCCATCCATGTCGAGATCAACAAGGCGCGCTTGCTCACCATAGCCGGCTGAAGTTGAGTCATAGGGCAGTGGTCTCTCGTTCTGGACATCAAAAACACCATCCCCCTGATTAACGGCAAACGTATATCTGCTCGTTATGAGCTCTGGCATCACTGAATAGTAATAAGAGCTTTTCATGAAAAAATCGATGTCGCCGTCACCGTCAATGTCGCCGCCAGCACCGCCGATGTATGCTTTTGCAGTGTCAACACGGACGCCTTTAGGTATTAGGTGACCGGTCCCATCATTGAAATAAGTCATATCATATGGAGTGAATGGATTTATCCTGCTACCGATAAAGGCATAATCTACAAAATTGTCACCATTGAAATCATTTGCGTAGACTACATTTGCAAATACACCGCTTTGCGTTAATTGAAGTAATTCAAGATCCGAGCCATTTTTCATTTTAATTGTAGCAAATCCGGTGAAATCGCGAGTTAGCGCGCTTCTTCCAGGCGCTACAATATCTCTTTTGCCATCATTATCCAAATCATACAATTCAACTTGACGCGTGTACAATGGTCGGAGTGGGGCCGCAACAGTGTGTGTGTCGCTAAAAGCTTCGTATTCGTTACTGAATGCAATTACTATCCCGTTGTCTAAAAATGAGGCATTGGCCACTACATCTAATAAACCATCATTGTTAAAATCATATACTCGATACCCTTCAGCCCACCACGGCATAATTTCTTGCCCGATAAAATTGCCCGCCCCATCGTTAAACTGCACAATACGCAGGCCAATGGCAAGATCGATGCTGCCATTCC
>CAYPZM010000336.1:0-5981 GCA_964414825.1 uncultured Cytophagia bacterium | reverse complement strand
GCTATACCGAACATGTATATGCAGGTTCGCCGCACAAAGTCTTAAATCGTTTGCAAGGCTCGGTTTTGGCAAATATCCAGTTCGGATGTTTAACGGAAAAAGACGCGGGAGAAGCGCAGTGGGACGACTTGAGGCTCGGTTATGTCCAAGTCTCGTTGCCAAAGTGGCAGTCAAAGTTTATTTTGGGTCACTTTTCTGCCGAATTTGGTCAGGGATTAGTTTTCTGGAGCCCGTACAAAATCAGCAAGGGCGGCAATGCTGTGGCTCCGGCAAAACAACGTGGACGTGGAATTTATCGTTACCTTTCTGTTGATGAAAACTCGGCGTTTTATGGTGCTGCCGCTGCAGTTCAAACGAAAACGCTGCAGTTGACTGCGTTTTATAGTCGCAATACTCTGGACTCTCATGTTGAAGGCGATGTCCTGCTTTCGCTGCCAAACACCGGTCTGCATCGAAGAGACACAGAGTTGTCTGTAAAAGATAAAACTTTTGAAAAGGTCATAGGCTTTGCGGCGCAGTTACATCTAGGGTCGTTTACGCAGGTGGGTTTTACATTTCAAAATTCGTCGTTCAGCCATCACATTCCTCAAAATGAAAAAAAGCAACACGATTTTTATGGGGCGCACAATTATGTGCTGGGAGTCAACTATGATGCCACAGTGTCGCGCTTGAATCTTTTTGGTGAAGCCGCGCAAAGCAAATCCGGGGGAACCGTTATCCTGCTGGGTTCGTGGTGGGATTATAATCCGATTGAGCTTGTTTTGTTATGGCGACGCTATGACGATGGGTTTCAAAATTTTCATGCGCTTGGGTTTGGTGAAAGCCGCTCCCTGCGCAATGAAGAGGGCTATTATTTGGGCATACGCTATCGTATTAATCGTACTGTCAAGGTTTCGAGTTATATTGATCAGTTTCGCTCGCGTTGGCCCAAATATCTTGTGCCCACTCCGAGCTCCGGTTATGAAATTATGGCGTTGGCCGAATTTGAACAACACAAACATTTCACTATGTCGTTGCGAGGAAAATTTGAAAAAAAGCTAGTGGGTATGTCAGATGTGGATCAATTTGCCAATCCGGTAACTCGGATGGGTTATCAGGACAAAATGAATTTTCGCGCGCAATCCGACTATCGGGCCTCCTTTGGGCTCAAATTACGCACACGAATCGAGCTCTCTTCATCCGCGCTAAATCGATTTCTACATGCACGGCCGGATACGTTAGGAGTTCTGCTCTATCAAGACATTCTATGGAAGCCATCGGACCAATGGCGGCTACAAACCCGCTGGACCTTTTTTGATGCGCCGCAATACAATCTCCGTTTTTATCAATATGAAAATGATCTCCCAGGCGTTATGCGACTCAAAATGCTATATGGTCGCGGAACACGTTGGTTTGTGCTATTGGGTTACAGGTGGCGTTCCTATGTTCAACTCTCTTTAAAGTTTGAAAAAACCTGGTACCAAAACCGAGATTCTATCGGCTCCGGTTACGATTTGATTGAATCTCCCTCCGAGCATATGCTCTCCGTGCAATTGGATTGGAGTAAATAAAAATCACTGCACTAATAGATAGCTGTTGAATTTGGTGAATAAGATGGTTATATTTTTCGATAATTTACCAAAAGAAAATCAACATGAGCACACTGGTCAACGTCTTCCAATTTACTCAACTCTGGTTCAATAAGCATTCTCGCCAATTCAAACGAGGAGATGCTATTGATCTGTGTTCACGAGTTCAAAACGTCTCAAAAGCTATGGTTTGCCTGCCCAAGGAAGCACAGCATCTGTATCCCGCAAAAGAGATGCTTGAAGTGTTAACCAAAGCCTATTCCAATTGGCGGGTAACGTTGGTTTACGACAACCGGTTATCGCCGGGAAATTGGGTGAACAAGTATGAAAACTATTCCTTTAGTGAACGAGAGCTAACTTTTTTTGGGCGTCCCAAAAAAGAATTGACCAAGACGTTAAGCCAGTTGAATCCTGATGTGGCATTTGACCTGAGTCATGATTATAATTTCACCAATGTATCTCTGGTTTGGCTTTCGCGAGCTGATATCCGCGTTGGTTTTTATCACGACATCCGAAAAGATTTTTACAACTTTTTATTTCGCAAAAATCCGCAAACCCCTGTGGAGCGGTCCTATCAATTGCTTTTCGAGTATTTTCACGCGCTCTAGTTTTTATGTGTTCGAGTCGGCATTCATTTTAATTAAAAGTATATACTACTAATTTATAGTTATTTGAGAAATCGAGTTTATAAAAGGTTTATAAATCTATGAAGTGGAAACGAACTCACAATTGTGGTCAATTAAACAGTTCTAATATTAGTCAAACAGTTACAGTAATGGGATGGGTGTCCACGCGCCGCGACCATGGCGGCATTATTTTTATCGATTTGCGTGATCGTTGGGGAATCACGCAGATCAATATCCGTCCCGAATCCGCTGCTTATGAGGAAGCCAAAAAGCTGAGAAATGAATGGGTGGTTGCCTTTCAGGGAAATGTTGAACCGCGGCCCGAAGGCATGGTGAACACAAACCTCATCACCGGCGAAATTGAGGTTTTGGCTTCCGATATGGAGATTTTAAATCCATCGCTTACGCCACCGTTTAATATAGTGGGCGAAAATGTGGCCTCTGAAGATATTCGTCTGAAATATCGATATCTTGATTTGCGACGCTCCGAGGTCCAAAAAAGTTTGATCCTGCGACATAAAACCGCCCAAATCGTGCGAAACTATTTTAGTGAAAACGACTTTTTGGAAATTGAAACGCCATTTTTGATGAAAAGCACACCCGAAGGTGCGCGCGACTTTTTGGTGCCAAGCCGCATTTGGCGCGGAAAATTCTATGCACTGCCACAATCGCCGCAAACTTATAAACAGTTGCTCATGATTTCCGGATTTGACCGCTATTTTCAAATCGTGCGATGTTTTCGCGATGAGGACCTGCGTGCCGACCGCCAGCCGGAATTTACACAAATCGACATTGAAATGTCGTTTGTGGATGAAGAAGATGTATTCCGCATTATGGAAGGCTTGATGAAGCGGGTCATGAAAGAGACTCTTGATGTTGATATAAAAACGCCCTTTCCCCGGCTCAGCTACGATACTGCCATGAGCAAGTACGGCATTGACCGCCCGGACCTGCGTTTTGATTTGCCCATTGAAACCGTGTCGGAAATTGTTAAAGATTCCGAGTTCAAAGTCTTTCGCGAAGCCGTCAAATCCGGCAAGGTAGTTGCCGGCATTTGTGCATCAGGTTGTGCCGGTTATTCGCGCAAACAGTTAGACGAGTTGTCCGCGTGGGCACAGAAAAAAGGCGCTGGTGGCCTGGCCGCTGTCAAAGTAGGCACTGGCGCGTTCGAAGGCTCGTTGGCGAAGTTTTTTAACGATGCGGAAACCAATGCTCTTATTGAAGCATTTTCCGCGAACGAAGGCGATTTGTTACTGTTTTGCGCCGAGGAGCGCGATTTGATGCGAACGATTCTTGCCGAGCTGCGCGTCGAGTTGGCCAAACGGTTGAACCTGCTGGATCCAAACCACATAAACCTCTCGTGGGTGGTCGATTTTCCACTTTTCGAGTGGAGTCCGGAACGCAATCGTTATATGGCCCTGCATCATCCGTTTACATCACCGGTTCCGGAGGACTTTGACAAAATGACGTCGGATCCCGGCAAAGTTCGCGCCCGAGCCTACGACCTTGTACTCAATGGCTTGGAAGTAGCGGGAGGCAGTATCCGTATTTCGCGCCAGGATGTACAAAAGCAGATGTTTGAAGCGCTAAAAATATCCGAACAAGAAGCGGAAGAAAAATTCGGCTTTTTATTGCAAGCTCTCAAATACGGTGCCCCTCCGCATGGTGGTATTGCATTTGGTTTTGATCGGTTGATTATGATCTTGGCACAAAAATCGTCCATTCGAGATGTGATCGCTTTTCCCAAAACTGCCAGCGCCATGTCATTGATGGATAATGCGCCATCGCAAGTTGATCCGGAGCAATTGGTCGAGTTGGGTCTGCGTATCAAAAAGTAAAAATTACAAGCTGTTTATGAGGAATTAATAATAGAAACTTATGTTACTAGAAGACCATTTGATTATTGATAGTCTCGTAACAAGTATCCTATTTTCCGCTTGACAATTAGGCGTTTTTTTCTTAAAATGATTTGAATTAAATTAGTAATTTAAAAGGCCTTAAGTACATCTCATAAACTCTCAAAATACAAACATAAAAAGAAAGAACAGGAAAGGAGGTGTAGCGTACATGAGAAAAGCTCTAAGGACATTGGTTGTGGTATCGGCTGTGATGCTCATTGTCATACTGGCAGTGTCAGGTTGTACCAAGCATGCCAATGAACAACAACTCCAAGCTCTGGAAGAAACCAAAGCCGCAGCGCTGTCTGCTGAAGAGGCACTGGAAGACTGCAAGAGCGAAACACAACAGTTAGAAAGCCAGTTGAGTGAAGAGAAACAGGCATTGGAAGATATGCAAGAAGAGAAAGAAGCTGTTTCCAAGCGTCTGGCAGCAATGGGAAGTTAATAGAAATCGATGAATGAATCCTGAAACCCCTGGAGGGATATAAATGAGATTTAAAGTGTTCTTTACACTCGTTTTAAGCCTTACTTTGGTGCTCGGGGCTTCCCTCTCCTTCGCCCAAGAAAAGATGACTATGGAGGAGTACGAGAAGCAACTGGCCGAGTGGCAGCAACGTTTGGAAGCTGCTGAGCAAAGCAAGGCGGATTGCGCCGCACAAAATGAAGAACTTCAGCAAGAGATTGATTCGGTGAAAGCACAAACCGAACAAGTGTGGAGTGAAATCTTGGACGAAATCGGCACCGATCAAGCTGGTGTTGATGCGTTCCGTGACAAATTACAGGCCCTGGATGCCAAGGCAGATGGCCTGTTGGCGCTAACCCCTGAAGAACTGTTCCAAAGACGCGACGAAGTCATGCAGCTTGAAGCAGACCTCGAAGCTGCGAAACAAAATCGCATTTCAGCCCTTACCGAAATGCAAAACCTTATCGCGACCATCGAAGGCAAATTAACCCAAATTAAAAACAAAATGCCCACGGCGGTTTACGATGAATACACAGTCGTTGTTGGCGACTATCTCTGGAAAATTTCGGGCAAGCCGGATATCTATGATGATCCAACTCATTGGATGCGTATCTATTCCTATAACAAAGATCAAATCAATGATCCGGATTTAATTTACCCCGATTGGATTCTCAAGATTCAACGCGAAGTTGGCCCGGATGAATACCTGGTTGCCAAAGGTGACTATTTGCAGAAAATTGCAGGTATGCCACAAGTTCTTGGCGATGCTTCATCCTGGACCAAAATTTATGAGAAAAACAAAGACATTATTAAGGAAGATCCGAACCTGATTTTCCCGCATACCGTCCTTGTGATTCCCAAAGAATAGTTGACTCTACACAGTTTTACACTTTAAAAACTCTCGGTCTGATTATTCTTAATCGGGCTGAGAGTTTTTTATTGGAGATGACCAAATTGCCAGAACAAGAAACACTCGAAAAGCACATTCAACTCAAAGGTATTGACCCCCTGGCATTTTACGGCGCACAGGATATGAATCTCAGATTTCTGGAACAATATCTCGATGCCAAAGTTATAGCACGCGGAAACGAAATCACTGTCAAAGGCGATGCCGAAGATGTGGAACACGCTGAAAAGGTGATTAACGAACTTGTTTTTATGATTAACCGCAAAGGCGGAGTGGACCAAAACGATATTGAAGCTGTAGCCCGGCTTTCGGATTGGCAAAGCCAAACTTTTGACGCTCCGGAGCCCGAAACCTCCATCTATTATACCAAACATGGTGTGATAAAACCCAAAACACCGGGACAGGAAGAGTATTGGGATTCGGCAAAAAAAAATGACATTGTTTTTTCCATTGGACCGGCGGGTACGGGCAAAACCTATCTCGCTGTGGCGACTGCATTATCGCATCTGCGCGACAAGG
>CAYPZM010000335.1:0-6002 GCA_964414825.1 uncultured Cytophagia bacterium | reverse complement strand
CAAGATCAACCAACTCCGCGGATTGCTTCGAGTCCATGCCCAGCGGCTTTTCGCACAGCACGTGCTTGCCGGCGTTGAGGGCCGCCTTGGCCATATCGTAATGCAGCTTGTTCGGTGTTGTAATGTGTACGACATCAATGTCGTCGTTCAACACCTCAGCCAAATTATTGTAGGCTTTGGGCAATCCAAACGACTGCGCGGCTTTTTCCGATTCTGCCTTGTCCACGCCCAAAATGCCGACAACCTGCACGCCCAAACGTTTGAGTGCCTCGGTATGTACAGGTCCCATAAAGCCGGCGCCGATGATAACCGTTTTTGCGTTGAACATTTGCGACTCCTTATCCGGTTATTTCAACAGATTTGTACTATTTTTCCATCCAACGACCGATGCCTGCGAGTCCTTTTGATCCTCGGTGCCTCCATAAATCAATGTACATTGATCGGGGCTGGCACCGGTCAAATTTTTCCAAAACTCCAACCCCTTGAAAAAATCACTGTTAAGAGTGTTACCTATGTTATGCTACATATCTTCGTTAAAGCAAGTGTTACCGATGTTGTGCTATTTAACACCTACTTTGTAAATCATTAAACGTTCGAACCAATATGAAATAACGCCTCGCCCTTGTTGACGACACACATGTGATTCAAGCCGATAATATGTCCGGACGAGCTGGATTTAATTTTATATTCCACTTCGCCAAATGGATCGGTAATATAGCCAAGCATTTGATTTTTTCGAATTGCCTGCCCCACTGTCACGTTATGGCGAAACAGACCCGAATATTTGGCGCGGTTCCACCAACTGCTTTTTAGCAATTTGCATTCATTTGCGCGAGAGCCGCCATTGCGCATATTCAAAAAATTTAAAAGACGCAAAATTCCACGTACGCTTTCTTGAATGGAAAAGTCATCAAAGCGTAACGATTCACCGCCTTCAAAGGTCAACATACATTTACCCATCACGGTAGCGGATTTGCGAAACGAATGATCCGGCGGTTTGGAGTTGACGATAAACGGCGGCGAAAACGCCTGCGCCAGCTCCAGGTTTCGCTCAATGCTGCAATCACAACGGATGTGCGGAAAATTCATTTTGTTAGAACCGCCTGTGTGAAAATCCACCGCACAATCCACATGCGGCAAAATTTCCCGTTCGAGAATAAACGCCAGATATTTCGCCAATGAGCCCTTTTCGCTACCCGGGAAACTGCGATTCATGTCCTTATTGTCCGGGAAATTTCGCGAGTTGTAAACAAACGCATAAATATTGACAATGGGAATGGCAATGACCGTCCCCGCCGTCGGAAGAATAGATTCATCCTTGATCAATCGCCGAATGGCCTCAATCCCGTTAATCTCATCGCCGTGCAGTCCAGCGGATAGCAACAGCGTGGGCCCCTCTGCTTTGGCGCGAAACACGTAAATGGGCAAATCGATAATCGTGTTCGTCGGCAATTTGGCGATGTTGAGAATGATTTGTTTGTGCTCACCCCGTCCTACGAATTCACCGTTTATGTGGATATAATCCGGCATTAGCCCTTTACTCTGTCCTTGATCTGGTTTTTATCGTGTGCATTTTTTTCTATAAATTGGATGATCTTGCCGGCCACGTCAACAGTCGAGGTCTTTTCAATCCCCTCCAAACCGGGGGAGGAATTGACTTCCATAATGACCGGGCCGTGGTTGGAACGCAGCATATCCACACCCGCCACGTTCAGGCCCATGGTTTTTGCCGCGCGTACCGCAATCGCTCGCTCCTCGGACGACAGCTTGACTTTTTCGCCTTTGCCGCCCTGGTGTAAATTGGAGCGGAACTCGCCTTCTTTTGCTTTGCGCTTCATGGCGGCCACTACACGATTGCCAACGACAAAGCAGCGGATGTCCTCGCCTCGTGATTCTTTAATAAATTCTTGAACCAAAATATTGGCATCCAGGCCTCGAAATGCCTGAATCACTGACGTGGCCGCTTTTTTGGTTTCCGCCAACACCACACCAATGCCCTGCGTGCCTTCCAGCAATTTGATAATGAGCGGCGTGCCGCCAACCAGATTGATGAGGCCGTCAATATCCTGCGTGTAATGTGCAAAACCGGTGACCGGCAATCCAATGCCGGCGCGTGCCAGGAGCTGCAAGCTGCGAAGTTTATCGCGAGAACGAGTAATGGCCTGCGATTCATTCGTTGGAAACACGCCCATCATTTCAAACTGACGTACCACGGCCGTGCCATAAAAGGTGCGCGAGGCGCCGATTCGCGGAATCACGGCATCATGCCCCTGCAATTTTTCGCCCTTGTAGATCACGCCCGGATGGCGAGACGTAATGTCCATGTAACAGCGCAAATAATCGATAACATGCATTTCATGACCTCGTTCTTTGCCCACCTGATATAAGCGATTGGTGGAATACAACGAAGGTTTGCGTGATAAAATCGCGATTTTCATGCTGATCCCGAGGGTTTCGATGGTTGGATTGTTTTCTTTTTGTGCGAGAGATTACGTTTGCTCACGTCCACAACATAGCGACGTTTGAGCAATTTGCGTCCCAATAATACCGGATATTTCATGTCGGAGCGGTCAGCCAATGATAATTCAATGTCGACGAGTTCGTCGAATAATAAAATTTTTGTTTGAATAAAGGTTCGAATGCTCGAGTCTCCGCTAGAGCTTTTTACTCGTTTGCGTTTATAGATGGGTAATACAAATTCTCTTTCATTGTACTCCGAGTGCGATGGATCGAGCAGGTTGAACCGCACTCTGGGTGAATGTCCCTTTTTACGCAAAATTGAAATATTGTGACAATGAATTGAGCTGGTATAGGCCCCGGTGTCAACCTTAACTTCAATATCGTACAACGAAAGCTCAGGGAAATCGGCCTTGTCAATGCGACCGATTATTTTTTTTCGTGTTTTCAATGTTATATCAATTTGTATTTTAAATCCGAATTGTTCGCTTTTTGCTGTGGGAAGAAATGTAGAAAAAAATGGTAGAATCTCCTAAAGAAATCTCAACCTTGTCAAAGTCCCAAAAGCACGATTCCTAAATAATTCCCGCGGAGCAGTTGTTGCAGATTACGATTTTGAGCGCGCATTGTCCTGCAAAAGTGCGGAATAATACGAGACAAGTTTTAACAGCGCAGGCTGGTATCCATATAGATATTAAATACTTTCGAAATAGACCCCGGACACCGCTTGGAAGCGCGGTTCCGGGGTGACTTGCCCAATTATCTTTATAATCTATTCTGCAACAGCCTGGGATGCGAAAGCCTATTATTATAGGAGTTAAAAATATCTGCATCCGCAGGCTTGACCTGGTTTATAGCTTTTTCGACAGACTCGAGAGGATTAACCAACCTTTCAAGGGCAAATCTTACAATTTCCAGCCGTTATAATAATCCGGTACAATAAATTGCTCCGCATCCATATAATTGGTGGCTTTCATGTTTGGGCCATCCCAATACAAACGCTCACCAGTGCGCAGAGCAACAATGCCCATCAAAATGGATTCGGTGAATGGTCCGGCATACTCAAAGTTCGAGCCGGCCTGTCGATCTTCTTTAATCGCATTTATCCAGTCGCGGTGATGACCACCCTCCACACGCGGAATCGTTTTGGGCGGCCGTTCGTACATTTTCATTTCACTCTCCGGAATCAATCGCGGCGCACCGCCCCAGCCATCGCACATCATTTTCCCTTTGTCACCAATGAACAGAATGCCGTTGCCGTGACCCGTAAAATCGCGGCCATCTTCCAGTTCTTCAGGGCGTGGTGGCATCAATCCGCTATAAAATGTGAGATAGACTTCCGGGCGATCGGCCTTGGCTGGAAATTTAAAATAGTGCATAGCGGTAAACGGACGCTTGTCCTTGTCCGCCCAAGCACCTCGCGACTGCGTCCACTCCGGGTATCCCAAATCCAACGCCCAAAAAGCGGGATCCATGTGGTGCAATCCCATGTCGGGCATTTTGCCGGTGCCAAAGTCCCACCAGGTACGCCAGGAGCTCGGGGTGTAACTGGGATGATAAGGACGATGTTTGGCCGGTCCCAGCCACAATTCCCAGGCCAAGCCTTCGGGCAGTGGCGGCCTTTCTTCCGGCGGACCATAAGTGCAGGCCCCGCGAGACGGCCCTTCGCTCCAGGAATGAATTTCGCGCACCGTACCAATGGCTCCTGCGCGCAACCATTCCACAGTAAGCCGAATGCCTTCGCCGGCATGGCCTTGGGTGCCCATTTGAGTGACCACACCGTGTTTTCGCGCCAGCTCGGTCAATTTGCGCGTTTCATAAATCGTTCGGCATAGCGGCTTTTCCAAATAGATATGTTTATCGCGCTCGATTACATATTTGCCTGCCGTATAATGTGTATGATCCGGCGTTGATACGGCTACGGCATCAATCTCTTTTTCATTGTCCAGCATTTCACGAAAATCAACATAAACTTTGGGTTCAGGATAATTTTGCGTTGCCGGATTCTGTTTATAAAACTCGGTAATCACCTCAAATCCCGGCCTTCGCCCACCAAGAACTTTGTGATAGGAATGACTGTAATCAGCTTCCAGCGTCACATCAGCCAGCGCTATTACCTGCACATCCGGGTTGGGTAGAATTTCTTTGAGGTTGCGCATTCCCTGGCCACCGGTGCCGATCATGGCGGTGTTGAGCTTGTCGCTGGGCGCTACATAGTTGGAGCCACCCATTACGTAGCGCGGAATAATTGTAAAAGCCGCAGTTGTTGTTATGATAGTTTTTAGTATTTCGCGGCGCGTTGTCCCAATCGAATTGTGGGATTTTGTGTTTTGTTTCATTTTTGTGCTCCCAAGAAGTTTGGAAAAAATAGAAATATTTTCGAGAAATCCCAAGGCAAAAAATAATTCTTGCAAAATATCAAAATTGTTCTAAATTCGCGCGTCATAAAACTCATTCCGCGTGGAATGAGTGCTCGTTGCAAAACGAGGTCATGTTAAACGTATTTTTAAACGTCTCGAAAGGATGTGTGATGAATTATGGAAAGCAAAAATTCTTCCGACGAAAACGACAAACCCCCGAGTAGCGGCCTTAATCCTGTTAACCAAGCTTGGGCCGCTCCACGGGCAACCCCGTTGCCAACTGTTCCTTCCCCTTTAACGCGGCAGATATCCGTCTCCCGAGCATACCATGCCCAAACTTTGCCGCTACCTTTTCAAGCCAAAAAATCTCGCACCACAACGCACAAACAGCAGCGTGTCATTGGCGATCGCACCCAGGCGTTTCGACAACAATTTTATCCCCATGTGCCCGATGAACACTGGCACGACTGGCGCTGGCAACTGCGCAACCGAATTAAAGACCTGACGGGATTGGAACGGATTTTAACTTTATCCGATAGCGAACGGTACTCGATCCAGCAACATCAAGGGCCGTTGCCGGTGAGTATTACGCCGTATTATGCATCGTTGCTGGAATCCGAAAATCCGCAACAACCGCTGCGCCGGACGGTGGTGAGTGTGAAAGAGGAATTCCACTTTTCGCCGGAAGAGGCCATGGACCCGTTGGGCGAGGATGGCCATTCGCCGGTGGCCGGTTTGGTACATCGTTATCCGGACCGCGTTTTATTTTTAGTGACCGAAACTTGCTCGGTCTATTGCCGCTATTGCACGCGCTCGCGAATGGTCGGACAAAAAGATACCACACTGCGCTTTAATCCGATGCAGTGGCAACACGCATTGGAATATATCGCCAAAACGCCATCGGTGCGCGATGTTCTTCTGTCCGGCGGCGATCCGCTCACCTTGGCTGACAACCGGCTGGACTGGCTATTGTCGCAATTGCGGCAAATTCCGCATGTTGAAATCGTACGCATCGGCACCAAAGTGCCGGTGGTGCTGCCGCAGCGCATTACGCCGGCGCTGACCAACATTTTACGCAAGTATCATCCGTTGTTTATGAGCCTGCATTTTACACATCCTGATGAACTGACGCCCGAAACCGCGCAAGCCTGCACCCGTTTGGCGGACGCGGGCATTCCCCTCGGC
>CAYPZM010000334.1:559-6016 GCA_964414825.1 uncultured Cytophagia bacterium | reverse complement strand
GACTTTTCTGATGAGTATGCCTTTCCGGTATACCGTCCCGGCCAAGGCAGCCAGGGATGGGCAGGCGAATTCCTGTACAACAACCACATTGCTATTAATAATATCATTCAACTGCCGCCGGAAAAGGCAGACCTGCTTCTAAATGGTTTTTATAGTTATGAATTTTCAAACTTGCGCTTCTTTTTTTACATTTCCCCTGAGAACTTGAAAGAAACACGTCCCTACCAAGTGACACAAACGTATTCCCTTCCCCGTGCCGCCACGCCCTGGTCCGAATCCATATTTTTTCATATTCAACACGGCGAGCAACATGGTTTTGAGCAACAGCAGCCGCAAGCTATCGCCGGCCTGCAATGGAAGCCGGCTGAGGGAGCTGATGCCTACATGGTATTCATAAACAATACATCCGGCGATTGGGCTGCCACTATCACACGAGAGTCATCCATAACACCGCCCTTTGAAACTCTCATCGAATCCATCGAAGGGACGCAATCCATGTCTGTTGCGTCCGGCGACACCCTCACCTGGCGCGTGCAGGCGCTGCGCGTCAAAACCGGCGGGTTGGGATTCGCCATTGAAAAAGAACCGGGTGAATTGCCCAGGGTTTATCCGAGATACAAGCATCCCAGTGGAATTATGTTGTGTTCAAAGTGGTCGGAAGAGCAGACGTATGTTGTGCCGTAAATCGACTGTTTGGTGAGGGAAATCATGAAATCCATCATGATAATTCTAGTACTTGCGGCGAGTCTGCTATTGGCAGAGACTCAGCACATGCGCACATTGGAAGCATTGCAACAACATGACAATTTTGTTTTTAGAGAGACAAAACTTTCTTCCGTAGTATCGTCACTAGGCCGAGCTATGAACACGACAATTCATTTTGACGAATCACTGCGCAACAAGACCGTTACGCTCGTCGAACAAGACATCTCTTTTCAGCAAGCGCTGTCTTTTATTCTAACGCCGTTTGATTTCACATTTACAATTCAAAAAGACGGCAGCTTGACCATTGTACACGCGCAAATGCTTTCGACTATAAAAGGGAGAATTCGTTTCGCGGATTCGGGAGAGCCGGTTCCGGCAGCTAACGTGTTTTTGCAGGGTACCGGTTTTGGGTCATCCACCAATCAGCAGGGAGAATTTATTGTTAAAAACATTCCGCCAAGCATTTACACGTTGCGCATTCGACTCATCGGCTATAAACCCCTTGCTTACACCCTGGACCTGCAAAACGGAAAGGTTATGAATCTGGAGTTTGAACTGGAGCCGGATGTTTTACAAATGCAGGAAATCGTAGCGACCGCCACACGAGAGCAGCATGTTATCTCACCGGAGATCAGTTCATTTTCCATGCGCGCGCGCCAAATCAGCATGATGCCGAGTTATGGGGAACACGATGTGTTTCAATCCCTGCAAATGCTGCCGGGTGTCATTACGACTAACGAATTCAAAAGTCAACTTTACATTCGCGGCGGCAACTCGGATCAAAATTTAATCATGCTGGACGGCGGCGTTATGTATAATCCGTTCCATTTCAGCGGCATTTTGTCGGCATTTGATGTGGATGCCGTGGATCAGGTCGATTTTTATGCCGGCGGGTTCAGCGCCGAATATGGGGGGCGCTTGTCTTCGGTCGTCAATATTCACACGCGCACTGGCGCGCAAAAATGGAAAAATCAACTCGGTGTTTCTCCGTTGAGCGTAAAATTTCTGACCGAAGCGCCTCTGTGGAAATGGGGCAATATTTTATTGACCGCGCGACGGTCATACGTCAGCTATGCGGCCGAACAAATGGGCGGCGCGGTGCAGCCGGAATTTTACGACGGTATTGGCAACTTGACCATTCGTCCGAGTCAACACGATACAATTACGGTTTCGGCTTTTTACGGCAATGACGTTGTAAAGCTGCAAAAGACATCGGATGTGGATGTGATGACCAGCAACAACTTTACATCGTCACTCAATTACCATCGAGATTTTGCCAACCGTGTTTTCCTCGATTTCAAAACATCTTTTGGCGAATTCGACACTTCTCAGCCGCAGACGCTTAGCGAAAACGAGGCGCAGCATAATCGATTAAAAGATGTAAACAGTGCGCTGAAACTGCGCTTTCAGATTTCCGGCACGTTCAATCTTCTCGCCGGGGCGGACTATCGTGAAACGGATATGTTTTACAAATCAGCCGATCCCATTGTCGCAGAAAAGAAAATCGACCGAATCGTCAAAGAAAAGGCCGGCTTTGTGCAAACCCGCTGGCGCCCGGCACCCTGGGCTTTTGATGTTGGCGTACGAGCCACCCAATACGAGAACCAGGGCGAAACTGTGTTCGAGCCTCGAGTATCTATTTCGTATGATGTGTTTAACTTTCTCAGCGTTAACGCCGCGTATGGCCACTATAGCCAAAATCTGGTGACGATTTATAATGAAAATGATACCTACAATCCCGTGGACATTTGGCTGCCACCTGATCCGGATTTGCAATTAGCAAAAGCGCGTCATTACATTCTCGGCGTCAATTTCCACACCACAAATACTCTGCTATCTGTTGAAACCTATTACCGTAATTATAAGAATCTCACCCAATATAACCGAGAGCGGCTTTATCCTGAAGACCCGTTTTTCATCCAGGGATACGGAGAATCGTACGGCCTGGATATCACCGCACAGTATTTCACGCCGCGCTGGCAAGTATGGGGCAGCTACTCCCTTGCGAAAGCAGAAAAGACACTGCCTTTTTATTTTCCTGAACCGGGATGGGATACATTTGCGCCGCGTTACGACCGTCGTCATAATTTAAATATCGCCTTTGAATACAAGGTTATGGATCGATTGATCTTTACATCCCGATTCAGTCTCGGCAGCGGCCTGCCATTCAGCTTTATGATTGGAGCCTATAAACGCTGGTCTGCTTTTGTCATTAACGCGCCCAGCGACTGGTTTGCCGGCCCCGATGCGCTGGATGACTATTATCTCACCGCCATTATGAGCGAGCGGGATGCGTTTCGGTACCCGACGTATCACCGGCTTGATGTGGCGTTGAAATACTCGATACGCTGGAGTAAACTAAAAATTGACCCGTATGCGCAGATCATCAATCTTTACAACCAGCCGAATGTATTGTATTATGATATTTATGCGCAACCGCACACCACAGTGCCGTTTTTGCCCATGGCGGGGGTGGATATATATTTTTAAACGGAAACAGCTTTAACGGCATCTTGCAATTTTCAACAAATTAATGTGGCAAGCTGAAAAAGCTCTAAATACGAATTCACACGAATTTTGCACGAATGTACACGAATCGGATAACAGAACTCTCTCATTCGTATTCATTTCGGCTTTTATTCGTGAAAATTCGTGTTCAAAATTTGCCAGGTATAAATTTTCACAAAGTCAATATGCAGTTCACCGCATGTATACCATCTTTTTTCTCCCCAACAAGACTATTGAAATAAACCCATTTGTTCCGTAGATTGTCGCATGAATTCAGACACCTTTTTACAGCGCGCCATCGAGCTCGCCATTCAGCATTCCGCCGACGGCCGGCACGGGCCGTTTGGCGCGGTGATCGTCAAAGACGGTGAAATTGTAGCCGAAGGCTGGAATCAAGTCATAGATGGCCACGATCCCACGTCGCACGCGGAAATTATGGCCATCCGCAAGGCTAGCGAAACGCTGCAGTCGGTACATTTACACGGCTGCACGATTTACTCCAGTTGCGAGCCGTGCCCCATGTGCCTGGCTGCCATGTATTGGGCCAAACTGGACAAGGTAGTGTTTGCCGCCTCGCAAGACGATGCCCAGGTTGCCGGATTTCAGGATTCCATGTATTATGAAGAGATGTGTAAATCCTGGAACGAGCGCCGCATTTCATCCGAGCAGCGCTTGCAGAAAGAGGGACAAACTGTGTTTGAGGTTTGGTTAAACAATCCAAACCGAGTGGATTACTAGCACGTTTTTATAACCATTCCCACCCCTAAAATTACATCCTGTCTTTAATCGACAAAACTAAAAATTCCAGTGAGGCATTGTTTTGCAGCGTTGTCAAGCCAGAGATCGAGACCTGCTCGAATATTTTTAAAGCGCAAGCGAAGGCCAGGGCGCGCATTTTAGTACATCACCTGTACCGAGAGGTACATTGTGTTGATTTATTATATGTTTCTTTAATGCACAAATCGTTATATAACATGGCCATAGACCTTTGTAGCAATTTTTGGCATTGCCGTTGCATGGCAAAGGGAAAACTCGCACAAAACAAATTACAAACATAAAGGAAAATCATCATGAAAAGACAAATGAAACGTTGGACGAGTTTAATGCTGTTGACATTGGGTGTGTCCGTAATTCTGTTGGCCGGTTGTAGTGACGATAACGGTGTGGAGCCGAATCCCGAATCTCCAATTAGTTCGAGCAGCGATGCCGCCGAATCGATTGCCGCCGCCGTTGGCGTGCAATCCGGAGGTGTTGTCGATCAAGTAGGCGATGTCATAGATTTGACAGAATCGATTCGCCTGGGCAAAGCAGTTGGCGACGGATTCATCGATCATCGCGAAGCCACGTATGACGAAACCACCGGCACCTGGACGCTCATCGTGCAGCGTGAACGCGGCGTTCCGGGACAAATTCCCTACGGCAGTTGGGATCGAACCTTCACTTACCAGTTTTTAAATTCTGCCAATGAGCCGCAAAAACGTTTCATCACCAACAGCGACACGGCGCGCACCATCAACTTTAACATCGTTGACGGTGACGGCTATCACCAGAATTTCAGACTGACGCATGATTTGACCGAGATTCAAGGTGCTTTTGTCGCTACCAACACTCACATGGAAAATGTGACGGTAAATGGGACGTACAGACGCGCTGCAATCGATACCCTTACCACCGAACGTTTTACGCGCACTTCGGATCATGTTCTCGACATCGAGGTTATCGACTTGGTTGGCCCCAAAGGCAGCCGCCGCGATTTGGCGCAAAAAATCAGCGGCACCATCACTGGAACCTTTCACGCGGACATTACCTTTGATGGCGAGCGCGGTTATGCTGAAAAAGTCGTGGACAAGGAGATTTACATCGTCATCAATAGCGGCGAAGCTGAAATTGATGTGGACGGCAAAACCTACATGAGTTCGGTTGAAACCGGCCAGGTAAAATAGCCCCTTTCTTCTCCACTATCCTCATAGAAAAGCCCGGTCTGGTGATCGGGCTTTTTTTTAAAATCCGATTCCTGGTGTGTATCTTCTCAGCAATATTTAAAAGTCAGCCTAGCCAGAAATACTCATGTAGCACAAAGGTACAAAAACTCAAAGCTTAAAATTAAACCTAAATTTCGTGATACAAAATGTAATGCAAGACCCAAAATACCTATATTCATCATAATGCAGTGATGTGGAGTGCGACGACTGTATAATCGCAAGGCGGTCACATAATGACCGCAAAAAGCAAATTACGACTGAT
>CAYPZM010000334.1:0-549 GCA_964414825.1 uncultured Cytophagia bacterium | reverse complement strand
GACTGATACACCGCTTCCTGTTTCTCCAATAGTTCTTTTTTGAGCGCGTTTTCCACATCGCGCGTATTCAAAACAGAAATCAGTTTACCCTCTCTAACCACAGGAAGATGAAAATGGCCCAACCGACGAGCTTGATCAAACGCGTGCATTAGTTTGCTATCCGGTGACAGACCAATGTCATCAAAATTCATCACATCCACCACCAAGGACCATTTCCAAAACGACGATTCCGCTAAAATTTGGCGGATGCTTTCAAACGTGACGTAACCCTGCAGGTTCTGCTGCTCATCCACTACGGGCAATAAATCCGCATTCGAATCCGAAAACAGCTCCACCACCTGATGTAAAGTTGCATCCTCGCGCAATACAGGAGCGCCATTTTTTGGCAGCACATCCGCAACCGTGTACGAATCGATCAAATCCTGCAATGAAATACGCAAACCGGCTTCTTTGGACAGTTTGGTCGCCACACTGACCGCAGCCGGGCCAACCAATTGAATAAAAAATGTGGTCGCGGCAATCCCGGAGATAATCGCATCCCCCAGGGAA
>CAYPZM010000333.1:0-6028 GCA_964414825.1 uncultured Cytophagia bacterium | reverse complement strand
GATCTATTTTGAGATTGAATCGATCAAATATCTTGAAACAAAGAACAATTGTCGTTCGTAGCCAGCCTCCCTTATTTTTGCCATTTTGAATTCCCACCCCAGTTTCTTATTTTGGACTCGATTGTAACTATGCAGACATGAAACTATTTGGAGAGCTTGTGAATCGACGACAATTCTTACAGTCTATGGGTGTCGCAGGACTGGGTGCGGCCATATTACCATCAACAAAAAGTTTTTCTTCGCCGGCAAAAGTCTATGCAGCGCAGCGCACACGCGATTTTATCGACAGCATCGGCGTTGCCACGCACTGGCGCTATTCCGATACGCCATACGGCTTTGATTATGAACGGGTGCGCGACAAGCTGATCGAGTCCGGTATTACGCATGTGCGCGACGGCTTTAGCAATCGCATTCAGGATTTAGGTGAAAATGGTATCAAAAGCACCGTCATTGCCGATTTGGCCAATAATTCGCATGGCGATATTGATGATATTGAAAACATTCGCGATCGCATCAAAAGCGAAAATGAGAATGGCATGTTCATCGATGCGGTGGAAGGCCCCAACGAAGTGGATATTTTTTGGGAGATGTTTAAAAAGACCTACAAAGGTCATGGCCATGAACAGGGACAGGAAGGCATCATCGACGGTGCGGTGTTATTTCAAAAAGATTTGTCTAGTACGCTCAAAGGCGATGCAGCTACCGAGCCGTTAACAGTTCTGGGCCTGGCGCTGGGCCGCACCTACGATCCCGGCGCTGGTTTTCCCAATCCCATAAAAAAAGGCGAGCTCACCGATTTTGTGGATTGGGGCAATTTTCATCCGTATCCCGGCGGCGGAAATCCGTTTAGCGCCCCGTCGCCCTATGCCGGCATTCAAAAATATTACTGGCAGAGCAATTTTCCATCCATTAACCTGGACGAGTATGCCTATGCCTTGCACACCTATCACCCGCCCTATGCGCCCAAACCCATGGCGAGCTCGGAAACCGGTTGGTCGACATACAACAACGGCATTTCCGAACGCACGCACGGCAAATACATCCCGCGCTTGTACACCGAATATTTTCGCCTCGGCATTCAACGGGCCTACATATACGAGTTTATTGACGAATTCAAAGACGATAACAATACCAATCGGGAAGCCAACTTTGGCTTGCTGCGTCGCGATACCTCGCCCAGGCCTGGATTTACGGCGATCAAAAATCTGATCGCGCTGTTGCAGGATGAAGGTCCCGATTTTGAACCGGGCGAGCTGGATTACCAATTTCGTCGCTTTTCGATCTCTGGATATGGAAGGACACAGTATGTGCATCAACTGGTGCTGCAAAAGAGTGATGGCGATTTTTACATTTTGCTGTGGCACGAAATTTCTGCGGAAGATATCTCGAAAAGACCGCACAAACAATTAGAGCATCCGGACATGCCGGTGGAGCTGGAGTTCAATCAGCCGATCTCCGATGTGGTGGTGTATCGTTACAATGAGGAGATGGAATTTGAGCAACAAACCGCGGAATTGGTGGAGAACAAAGTTGCGCTCGAGGTTCCGGACGAAGTGATGGTGGTGCGCGTAACGCCGGACACTTCTGGCGTGGGGCAGAACAGCCCGGTTGAAGGATTTCGGTTGTTTCAAAACTATCCCAATCCGTTTAATCCGAGCACAACCATTACGTATTCGCTGCCGCAAAAAAGTCACGTGCGCCTGCAAATTCACAATCTTCGTGGCCGTTTGCTCACAACACTCGTGGACGAAACAAAAACTGCCGGTATGCACCATCAACAGTTCTCAAATTCGCGCTTGCCGAGCGGAACCTATGTTTACCGGTTGCAAGCGGGAGAGTTTACGCAAATGCGCAAAATGATGTTGATCCGATAGTGCATTCAACAGCAATATTGTTGAGCTAGTCTCACTCCTTCGGTTTTAACCACACCCTTAAAGCGGCAGATGACCTCTGCCGCTTTTGGGCTCTGAAAATTCCCCCTATTTTTCCGCTAAATCCTGTACCGCATTCGCCAGAAAAATATAATCCGCACAAATGTCGATGACATATTCGTTTTCTCCCCACAAAAACGGCCAGTCTTCTTTGTTTTCCGGGAAATCCGGTTTCAAAATGAGCACGCCCGGAACCACGCCGCCGGCAATAAACGAAAAATCGGCGCGATTGCTGCCGTACGCCACTTTTTTCGATTCCATGCCCACGGCCGAAACAAATGAAATGTTGGAGCTGGGATGGCAGCCGTAAATGTAATCAAGCCCACGATACGTATATTCCGGTCCAATAATGGCCGGAAACGTCTTGTGCAACAGATAATTGGTCGTGGCCCAGTTGATGACACCGCCGTTTCCGGCCCAGCCGCCGCGGCCAATGTGTACACCAAACGGATTGTCTTGCAGAATCTCGTCATTAGCCGTTTTATACTGCTCCACGAATGGCTGTAGTTTCTCTTTAAACTCGTCGCCCAAAACCGGCACAGCGCGAACCGCCGAAGCCATCAACCAGTTGCTGCCGCGTTCCATGCCCGGCCACAGTATCTCTTCAAATCGATCTGCATAAACCTGTTTTTGTGTGGACTTGAACAATTGCAGCGCTGCACCCATTTCGCTCATGGCGGTAAACAATGCGGCGCGTCGATCTTCCGGTTCGGGTTTGCTATGCTCATATTCCCAGGCGTGTTCTGCGGCGGCCAGGCATTCTTCGGCCAGCGCGTCGTTAAACCCCTTTAAAGCGCGACTCGCGGCTGCCAAAGCCGCGGCTGAGGCGTAATTCGTGCGCGGCGATTCGTCGGTGAATACCCAGCGGTCATCCGGTGTGCCGCTGTAGATGCCGTCGCTCTCATAGGGTGCCAGCTCAGGATTGTAGATTAAATTGTCGGTCATGGTCGAGCCGTCGCCGAGATGGTGATATTGATGCAGGTGCGGCACAATAATATCCTGAATCGCCCGGCCAAACGCGCGATGCTGGGCGATGAGCGCCAGCGTGCCCTGTTCGATCTGCTGCAGTAAATCCGGTTTTCCATCCGGGTGGTGAATATCGACATAGCGCTGCTCACGGTCTACCAGGGTTTCATCGCGCTCAAGCTGAAAATGCTCCCACGACTCTACCAGACTCGAAACCGTGGCGCAATGCGAGTTTGTTCGAATGTCGTAATCGCCGGCATCAAACCAGCCGCCAATATTTAAACCGGGTATGCGCTCACCTGGCTTGTATTTGCTGTCCGTGCTGTCGCCTTGCCGAAAGCCGTCAAAGTGTTGATGGTTGAGGGGCGCTTGTCGCGCATCGTCCAAATGGGCAGCGCCGTGCCAAACGCGGTAGGCTTCATTGACAAACATGTGATCCATTTGCACTGGAAACCAGACATCCAGGGTCGGCTGCCAGGTCTCGGCATACACATTCGGCGCAATGGGAAAGGCGTTGGTGCGCGTTTCGCCGTATTTGATGGCGTACAAGCCTGGCTCTTGCACCTCGGAAAAATCAAATGTGAGATAATGGTAACGCAGATATTCGCCCCAGGACTCGGCCGGTCCGCTGAACAGTTCAATCCAACGGCCGTGATCATCGAGCTTTAGCACAGTCGCCGTGGACAATGGTGTATCATTTTTATCCAGCTCAATCACCGCACGTTTGGGCTGCTGCGGAACATACCCTACCTGCGAATGCGCGATCATCGGTTCCCGCGTCCAATCGGGCATGCGGTTCGGCGTCAGTAGCCATTCCGCCACGGTGCCAGTTTGGTTTGCCGGAATTAACTGGCGCACGACATACCAGCCATTTTGCGCCACATTACGGCCGTCTAACAATTGTAGTTCACCGTCCAGGGATTGTATTTGAATGCGGCGTTCCGGATCCTCCGGCGCCAGCACCAGGGTTTTGCCGGTGATTATCGGTTTGGGTTCCACATACTCGCCATACCCGCGATCGTCAAACGTCGTGTGTCCCGCAAACTGACGCAACTGCGTTTCCGCCGGTTTTACTTCCATGGAACTGGACGGATACAGCGGGAAAATGCCGATGGTCTCGTCCATCACAAAAGTTTTCTCAAAATAAGCGGATGGCAAAAATTCCAGATTCAAGCCGACGCGCCCCTTGAGTTTTTCCGGCACCGGCTGTTCCAACGTCACCCAAAATGACACGCCATCCTCTTTGGGCTGAATGAACAGGCGGGAATCAAAATCAAAGTCTTCGTAACGCAATAAAATGTCGATGCGGTTGTTTTCCGGATCCACATTGCGTTCAATCAACTTGGGTATCTGATCCCACTGCTCTGGAGTTTGTTTCAGGCGCACCGCGCCGCCGGTGGCCGTGCGCACGCCATGATGGATCAGCAAAATCCCGCCGGTCTTTTCATCGAAAAACATGCCATTGTACTCGTTTTCAAACGCCAGCACATCAAAGCCGCGCGAGGAAAAGTACTCCTTTTCATTGAGTTGCAGTTCCTGACTTTGCAACGTTTGCATCGACATAAAGAGTATCATAGCGATCACCAAAAGAACTAGCCCATGTCGTTTCACTAATGCAGCATCCATTTTGTTCTCCCATAATATTAGAAAAGTTACATGACTCACACATCAGTTGGAATCTAAGGATCATTATTCCAGGAAAAATAATCCCGACTACGGCGGGCATAATTATCCATTAGGATCGTTGGACAATCATTTAAGAAAGTAGAACGGATGAGTGATAAAAAAGTTTTCATACTATAAACCTACAGAATTCTTTGGAGTACATCGACGGTGTCGACGTACGAATTGACACAGTCATTCCACCCCATATTGTGAGAGTGTTGTGTGGCGGCTCCTGGCTTGATGTCCGGAAATTTGGAAACATTCGGTCTAAAACAGAGTTAATTCATTCTGCCTTTTTTCGAGGGAATACGTCTGCAGTTCAAATTTGCGCAATTTTTTCACCATTTTTATTGTTTGTATGCTCCACAATCAACCCCATTTCATGTAGTAATGATTTTGCATCTCGAATCAAGAGACACCCAATGAAGAAACAAGATAGAGGTAAACTGGTTACGACAGCCGTATTTATTTAGTTATTGCACACGGTTTATCTGCTCGCTATTCATCCAGAATTTACTATTTTACAAGCTTTTATCGCAGGGCCCAATGCTTCGCATTTGTTGTTTCGGACGCTTTTGTTGACAGGCGGAATTGCACTTGGCCTCAAAACTTTTCAGAATCCCAAAACACCACGGATTGACGAATATATCAAATTGAAAAAAGCAGTGGATACCTCCGGCGAAGTCATTTTCATCACCGATCGAAATGGTTGTTTCACCTACGTCAATCCGGAATTCACCAACGTGTACGGCTTTGCCGCGGATGAAATTGTGGGCAAAAAAACGCCGCGAATTTTTAAAAAGCAGTGTGATGAGCCCGGAAAATTACCGCAAATTTTGGCAGCATATTTTGCAAAAGAAGGTTATCATGGGAGAAATCATCAATAAAACCAAATCGGGCGAACTGAGTGATGTAGAGAGTTCGGCGAATCCGATTCTAAATTCAAAAGAGGAAATTATCGGCTTTTTATGCGTTCAGCGCGATATTACCGAGCGCAAGATTCGGGAGAAAAAATTGCAAGAAAGCGAGAAAACCGTCCAGCGAAAATTTCTCCATCAAAATGGATCTGCCAATCATGATCGATGCCCCCCTTGGCAAAGAAGAGGGGCTTGGATATTACAATTTGATCTATCAACCCGGCCAAACTTATTTGCCGGTTGAGAGAAAAACCGTGGTCACCGGCCGCATGATTGTGCAATTTGCTTTCTAATAGAACTACTCTCACGCCGAACGGGCAATTATCGTTTTGATAATTGCCCGTTTTTATGGTCTCGCGGGATTTACATTATATCCGGCTCGCTACCCATCACAAACTCCAACGCGCCGCCGTTTGAAGTCATTGTGAGTGATATCCTTTTCGTACCCTACCATTCAGTAGGATGGGTCACCGATATTCGATTTTATCTCATAACCGCTGCAAATAAAAAAAATGTGCGCGATCTAATTTTAAAGAAATCTGTGACCCA
>CAYPZM010000332.1:0-6040 GCA_964414825.1 uncultured Cytophagia bacterium | reverse complement strand
CAAAGTGATACGCTTTTTATTCAATATGCAATCCACAACATTTGAATATAGCTCGTGGTCGTCATACCACTTGCTGATGCCATCCGACTGCTGGCCGCGCCAACCCGGATGATTCCAAAACACAAACGCGCCCTGTTTATTTGCGGTTTTGACAGCGTCGCGCCACTCGACCGTATCCAGCGAATCGATATCTCCGACAAACAATGCATTCATATGTCCCGGCGGCATGTCGCGCGTAATTTCCGCGCCTTTGATCAACGTCAGCATATAATTTTGCGCCGCAGGCTTGGCGAGTTCAAACGAACGGTTCAAGTTTTTCGGCAAATCGGCTTTGTATTTTTGATACTCGATGTGATCGGTAATGGCCAGCGCATCGAGTCCGGTGGCCCAGGCCTCCTCGACGCGAAAGGTGGGCCATACGTCGCCATCCGAAAACACAGTGTGCGTATGAAAATCGCATTTGATGATTTGATAGTCGGGGAGTTCAGGCAGCCGCACATCCGCGCGCTCGGCAGCATGGGAAAGCATCAGCGTAAAGAGTAGAAATACGACGAATATGTTTTTCATGGGGAGCTCCATTTATCAAGTATAACGGGTTTGCAGTACAACGTCTTTTTGTCATCTGGGACGAATGTCCCAGTCCATTGCTCGTCCGGGATAAAAATCCCGGACGATCGGTTTATTTATTTTTGTGCACAAATGGCTTCAACATGGGGTGCCGGCGGTTGGTATTACCGCATCAATCTTCAAACTGCACCGTCGTCACGACTGGAAAGTGATCGGATGGGTAGCGACTCTCGTCATTGTCGTGCAAAATGCCGGCATTCAACACAAAAAAATCACTGGATACAAAAATATGATCGATTTTTTCGCCCGAGGTTTTGCCCTCAAAGGCATTAAAGGTGCCGACCTCCTGAGCATTCGGATGGATGGTGCGATAGGAATCGCGAAACTCCACGGTATCATTTTCGGCTATTTGTTTAAATTCTTTGATGTGTTGAATGGCGGGATTGGTTTCGCCGGCATTAAAATCGCCCATTAAAACCACAGGGTCTTTGGTCTCCCGGTCCCGGACGCGCTGCAATAAAAACTCGACGCTTTTTTCACGAGACGGCTGCGAACGATGATCGAGATGCAAGTTGTAGACGTAAAACGAGCGTTTCAGCGAGTCGTCAAAAAAATGCGCCCAGGTGCAAATACGCGGAATGGTGTTCCCCCAGCTTGTGGAGCCCGGCACTTGTGGCGTATCGGAAAACCAAAAGGTGTCGGAACTTAACAGCCGAAACCGATTTTTTTTGTACAGGATCGCCGAATACTCGCCAAGGCTGTCACCGTCTTTGCGGCCCACACCGGTTTTGGCATAGCCGTCGACGTTGTTCAAAATTGCTTCCAATTGAAAGTGAAACGCCTCCTGAACACCGACAATATCCGGACTGTGATAACGAAACACATCAAACACCAGCTCATGGCGTTTATCCCAATGGTTTTCACCATCATCCGCAACGCCCATGCGGATGTTAAACGTCATCAACTCGATCGAGTCGGTTTGTGGATTTGCAGAAAGTGCTGCGAGTGCGGTGACCAGCAGCATTGACGCAAATAGTATAATTATTCTTGTCATGTTTTAACCCCAATTTAATTCATGGTTTCAAGATAGTATTAAATGCAGGTAAAAGAAGCAAGAATAATATGGGTGAAAATCGTGCTGATTTTCACCCATTTTTATATAACGTACTGCTGGTTCCCCCCGGTAAATATCCCGGCTCTCAACCTACCGGGTAATCCCCTGTTCAACTAGTGGACGATAGCTCCGGGTCAATTCTCGTTTCATGGCTTGCACATTGATTGCCCAGCGGTGGTCAATTTCGCGGATTTCGTGTTTGCGAAATTGACTTTTTAACATCCAGCCCAGCCCAAATCCAAACATTAAACTGCATACTGCCACAAACAACATTTGTACTGCTGTAATCTCCATATGATGCTCTTCAATGTACAAATTTTTGATTATTACCCTTCGCTTTCTAATGCTCAAATCGTGTGCCACAAATGAATGGAAATCAGCGGGTTTTGGATGGTTTCAAGCCTGACAAGCAGCTATTTTTTCTAAATTGAATGATATATTTTTGTACAGCGCTTGGGGAAATGGCAAAATTTGCAAAAGCAGGTGGGGATATGGCGAACCTCCCGATGGAGCGGATTGCACCCCATCGGGATCTGAGCCTTACAGAGCTGCGAGTTTGCGCAAGACGGTTTGTAAAATGCCGCCGTTGCGATAATACTCGATTTCCACCGGCGTATCGAGTCGAGACGTGACGTGAAATTCGGTCATTTCGCCGTCGTCATTTTCGGCTTGCACGCGAATGTCTTGCGTGGGTTCGAGATGATCTTGCAGATAAATAGTGAATTTTTCGTGCCCGGTCAGGCCAAGGGTTTCGATCGTATCGCCTTCTTTAAATTGCAGCGGCAGCACACCCATACCCACAAGATTGCTGCGATGGATGCGTTCGTAACTTTCAGCGAGAACGGCGCGCACGCCCAGCAAAAGCGTTCCCTTGGCCGCCCAATCGCGCGAGCTGCCGGTGCCGTATTCACTTCCGGCGAGAATGATGAGCGGCACGTTTTCTTGTTTGTATTTCATGGCCGCATCATAAATCCACATTTGCTCGCCATCCGGAAGATGCAGCGTGACGCCGCCTTCGGTACCGGGAGCCAGGTAATTTTTCAGGCGAATGTTGCCGAACGTACCGCGCACCATCACCTTGTCATTGCCGCGACGCGAGCCGAACGAGTTGAAGTGTTTCGGTTCCACGCCTTGCGATTGCAGATATTGCGCCGCCGGAGAATCTTTGGGGATGGCGCCGGCCGGTGAAATGTGGTCCGTGGTGACCGAATCGCCAAGCAGCGCCAAAACGCGCGCATCATGAATGCTTTCGATGGTGCCGACTTTTGGGTCCAAATCCATAAAAAACGGCGGCTCTTGAATATAAGTGGATTTTCGCTGCCATTCGTACAATTCACCGGTCGAGGTGTCGATCTCGTTCCAGTGGGGATTAAAGCTGTTCACATTGGAATACATTTCCTTGTAAATTTTTGGATCGCTGGCTTGATCAATCATGGAAAGAATGTCCTCGCGCGACGGCCAGATATCAGCCAGAAAAACATCGTTGCCATCTTTGTCCTTGCCGAGCGGTTCCTTATCCAAATCAATATCGATGCGACCGGCCAACGCATACGCCACCACGAGCGGGGGAGAGGCGAGATAGTTCGCCTTGGTCAAGGGATTGATGCGGCCTTCAAAATTGCGATTGCCGCTAAGAACCGATGCCGCGATGAGATTATGGCCTTCAATGGCCTCGGCCACCGGTTCCGGCAATTGACCGCTGTTGCCGATGCAGGTGGTGCAGCCGTAGCCGACCGTGTTGAATCCCAATTGGTCGAGGTACTCGGACAAATGGGTGGAATTCAGATACTCGGTGACCACGCGAGAGCCCGGCGCCAAACTGGTTTTAACGTAATCGGGAACATCCAAACCGCGTTCGACCGCTTTTTTCGCCAGAATACCCGCACCGAGCATAGTAGACGGATTACTGGTATTTGTGCAACTGGTGATGGAGGCAATGGCGATAAAGCCATGACTCACCTCTTCAGCCTTGCCATTGGAGCGGATGGAGGCCGATTCTTTGAGTGCTTTTTCATCCAGCTCAAATCCGCGCTCTTTAGCCGGAGCTTTCAGAGAAGCATGAAACGATTCCTTTACCTGAGTGAGTGGCACGCGATCCTGCGGCCGTTTGGGGCCGGCAAGAGAGGGTACGACCGTACTCATGTCCAGCTCCAGGGTGTCGGAAAATTCGGGGTCGGGCGTGTCGAGCGTGTGAAACAGCCCCTGGGTTTTCATATACGCTTCCACGAGTTGCACCTGTTCTTCGGGACGGCCGGTGCGGCGCAAATAGTCCAGGCTTTCGTCGTCCATGGGGAAAAATCCCATCGTAGCGCCATATTCGGGCGCCATGTTGCCGATGGTGGCGCGATCCGGCAAACTCATTTTGCTGACACCGGGACCGTAAAATTCGACAAATTTCCCAACCACACCTTTTTGTCGCAGCATTTGCACGACCGTCAACGTGAGATCCGTAGCGGTGACGCCCGGCGCCATTTCGCCATACAATTTAAAGCCGACAACTTGCGGCGCCAGCATGTACAACGGCTGTCCCAACATGACGGCTTCGGCTTCAATACCGCCAACACCCCAGCCGACAATGCCGAGGCCGTTGATCATCACCGTGTGCGAATCGGTGCCGACAAGGCTATCCGGGTAGGCCACGCCCTCTTCTACGAAAACGCCGCGCGCCAGATATTCGAGATTGACCTGGTGGATAATGCCAACGCCGGGCGGGATAACGCCGAGTTTTTCAAACGCCTGTTGCCCCCATTTCAAAAACTCGTAACGCTCTCGATTGCGTTTGAATTCAATTTCCATGTTCAACTGCAGTGCTTCGGACGTGCCGAACACATCGGTTTGCACCGAATGATCGATGACCAAATCGCACGGAATGAGCGGCTCGATCTTTTTTGGATCGCCCCCCAAACGCGCCATAGCCGAGCGCATGGCCGCCAAATCGACGACCGCGGGTACGCCGGTAAAATCCTGCAACAACACGCGCGCCGGTTTGAACGGCACTTCGGATGTGGAGACTTTATGAGGATCCCACTGGGCCAGCTTTTCAACTGCTTCGCGCCGCACATCGTAATCGTTGCAGTTACGCAGCACCGATTCCAGCAGCACTTTGATGCTGATGGGCAAGCTTGAAATAGGGCCCAAACCCTGTTTTTCCAAGGTCTCAAGGTTGAAATAGCTCAACGAGCCCTGAGGCGTTTCGAATGTTGCTTTGGTTCCAAAAATGTCTTTGGATTGTGACATGACCATTCCCTTTAGTTATTATTCATAAAACAGTACAACCAACCGTTTTGGACCGTGAGCGCCCAGAATCAAAATTTTTTCAATATCCGCTGTGCGACTGGGACCGGTGACCATTAGCATGTGTTTGGCGGATTCCGGCGGCAACCTGTCGAACAGCTCAAAGAGATTTGCGAGAAGCTGATCCTTGTGAACGAGCGCAAAAATTGTTTCCGGCAACACATGCGGTAGAGTGCTGTGTTGGGCTGAAAACGGAATCACCAGCGTGCCCGTTTCTGCTATGGCATAGGTTACATCGACAAGTCCGATATCTGTTTTAGCGATTTTATCGTCAAATTCAGCAGAATCGGGTTCCACAAAATCAAACTCCTGGGATAACTCTGTTGCCAGCGATTGCACGAGTTCACCACCGGAAATTGAAAACATTGAATCTTGCTTAAATAACGCTTGCAATTGCGGCAATAGTTCCGACTGTTTTAAACGGAAAAACTCGGCAGAAACAAGCTCGAGCTCGTGTTTGAACTGCTCGATTTTTTCTTCAATATTGGCCGGAACCGTGCCTGCCAGTTTTTCCTGAAATTTGGATTCCGTATCCTTGGGTATATCCGGAAGGTGAGATTTGGTTTTTAGGGACGATTTGATGGTTTTTAATATTTTATCTCTTGAATTCATTCGTATTAACCAATTTTATCTGAAACGATCGTCCGGCATATCCACACGATCGTCCGGCATATTTATGCCGGATGCAGGTTGATGTCGGACATTCGTCCGAGAGGGACGCATATCCCACGCCATGGCGCGTGCGGGATAAACATCCCGCACGATCTTGAAGGGCATTGCGCGTGCGGGATAAAAATCCCGCACGATCGTTAGCTACGATTTTCGGTTTTTCTCAAATTCCTTAAACCGATTCCGAAATCCTTTCGAATCGAACGTGCCAAGTTCGCGTTCTTTTGCGTATCCCGGCACCGGAAACGGCTTTTTGTACGCCTTTTGAAGTTTACCAGGAAACCACGTAGCCAGCCGGTACATCAACGGATGTTTGGCCAAAAACGCCCAGGCGCGAATGCCCAGTTTTTCCATACGTTTGGAATTGCCCGAATCCACAACGTTATTGCGCAATTT
>CAYPZM010000331.1:0-6064 GCA_964414825.1 uncultured Cytophagia bacterium | reverse complement strand
GCAGTACCTTTTGCCACGCCGCCCGTTAAAATACTGGCGCAATCCACACAGAACTCCCCCGAACTCGTGCAACGCAGTTTGGATGCATTGCAGGGCATGGGGAAAATCATTCGTTTGGAGGGAGATATTTATTTTACAGTTGATGCTATCGAAACGGCCAAGGATATGCTAGAGTCACGCAAGCTGAACAATGACGAAATGAGTGTCAGTGAATTCCGCGAATTGCTCGATACTTCGCGTAAATTTGCCGTACCGCTGCTGAATTATTTTGACGAAATTGGCGTGACCGAACGGCTTGGGGATGTGCGGGTGATTAGATGAGCGATTTGCTGTTAGCTTTTAGCCTTTGGCTTATAGCGAATGGCAAAGTTTGCTGAACATACAGAAAAGTTGGATCATTACTGAGCGACATAAAGACCTTTAGCCATTATTCCTTTGTGTTTTTTGCCTCTTTTTGTGATACTGTTGCAGCCGTTTTCCGTTCTGCTTTTTCTATAGCTTGCCCGAAATTCCGAGGGATAAATTTAAATTCGTAAGATGATTTGAGCTGCTGCTCAAACTGTTCTCGGATACGCCGTTCGGTGGACACGCGGCGAAATTGATCTGAGGTATTTAAAACAGAATCTTGTTGTTCAACAAAATCCATTAGGTTCTTTGCCTTGTCCAAAACTTCTCTGCGGTGCAAAATAGAACGTATGAGAGACTTGCGGACATTTTGCATTTTCTCTTTTACTTCCGGCAGTTCCGCATAACCCAATTCCTCGGCATGCTTGCTCAGCAAGTGACGCTGCGAGGCAAGATCAAACCGTTCGTTAAATTCCAGTAAATTTCCAGGCGCGCGGTTCTTTTCTTCAAACAGCTCGTAGGTTCGAATGACACCGTTATCGTACGTCGCCAAAACTGTTGACATATCCTCGCTGGTTAACAGTTCAAACTCAAGTGGAGCGGTCTTCGCCTCATCGACACTGCCACCGGCTTTTTGTAATAGTTCATGGATATGTTGTCCATCTATCTTATAATTATATCGATTTGACAATTCTTTAAAACGCTGTTGCAAAACGGCATTAATTTCATGTCGACGGGTGCGATATAGCGTTTGCCAAATTCGCGAGTGCGCCTCCTCAAATGGCGGCACAGGGACTTCTCGCTGCTCACCTTTGTATAAAATGTAATATCCCTCATATCCGCGAATAGGAGTAGAATACGTAAAATCGACCAATGTGTCCATGGCCGCGCGCAATGCCGCATCACCCAGAGATTCGCGAATCACATAACCAAGACTCCCACCTTTATAATTTGAGGTCACATCCTGAGAGAAGCGTTTGGCCGCGTCCTCAAAATCTGCACCACGTTTCAACTGATTATAGACATAATAAATAGAGTCCTTTTGCATTTGCGCAAAAGCCGGAGTTGAACTGGACAATACTGGACGCAGGATGTATTTCATATGATATTGCGGCGAAAAGTGCTCATAAAACACTCGTACCAGGCTGTCGGTGACAACGCTATCGATGATTTCAAGTCGCATGTATTTATAAAACAGAGTTTCTCGCTTGTTATTCTCAAACGATTCGACGTAAAGAGAATCCTTCTCAATGCCTTGCCTGACTCCCTCGAGCAAGGCCATTTTTTCGAGCCCTAATGTCGCCACCATCTCCTGCAAATTCTCCTTGGTGGGATTTGTATTCGGCTTGTGTTTTGTGCTGGCGAGAAAATAATCGACATATTCATCCGTGCGTATTTCGCCGCCTTTAAATGTGGCGAGAGCTGGATTTTGTTCCTTTTTATCGCAGGAGATAACGAGGACACTTGCAACACATAGAATTAATACAAACCGTGCAAAACCTTGCATGGTATTCCTCTCATCGATTAAGAATTGGGCTTATAAAAAAGGGGATTGTCCCTTTAGACAATCCCCGAAACATACAAAATTGAACCTACTTGATCAACATCATTTTGCGGGTTTGGTTAAACGATTCTGATTTAAGCGTATAAAAGTAGACGCCGCTGGAGAGCTCGAGTCCGGCCTGGTTGCGGCCATCCCAGGTTACGGTGTGTTTACCCGCCTGCACACGTTCATCTACAAGCGTACGCACGGCTTGGCCCAGCGAGTTGTAGATTACCAGTGAAACATCGGCGCTTGTCGGCAGGGTGTAGTTAATGGCCGTGGTCGGGTTAAACGGATTGGGATAATTAGCACTGAGCGAGAATTCTTTTACCAGTGCGCGGTTATCCGCAACGCCAATACCGGTTCCGACGGTCACTTCGCCGCGAGTCGTAATATCCACGCCCCAATCGTCTGCCGGGGTTTCGGAAAAACCGGCAACAGCAATAACATCGCCATCTTTAAAGTATTCCGCGCCATTTTTATTCATAAAATACTCTTTCACCGCTCGAATAGAGTAGCCGAATTCTACAAAATCAAAACCCCAGGAATGCGCATGCAGGGTCGGATTTTTATACATCAACGATTCGTCCTGGCTTTGCAAATTCACCATCAATCCATCATGCATCATCGCCAAATTTGAATCCGGTTTGGCGATTTCGTATCCGCCAATAGCGAATTGCAATTCGTTATCCGACACGCCGTCGTACTCGGAACAATCTACGATTTCATAACCGATCTGGCGTACGCCGTTATTTTTGATGCCAGCACTGTCGCGATGCGGCGCTGGATACCAATACCGTCCGCCCCATCCCATGTAAATTTCTGCACCCAAAGCTTCGGCGCCTTCCGCACCCTGACTGGCGAGATAACCGACGGTGGTGTAATGCGATTCATACCAATCGCTGTTCCAACCGGTTTCCGCATTGTTATCCAAATCAACCATAAGATGATAGTATCCACGCGACGTCACCACTTCCTGGCCTTCCACATCGGTTTTGTAGACATTGTTCGGCCAAGCCGGTCCACCGTAAAAGGTAAGATACCAGTACATCACCTCTTCATCCAGATTGACCATGGCTTTGACGTCCTTTATATCGACAACGTCGGTCACAATAGCGCCCACTTCTTCCGGGTACAAGCCTTCTTCACCATTTACCCAATCTTTAACGGCAAATGGAACATCTTCCCATTCGGAATTGTCCCCATCGAATGTGACTGTGGAGGGACGCGGGGAGACTTGAGGACAAGTAATTTCGCCACGAGTCGAAATATCGACACCCCAGTCATCTGCCGGAGTTTCGGTAAAACCGGCAATGGCAATAACATCGCCCTGGTTAAAATAGTCCATGCCCAAGTCCATAAAATACTCTTTGATGGGTGTGATTTCATAAGCAAACTCGCCAAAATTCTCGCCCCAGGCATGACCCAGGAAAAAGGCGCGCAAGGAATCGTTATCCAGGTCTTCATTTTGGCTGCCTTGATTCATGAGCGAGCCGAACCACAACATTCCGTTCGAAGAATCAGGATTGGGAATTTCAAATTCAGCTATTCCAAATTGCAGCTCATTATCCGAAACGCCATCGTACTGGGAGCAGTCCACGATTTCATAACCTAAACTGCGCACACCACTATTTTTAATACCGGCGCTGTCTTTGTGCGGAGCCGGATACCAGTAACGACCGCCCCAGCCCAGGTAAATTTCAGCACCCAGAGGATCCGCGCCTTCTGCACCTTGGCTGGCGAGATAACCGACTGTAGTATAGTGAGATTCGTACCAGTCATTCTTCCACCCGGTTTCGACATTGTTGTCCAAATCGACCATTAAATGGTAATAACCGCGCGAGGTGACAACTTCTTGACCTTCAACGTCGGTTTTATACACATTATTTGGCCAGGCCGGCCCATCATGGAATTCCATATACCAGTACAGTACATTGCCGTTAATTTCAGCTTTGACGTGTTTAATGTCCACATTATCGGACACGATGGCGCCAACTTCTTCCGGATAAAGGCCCTCCTCGCCGTTCACCCAATCTGCGACACCACCGGGAACCGCTGTCCAGTCCGAATTATCGCCATCCAAAACAATTTTGGCGAGCGATGTTGTTACCAGACAAAGGCTTACCGCTATAAAAGTGATCGTTGCCTTTTTCATGACTCCTCCTTTTTCAAGAGTAATTTGACAAGTGGGTTAATAGAGAAAACTGCGCTTTCTCACCTCCTTTCGCCGTTTTGTGCCCTCCAGCAGAATAATTATGACTGACTTTTTTTCACACACTTAGAAACCAACCCATTTTACATCCACTGTTGGAAGGGCGGGTTTAAA
This sequence comes from uncultured Cytophagia bacterium, assembly GCA_964414825.1. GTDB lineage: Bacteria > Zhuqueibacterota > Zhuqueibacteria > Residuimicrobiales > Krinioviventaceae > CAYPZM01. The sequence continues at coordinate 1,850 of CAYPZM010000331.1, read as the reverse complement.
GTTAAAATTCTTTCGTAAAAAATAGGTTGAGCGGTTTGCTGAATCGGCTACAAGCTCCATATTGTGCAAAGCTGTATCATTAATCCATACCGGATAGCGCGCTTTTAGACGCTCAATATGCTTCTCCAACGTTGCAAGATGTTTTTCATGCAGCAGGGCGTTATGAACGGCATCCTTATATTTATAAAACCGGGCGGTGTCAATATCCGCAATGCCAAGTTCGCGCCATCGCTCTTTAAAAAAGGCTTCTTGCTCCGCATCCGCAACGCTTAGGTCGTTTACTTGATTGTGCCGATAGACATCGTATGTCCATTTTTCTTCCCACTGGCGCAAATCTTCTTTAATGGCCAACGAGTCGAGAAAGCCGTCTTTTATGGCGATATCAATAAAAATATCGTTCTTTACCATGCGACCAATTTCAGTAACAAGGCGGTTTTGGAAATCGACAAAATTTTTGCTTTGATTGAGAGTTTTGCGATAATAATCGAGATATTTTATATAATCGCGTACGCTTTTTTCGCCACCATTAAATGTCAGTAGAGTAGCATCAAGGAGCGCAGCGATATTTTGGATATATTCAGGACTGGATTTCGAAGCATTATCCAATTCAAGAAACAGCGAACGTTTTTCCGGAAATCCGTGCTTTATCCATTCGAAAAGCGGCTGGGAAAGGTCTTCCACGACCAGGCCTTTAACGCGCACATCCATAGGTGTAATGATAGAGTCCATAAGCGCGTGAATGATACGATCGGCTTCGATATTACGCAGCCGGGCTTCGATTTGCCGTCGTTTGGGACCGTATTTCAACTGCTCTTCGGTAATGCCTTCGCGCTGAATGTCCAGTACTTGAGCCACAGCATAACCATCAGCATACGGAAACGGCTGCGAAGGCACGCCCATCTCCAAATTGACAACAAATTCGAGCATCTGCGGTGGAAAGTCCAGATAATCCATCCAACCGGTTTCAAAAAAGCGTTTTTCTTGCAATGGAATTTCTTGTTTGGCCAATTGTGTATCGATATAGTCTTCGAGATCCGTTTTGCTGGCTTCGACATAAGCCGCTTGCGCCTCTTCAAGCGATGGCGCCGGCCAAATGAGCATGTTCCACGTAACCGTAGATTTTCTAACCGCCTCTTGGATGTCCTCCTCCGGAATATCAATTTTCGAATGCACATATTTCAGGTGAAAGGCTTCGAGAAGATTGTCATACTGACGCTGCTGCAGCCGGCTGGTAACATACCGGGTTTTATGCAATCCCAGCCGATATCCTTCATTTGCCATCAACAATTCGCTGATCATGTAGTTCAGATAAGTTTCTCTGGGATTGGGGCCCACGCGCAATGTTGACAAGCTGAATTCATAACTATAGCGAAATTCATCAACAGTGATATAACGATCGCCAACGCGCGCTAAAATATTTTCTTCAGGAACCTCTGCCTCTTTTTCGCAGGAAAATATAAAGCTCAACAAAATTAATGTGCATAGTGCTAAAACAGGTGCATAGCTTTTTCTGGGCTGCATTTTAACCATAAAAACAACCTATTTGATGATGGCAAATTTGCCACGAAATGTTTCGAGATTTGGCGCTTCAACGACATAAAAGTACATACCGAACGCGACCTCCGGGCCGTCCTCACTGGTCAAATCCCATGAATGACGGCCAAAATCCACGGCCGAATCATGCTCCAGTTTTGTGACTTGTTTGCCGCTGGCGGTAAAAATGCGAATGGTACATTCGGGCGGCAGATTGACAAAGTCCACCCGCCGTTGCGAATAACCGGCAAGTTCATAAATCGATTCAAAACTATTGCCCACCACATAGGGATCGGGCACAACATATATATCGCGCA
>CAYPZM010000330.1:0-6131 GCA_964414825.1 uncultured Cytophagia bacterium | reverse complement strand
CCGGGGGGCTGGCGGATATTCTGAATGTGCTGGCAGACAAAAATATCAGCGTCGAATATATGTACGGATTCCTCGGAAAACACGAGCATGAGGCTGTAATGATTATTCGCGTGGAGCAGACCGAAACGGCCATTGAGACGCTGCTCGAGTCTGGTGCTACGTTGCTCAAAGGCGAACAGATTTATAGTATGTAGGGTGCTTTCAAGCTCGTTGACCAGACCCAGAAAAGACAGCAAGCAGACATCCTCTGCCCCAAAACTTTATTTTTATCTGGCTGTTTCTTCGAGTCTGGGAGCCTTTGTGGCAAATGGTTATGAACCACAAAGCTATACTGCCGTAGGGGACATTCACAAAACAAAAGGATAAATCCATCGTGAACTATTGGAATGAGAGTGCCGAAACCATGTCGCGAGACGAATTGCAAACGCTGCAATTATCGCGGCTCTCCACCATTCTGGATCGGGTAAACACCAAAGTGCCGTTTTACAAAGAGCGGTTTGATTCCATCGGTCTGAATCCTCAAGATGTCAACTCGTTCGAAGCCTTTCGCCAAATTCCCTTTACCACCAAAGCCGAAATGCAGGCCAGTTATCCTTACAACATGTTTGCGGTGCCATTGGAAGAGATCATCCGCGTGCATGCATCGTCCGGCACAACAGGCCAGCCGACGGTGGTTGGCTATACGCGGCAGGATTTGGACACCTGGTCCGAGCTCATAGCACGCCTGTTGGCTGGCGGCGGTGTCACGAGTAAAGATATTGTGCAAGTGGCATTCGGCTACGGTTTGTTTACCGGTGGTTTTGGTTTGCATTATGGAATTGAAAAACTCGGCGCCACCGTGATTCCTGTCTCCTCCGGAAATACGGATCGGCAGCTTCAAATTATGCGCGAGTTTGGCTCAACCGTCCTCATTTGCACACCAAGTTACGCCATTTATCTCGGTGAAGTTATCGCCGAAAAAGGCATCGATCCCGATTCGCTGGCGCTGCGCGTCGGCTGTTTTGGCGCCGAGCCATGGACCGAAGCTATGCGCGCTGAAATTGAAGGACGGCTGCACATCAGCGCCACGGACAATTACGGCTTGAGCGAAGTGATGGGCCCGGGTGTGTCGTTTGAATGCCAGGAAAAGCATGGCATGCACATCAACGAAGATCATTTTATTGCGGAAATTATCCATCCCGAAACCGGCGAGCTGCTGCCGCCCGGTGAGGTGGGCGAGCTGGTGCTGACCACACTCACCAAAGAAGGCATTCCCGTGCTGCGTTACCGTACGCGCGACATCACCTGTTTGATGCCCGAACCCTGCGCCTGCGGCCGCACGTTTATGCGCATGTGCAAACCGCATGGCCGTTCCGACGATATGCTGATTATTCGCGGCGTCAACGTTTTCCCGAGCCAGGTAGAGACTGTTTTGGTCGAAATGGAAGAAACCGAACCGCATTATCAGCTCATCGTTACCCGCGAGGGCGCGCTGGACACATTGGAAATCAAAGTGGAATTGAGCGAGGAGCACTTTTCCGATGAGATGCGCGTCATGCACAAGATGGAAGAAACAATTAAAAACCGGTTGCGTAATGCGTTGGGATTGTCCGCCAAAATTTCTTTGGTCGAACCAAAAACCCTGGAACGCACCGCCGGAAAATCCAAACGCGTCCTTGATTTACGCGAGTATTTGAAATAAGGGCACGAATTTTAATAGATGTTCGTGCTCCCATTCGTATGCATTCGTGTTTTTCTCAAATTTTACGAGAATCAGCACTATTATCATATGCCCGATATCGAATCCATCAAAACCTTTTTCGAAAAAAACGACCGCTACGCCAAACACTCCGGCATCCGGCTTGTTGAAGCGGCACCCGGCCGCGCCGTCGTGGAAATGGATGTTCAGGATTATCACCTCAACAGCGTGGGCGTGGTACACGGCGGCGCCCTGTTTACCCTCGCGGATTTTGCGTTTGCCGTGGCCAGCAACTCGCACGGACAAATGTCGCTGGCCGTTAATATCACCATGAATTTTGTCAAATCCGCAACCGGCGGAACCTTGCGCGCTGTGTGTGAAGAAGTGGCGGATGGCAAACTGGCCGCGTACCAGGCCACGGTTACCGAAGAATCGGGGGAGGTGGTCGCCACATTTCAGGGGTTGGCGTTTCGGAAAAATCAGAAACTGCCCATCGAAAGAGATTAAAAAAATCTCCATAGAACGAAAGAGTGAAATTCTTGTGTTTGGTTGAACAGCATGAACCGCCCCTTTCCGCAAAACCGGTAAATAATACTTGATTGTCTATCGGTTCTTTCTAAATTACAGCAGCCGGTTTTTACAAGACCCCGATTACTGTAAAAAACCAACCGAATACGCGCTTGGCCACGTCTCGCCGAATTTGTATAACTGATCTTTGGGAATATGAAAATTTTATCAAATTTGAACTCCTGAGAATCTTTTGGGTTTTTTAAAATAAACGTGGAGAGTCCATGGACACCGTAGCCCTCATAAAATCCTCCAAAAGCGGGATCGATTTTATTCCGTCGCAATACCTGTTGGAAGGCAAAGACGAATATTACCTGCGCAACGAGCAGTTTCAGGTCTCGTCGAAAAAGTGGCGGCATTTGAAATCCTATGAAGTGGAAATGCTGGTGAAAAACAACAACAGCGCCAGCGAATGGGACGAGATTTGGGTGACTGACGAGTTTGATCCCGACCTCATCAAAAATACCGAGTTTTTCGGCATGGTGCGCATCGGCCGGCTCACCGATGTGTTTTTACAGCACCACGACTTGCAGCTCCCGGCCGGAATTACCAACAGCAAAATAATTGCATGCGATATTAGTGATGATGTGGCCATTCACAACGTGCCGTACCTGGCGCATTATATTATTGGCGAGCGTTGTATTCTCGCCAACATCGACGAGATGCACACCACCAATTACGCCAAATTCGGCAACGGCATCCTCAAAGATGGCGAAAAGGAAGAGGTGCGCGTGTGGCTGGATATTATGAACGAAACCGGCGCCCGCAAAATTTTGCCGTTCGACGGCTTGCTGCCCGCCGATGCCTATTTGTGGGCCAAATACCGCGATGACAAGGCGCTGCAACAGAAATTACGCGACTATACGCAACAGCAGTTTGATTCGCGGCGCGGTTATTACGGCACGGTCGGCGAGCAGTGCGTTATTAAAAATTCGCGCATTCTCAAAGATGTAAAGATCGGGTCGCATTGTTACATCAAAGGCGCCAACAAGCTCAAAAATTTGACCATCAATTCTACTGAGCTAGAACCCACGCAAATTGGTGAGGGCGTGGAGCTGGTGAACGGCATTATCGGCAACGGTTGCCATATTTTTTATGGCTGCAAGGCAGTGCGCTTTGTGCTCCGCGACCATTCCAGCCTCAAGTATGGCGCCCGGCTCATTAACTCCATTTTGGGCGAAAATTCGACCATTTCCTGTTGCGAAGTGCTCAACAATCTCATTTTTCCGGCGCACGAGCAGCATCACAACAACTCGTTTTTGATTGCCTCGGTGGTGAAAGGCCAGAGCAATATGGCGGCCGGGGCGACCATTGGCTCCAATCATAATAGTCGCGCCAATGACAATGAAATTGAAGCCGGTCGCGGATTTTGGCCGGGACTCTGTTCGAGCGTCAAACATTCCAGCCGCTTTGCCTCATTCACGCTGTTGTCCAAAGCCGATTATCCGTCCGAATTGAATATTCCGCTGCCCTTTTCGCTGTTGAACAACAACGCCTCCAAAGATGTGCTGGAGGTGATGCCCGCGTTTTGGTGGCTCTACAATATGTACGCCCTGGCGCGAAACACCTGGAAATTTCACCAACGCGATAAACGCGTCAACAAACGACAGCACATCGAGTTTGACTCGCTGGCGCCGGACACCGTGGAAGAGCTGCTACACGGACGTGAGCTGTTGGCCCAATGGACGGCTAAATCCTGGCTGCAGCACCAAGGGAGAACGGCTCAAAATGTTGATCACGAGGAGTTAATCAAAACGGGGCATGACCTGCTCACCGGTTCTTCAGACAAGCTTGACGGCCTCGCCATTTTGAGCGAGAATATGGAAAAAAGCCATCGCCCGGTTGTTATTCTCAAAACACAAAACGCTTATGCGGCCTACGAAGAGATGATTATTTATTACGCGGTGACCAATCTGGTGAATTATTTGGAAACGTATCCGGATGCCTCTTTTGCGGAAATGGCAAACGATCTAACCGTCGAGCGCCAAACCGAGTGGGTGAATTTGGGCGGACAATTGGTCAAACGCCAGGATGTGGAGCAGTTGTGCGCCGACATCGGCAGCGGCGCCCTCGATTCCTGGAAAGCCATTCACAACCGCTATGATGAACTGTGGGAACATTATCCCAAAGAAAAACAGCGCCATGCGTATGCGGCGCTTTGTGCCTTGCTGAATACATCAGCACTGGCACCGCAACAATGGCAGGAGCTTTTGGATCGAGCCATTTACATTCAGGAAATCATCCGCGACCGCGTGTACGACTCTCGGCAAAAAGACTATGAAAACCCGTTCCGGCTCGCCACCTATCGCAGCATCGAAGAAATGAATGCCGCTATTGGCACGGTGGATGATAACAGCTTTATTCTCCAAGTGCGGGAAGAGACCGAGACGTTCAAGGAACGAATTCAACGTATCAGAAATCGTTAATACTTATTTTTTTAACGCGGAGACCGCGGAGCGCGCAAAGACTCGCGGAGAAAATTGTAATTTATGCAATTTTGCCAAGCTGTTTTCAATATCCGATTACTAAAAAAATGGTTTTTACCTCTGCGTTACCTCAGCGGCCTCTGCGTTTAGAGACAAGTTGCCTGTTCTTCCAGGAATTCCATCCCTGGAAGCCAAGTCAAGCGGGGCTTCCAGCCCCAAATCCAGCACAAGAATACCTGGGTGAACAAATTTTCTTATTGTGTCCTGGCGCCTTTGTGGCAATTGTTCGTCTATAATCATCGAAAATTCGATACTTTTTATTCATACTCAATTCCTGGGAGGAGTACCATGAATCTCAACGACAGCAAGTACAACACCTATGCCCTCGTCCGCGAAATGATGGACACCGCTGATGTGGTAAAAAATTTTGACCCCGAACGCACCAAACCGTTTGCGCAAAAAATCCAGTCCGTGGGACGGTTGTTTTTCACCGGCGAAGGCTCCAGCCGTCTGTTTCCGGCCAAAAACGCCATACGCCGCGCCCTCACCTGGGGACTGGATGTGTGTATGGCCACGGACGGCTCGCGCCAGGCCGCGCAATACGATTTGTCAAAATTTGCCGTGTTTTGCGCCTCCAATTCCGGTCGCACCAAAGAGGTGGTGATTTTGGCGAAACAGTTGGCGCAGCAAGGCAATCCGAACCGCTTTGCGCTGACGGCAAATGAGGGTACGCTGCTGGAACAGTCCTGCACCGACACACTGGTGCTCACCTGCGGCTGGGAGAATGCGGTGGCGGCGACCAAGAGTGTGGTGGAGCAGGCGCTGGTGTACGAATCCCTGGTCTGGCATTTGGCCGGAAAGGATTTGGCGCCGGAATTGCCAAACCTCTCCGACGCCATTCACACGGCGCTCACGCTCGTCATCCCGGAATCGATTATCGAAGCGGCCGCCAACGCGCCTATGATTTATTTTGCCGGCTACAACGACGGCGTCGCCGAAGAGCTCACCCTCAAAACCAACGAAACCACGCGGCAAAAATCCGATTTTCTCGAAGGCACGTACGCCGTTCATGGCATTGAAGAAGTGATGGGTGAGAACGATATCGTGTTTGTCGTCGATCCCATTGACGATGAAATTGAAAAATTCCAGGAGGTGCTGGAAAAAGGCGTGGGACTCAAAATCGTGGCCATTGCCAATCGCGATACCCCGTTTGACACCTTCCGCGTTCCCGACGCCGGCGATCTGACGCCGTTTGTCTACCTCTGCGCCGGCTGGAACCTGCTGGTGGACATTGGCCTTAAACTGAGCATCAACCTCGACAAACCCGAACGCGCCCGCAAGGTGGGGAATGAGTTTGTGGGTTAGGAACAATGCTTATATTTGCTAATCTTTAGGGAAGGGCAGGGGAGCTAAAAGCTAATAGCTATATAGCTACTAGCTCTTAGCTTTTAGCATTTAGC
>CAYPZM010000329.1:0-6147 GCA_964414825.1 uncultured Cytophagia bacterium | reverse complement strand
TACGGCCATAGATATTTGCGTCTGGCCACTTTCCGCTCAATGTCAAAATTGTGCTACGCCTGTCACGACGTTCTATTGGAATACAAAAATTGTATTCAGGCGAACACTGCATTGGTTGCTCAACCGCATGGCTGTGGCGAAAAAACAGCCCGTAAACGCCAATTTTTCTCATCCCAAATACATTAAAATAATGTACATACGCCTGCATTTTGCTGATTAGGTATTAGACTTGTTTTAAAGACACAAGATTTACCAATTAGGTATGATATTTGATACAAGGCGCATAGAACTATTAAAGTCATCTTTACGTGTTGTGTAAAGAGAGTGGTTAAAGGCAGTACCGATGATCGGGAGGTTAGGCACCATGAAAAAGAGCTTGGCAGTTATACTTGTCCTGATTTTGAGTCTATCGGCGGGGGCGCAAAATTGGCTGATGAATTTAAGTTACAACATAGCTCTGCCAGGTAGTGAGATGAAGCAATACATCAACAATCCAAGTTTTTTGGGATTTAGTTTTGACGTTCGTCGATTTGTATCGCCGCACGTTACTATGGGCGCTTCATTTGGGCAGCAACTATTCTACTGGCAAAACAGCCAGCAACTTGAACTCGAATCCACACGGTTGAATGGTTCTCAATTTCGGTTTATGAATGCATTTCCGATTATGATAAATTCACATTTTTACTTTGGTGATTCAGGATTTGTTCGGCCTTTTGTAGGTCTGAATATGGGTGGATTTTACGCGTGGCAACGTTCCGAATTGGGTATTGTGGTCAAGGAAGGACGACAGTGGCAGTGGGGAGTAGCGCCGGAACTCGGGGTGATGTTTCCGGTCGGGACCATGACCATGAATGTCGGAACAAAAATGAGCTATTTGGCGACGCCGCATAGCTCGACATTGGGAGATCCTCCAAATCAACTCTACTTTGGTATTAATGTTGGAGTTGTGTTTATCAAGTAACACTGAACCTGGAGGTTAAACTCCAGGTTCTTTTTTTGTTTACTTAAAAATCGCCTCAATCTTTTCAATCTCTTCTTTCGAAAACTCTAAATTATCCAACGTAGCGACATTCGTTTTTAATTGATCAGCGCTGCTGACACCAACGAGAACAGAGGTCACCTCTTTCCGGCGCAGCACCCAAGCCAGGGCCATTTGCGCCAAAGATTGTCCGCGCTGTTTGGCGATTTCATTCAAATCAACAATTTTTTTATGCTGGTTTTGCACGTCTTTGGGATCGAGAAAACTCCAGGATTTTGCTGCGCGCGAGTCTTCCGGAATGCCATCCAAATAGCGATCGGTCAACAAGCCTTGCGCCAAAGGCGAAAACGTGATACAACCGACGCCGTTCTCGTCGAGCAAGTCGAGCAACCCATCTTCTACCCAACGCACAAACATCGAGTATCGCGGTTGATGGATGAGCAACGGTGTACCCAAATCGTTGAGGATGCGAATGGCCTCGCGCGTTTGTTCAACATTGTAATTGGAAATTCCGACATACAACGCCTTGCCCTGACGTACCAGCAAGTCCAAGGCGCCCATAGTCTCCTCCATGGGTGTATCGGGATCGGGACGGTGCGAGTAAAAAATATCCACATAATCCAATCCCATGCGTTTCAAACTTTGATCGAGACTGGCGACCAGATATTTTTTCGAACCCCATTCGCCGTACGGTCCAGGCCACATATCGTAACCCGCCTTGCTGGAAATGATCATTTCATCGCGATATGGAGCAAGGTCCTGTTTGAGCATTTTGCCAAAATTTTCTTCTGCCGACCCCGGAGGCGGGCCATAGTTGTTGGCCAAATCGAAATGGGTGATGCCGTGGTCAAACGCCCAACGCCATATGTCGCGGCAGTTTTCAAACGCATCCACGCCTCCGAAATTGTACCACATGCCCAACGACACACCTGGTAATTGAATGCCGCTTTTGCCGCAACGATTGTATTTCATGGTTTCGTATCGCTCCTCACTCGCTTTGTAAAACATAGCGCCACACCTTTCTTTTTAAAAAATTGTTAAAGGTTGTTTGGTCTCCGGCAAGTATTTCTAGTTTATATCCGGTTTATTCACTATATCCAAACGTGACAAAAAGCGAAATAATTCGTTTATATACAATATTTTTTCATCTCATTCGTCTATAATAACAGAATGGCAAACCAACAAGAACATAGGCTGGAACAGAGCTTTCGCTCCGAGCAAAAAAGCTTGCTGAGCTTTGTGCGCTCAAAACTGCCGCGTGACGAGTCCGAAGATCTGGTACAAGAAGTATACGTGCAGGCGCTACAAAGCTTGAACGTACTGGATACAGTGGATAATTTAGCCGGCTGGTTGTACACCGTGGCTCGCAACAAGGTGATCGATTGGTATCGCCGCAAAAAAGTGCCGACGGTGCGATTGGATGATCCGGATGAAAATGGTACTAGTTTGCGCGATATACTTGCCGAGGACATACCGGATGAGTGGGATGACGAAACGCGGCAACTGATTTATGAGGCGATTATTGATGCCATGGATGAGCTGCCGAAAAAACAGCGATTTGTGTTTATCGAAAATGTCATCGAGGGCCGCACATTTCGCGAGCTAGCAGCGGAAACCGGCGAGTCGATCAACACGTTGTTGGCGCGAAAGCGCTATGCTATTCAGTTTTTGCAAAAACGATTAAAAGACATTAAAGAATTTTTAAACGAACTATAGAGGTGGAAAATGAAACACTATCACGGTTTTTTTATGAATATGCCGATACCTTTGCGGGTGCTGGCCATCGCAGGTTTTGCAATTTTAGGGCTGATCGTTGCTGCTGTCCTGGCATTACTATTCGGTCTGGTGCTTATGTTGTTGTGGAACTGGCTCATGCCGACCATTTTTGGATTGCCGGTGATCTCCTTTTGGCAGGCCTGGGGCTTGGTGGTTCTCAGTCACATTCTGTTCAAGTCGTTTCCGCATCACAACCATAATAAGCGGCATGACGAAGAGTGGAAACGCAAATTCCGCGAACGGTTTTTCGAACACGCGCCGCATCGTGAAAACGATCAACAACAAAATGCCTAAACAGCCCGGTACATCCGGGCTTTTTTTATTTCTGCATTTTACAAACATCTTATGTTCTCGTGATACTTTTGTGATGTTTTCCCTGTTGTTCATTATGACAATTCGCAAAAATCTTTGAACTATTTAAGGAGACGTATCATGAGAAAACTTGCTGTTTTTTCACTAATTGTTGCATTCGCTGTAATTATTGGATGTAGCAAAGAAGCACCTATGGATGTACAATCTCCGATGAACGATTCATCCGAACCGATGGGGCACGCCAGTGACGCTGTCGCTACCTACGAGATTGTGATCGAGAATCTGACGCCCAACAATGGCAACGGAGCCGCCCAACCGTTTTCGCCACCTGTTGTGGCCACACACCATCCGACCTTTCACATTTATAAAGAAGGTCGATTTGCTAGCTTTGAAGTACAGCGAGTAGCAGAAGATGCTCAAAATGATCCACTGGTAAGCACACTGAGCTCATCTCCGTTTGTATTTGATTACAATGTTGGTGGCGGCGTTATCCTTCCTGGTCAATCAGCAAAAATTATGGTCGAGGCCAAAGTTGGTTTTCGTCAGCTTTCACTGGTTTCAATGCTCGTGAATACGAATGATGGATTTATCGGGCTTGATGGCTTGCGCCTGCCTGGCTTGATGGAAGAAGGCATGGTAATGGAATATGTAACGGCTCTTGATGCCGGAACCGAAAAAAATACTGAAATGACCGAACACATTCCAGGACCTTGCTGCGGTAATCCAGGCGTACGCGTTCCGGAGCACAAACGTATTGACGACCATGACGGCATCCTGGGTGCTGGGGACCTTGATCCCGCTATTTGGGGATGGAGCGAGCCAGCAGCAAAAATTACGGTAAAGTTGGTTGGAATCAGTAGCTAAATCTGTACTTGCAGGATTAGGTTGTCAAAAAAAAGTGCCAACTCTGCAAGCGATACATTTTGATCAACGAAACAGCGAGCCACCTGGGGGACGCCTCGGGTGCTCGCTTTTTTTATGCACAATGGAAAGGAGAGGTAAAATGAAAAGGATTCTTTATTATGTAGGAGTATTGAGCTTATTAGTGACTCTACCGTTATTCGGAGCAACCACCATCCCCGGTGGCAATGTATCCGGAACCTGGACAGCCACGGGTTCACCCTATTACGTTGAAGGAGACATAACGATTGCCAGCGGCCAAACACTAACCCTTGAACCTGGCGTGGAGGTGTTCTTTCAAAATTGGTACAAATTGACCGTTAACGGTGTGCTGAACGCCGTTGGAACAGCGGACGCGCAAATTTTATTCACAGCCACACCTCCAGGCTCCGGTGAGCCCGGCTGGGTGGGCATTGATATTGTTGACGCTTCTTTAACCAGCACGTTAGAATACTGCATTATTGAAAACGGCAAAGCAACTGCTGGCAATCCGAACGATCGTGGTGGCGCCTTGTACATTGTAAATTCCAGTCCGGTTATTCAAAATTGTACATTGCGAGACAACCAAGTTTCCAAATACGGCGGCGCCATTTATTTGGACAATTCGAATGCAACTATTGAAAATTGCCTAATAAAAAATAACACGGTCAGTGGTTCCGTAGGTGGCGGCGGTGCCATTTACGCTACTGACTCGATGCCGTATATTGGCGGTAATACAATCAAAAATAATAGCGCCAGTTTTTATGGAAGCTTTTCAGCAGCGCGCGGCACCGGTGGCGCTATCTCCCTGCATAATTCCGATGCGACTTTGGAGTATAATATCATCACCAGTAACACGCTTTATGCTCAGGGCAATGTTGGAACCTATGCCCGCGGTGGCGCCATTTATGCCGGTGACTCGGATCCCGACCTGGTTGGCAACACCATAGCTGATAATCAAGTCGATGGATATGGCGATCTCGAAGGCGGCGCCTTGTATTTGTATCAAGCCCATGTTACCATTGTCAATTCCATTCTCTGGAATAATGCGCCGCAGGAGTTATTTTTTGGCGATAGCTACAATCCCAATTCCGTGATGGTGGCGTATTCAGATGTCGCCGGTGGGCAATCCGGTATTGTCACCAATAATAATGGCGATGTGTACTGGCAAGAGGGCAACATTACCAGCGATCCGATGTTTGTTGATGCGGCCAATGGCGATTATTCTCTGGCCAGCGGCTCCCCGGCCATTGATGCTGGAACCGATTACTACGAATGGCAGGGCGAGGTGCTGGTGAATCTTTCCTCGTCCGACTATGATGGCAACGCTCCGGATATGGGCGCCATCGAATCCGGCGATACCGGAACCACCAATGAGCCGCCGGTGGCACAAGCGTCCGCCGACCCGGATCACGGCAGTGCACCTTTGACCGTGCAGTTTAGCTCTGATGGGTCTTCGGATTCCGACGGCAGCATCGTTTCTTATTATTGGGATTTTGACAACGGCAACACCTCGACCGAAGCCAATCCGTCTCATACGTATGAAGCCGTCGGGACCTATGGCGCTTCACTTACTGTAACCGACGATGACGGCGCTACCGATGTGGATGTCGTCACCATCACGGTCCAGGATGGCACCACCATTACCGGCGGCGAGGTATCCGGAACCTGGGGTTTGGCGGGAACTCCCTATCGTATTGAAGGCGATATTACCGTGCCAGTTGGACAAACCTTAACCATTGAAGCCGGTGTCACCGTCGAATTTCAAGACTGGTATAAAATGACCGTAAATGGAAATTTGCAAGCACTTGGTGCTTCGGGGCAAGAGGTGCTGTTTACAGCCACACCGCCAGGGTCGGGCGAACCGGGATGGTTGGGCATCGATATTATCGATTCGCCGGATGTGAGCCGTTTGGAATATGTCATCATAGAAAATGGCAAAGCCACGGCAGCCGAACCCAATGATCGCGGTGGCGCGTTGTATATCGTGAATTCGAGTCCTGTGATTGTCAATTCGACGCTGAGAAACAATCAGGTTGGCGATCACGGTGGGGCGGTCTATATCCAAAATGGCTCGCCAACAATTGAAAACTGCGACATTCTTGACAACTCGGCTTCGCGCTCCGGTGGCGCGATTTACAGCATCGACTCTACGCCGCAGATTCTGCGTAATACGATTAAAAACAACAGTGTGAGCGCCT
>CAYPZM010000328.1:0-6171 GCA_964414825.1 uncultured Cytophagia bacterium | reverse complement strand
GTCTCGATCTGTTAAGGAGAGTTGTTAATCGACATCACGTGCTGAAAGCGAGCTCGGTCTCGGATTGGCGCCAATTCCAAACAAAGCGCCAAAACGATACGGACAGCTTATACATCGGAGAACTCTGAAAACAATCAGCCGGTCTATTTGACCTGGATCGGTGAACTGGTTTGGATGGATTGTTACGGTTTTGATACAGATGTACAGAATCTCGCTGTTTGGTTATGGACTTTCAAAAGAAAACAAATAAGCATTGAAAAATTGGAGAATGATAATGCGGTATTTTTTCTTTTTTATCAATTTTTTAATTATCGGTACCAGCTTTGCCCACGAAACCGGCACCTTTCATACGCACGGGCCGGTCATCCACGATCCTTACGGCGATGAATTTATCACTAAAGGCGCCAATCGTAACGGCGGCATCCGCAATGATTGGTGTGATGATTTTAGCAGTGATATCGATTGTTTTGTTGATCTCTGGCAATTTAATGCTGTTCGAGTTACAAACCGCTTGTGGGACAGCTATTGGAACGGTAATCTTACTTCAAATTGCACCCCCGTTCAAAACATAACGGATTTGCCCTCCAGAGTTCAAAAATATACAGACCGAGGTGTTGTCGTCATTTTGGATTGGCACGCCATTGGTGACTATGCAACGTTTTCCGCAAGTGAAACCAGTGAGAACCTGAATGAATTATTGGACTTTTGGAGCCAAGTGGCTGACCTTTTTAAAGATAATAATTATGTGTGGTTCAACATCTATAATGAACCCGGCGATATGGACAACAATAATCGCGACCAGCGCCGCGAACAATGGGTGACCATGCATCAGGAAGCGATAAAGTTGATCCGTGATGAGATCGGCGCAAACAACATGATTGTTGTCGGCGGCTGGAGCTGGGGTCAGGATACCGGTCCCGAGTGGGACACCAATAAAATTGCAACAGAAAAAAGCGCTATCCTGTCAGCCGGCGACCGGGTCATCGCCTTTGATCCCGGTTACGGTGACGGCGAACACTCCTATGATAATATCATTTTTGATGTCCACATTTATGACCAATGGGACAAGGGCACTCAGAAAGAACAAAATGCCCGATTAGCCGATTACATCGATCGTGTTCATGCAAAAGGTTTACCGTTGATCATCGGCGAATATGCTGCGGATACCGACAAACATCAAACGGCTACAAAAGCAGTCCATGCTGTGGCTCCGAAAAAAGGCGTGGGACGGATTATCTGGAGTTTTCGCGAAGGCACCCGAGGCGATCTATTGTGCAAAGACGGCGAATGCGCTGTAGAATTTGATGCAAACGATCAGCCGACCAATTTGACCTGGGTCGGCGAACTGGTTTGGGCGGACAATTATGGGCTTAATACCGCTGTTGACGACCGCACTTTGACGGCTAACGATTTTCAATTGGCGCAAAATTATCCGAATCCGTTCAATCCGACCACCCGCATTACTTTTAAATTGCCGAAAACAGAACATGTGCTGCTGCAGGTGTTTGATGTTCGAGGCCGGCTTGTCGAGACGGTGGTCAATTCGATTCAATCTGCCGGAAATCATTCAGTTTCTTTTAACGGCACTCATTTGACGAGTGGTGCTTACTTTTATAAAATGATCGCGGGTGACTTTATATTCGTCCGAAAAATGGTATTATTGCAATAGGGCCATTTCCAAATCTCGGAGGCTTTAAATCCTTTGAGGTTTATCCGTGAAAGATATGAGGTCATTGGACCTAAACGAAAATATACGTTACAGCAAATTAATCAATCTATCAAATACTATTAACAGTCAATGTAATTTCATGAGACGTTCAGTACAATAGAAAGGGTTATTATGTTACGAATCTTGTTTGTTGCCATACTTTTTTACCAAGCCGGTTTATTTTCCGCGCCGCCATTTTCATTTGTTGAAGAAAACGGGGTGATTTCCATTGAAGCCGAACATTACACCTCCAACGTTGGCCCATGGGAACGCGTTGAGGGACGAAATGCTATTACCGATGACATGGCCGGACTCGGAACGGATTCGGAATCGGTACTTGATGTCAGATCGGCTGTTTTGCCCGGGATACAGGCCGGTTCTATTCAAATTACCCGCGAGGAACACGACGTTAATTGGGGATTCCCGGCGCCATTGGCAACCATTGCGGCGGCATTCGAAAGCGATGCTGAAAAAGCAGCGGTGTTTTTTTATGAAAACGGAGCCGCGCTGGCACAAGGCAACGCGACAGCCCGACGAACCGGAATGTTCAGCGGCACCCCGGAACTGACTGCGGAAGGATGGATGTTGTGGGATGCTGCCCTCAATTGGACAGTGGGAGGGCAAACCGCCGGCGAGGCGCTGTTTATTGTCAGTTCCACAGAGCTCGGTGACATGGATAAAGCGACGAGTGAGCGGCTGGAACAGTTGGGCTTTACTGTAAAACCGGTTGAAGATGAGGCGGTCACCCCACGGGATGCCGAAAACAAAGCTCTGGTTTTTGTCTCCGAATCCGTGTCGTCCGGAGCGGTCGCCGACAAGTTTTTGAATGTTTCTGTGCCGGTGGTTATCTGTGAACCGTATGTACTGGACGACATGAACATGATCGTCAGCAAGCCGCGGTGGCAGGAAAAGCCCGGCCAGAGCGGTTTGGCCATGCTGACGCGCCGCGGCTCCTGGAGCGATTACATGCGCTATGCGATTTATTTTGAAAATACCGGCATCTATAATTTGTGGCTGCTGGGACAGAGCGGTGGGGATGGCGGCTCGAACGAGGTCAAAGTGTTTTTTGGTGCAGCCGCGTTGAAGAGCGAATCCGATTTTTATGAAATCACTTTTTCCGAACGACTGGCATGGACCAATGAGAGACATTATCAAAACCCAGAAAACGGTCCAATTCCGGCTACGCCAACTGTCAACGTTACCAAACCGGGATGGCACAATCTGTACCTGGTCAAGGGCGCTGATCCGGAACATCCCGACAATCCGCCTGAAAATCGTCGCTACCCCAACTGGCGCGTCGATAAAATTCTGCTGACGACCGCTGCCGATAAACCAAGCGGTGATGGTCCGGTGGAATCCTTAAACAACGGTCAATTTTCGCTCCCGGAGGTATTCGCAGCCGATCTTGAATTTTATCCGCCGGAAATCTGGCAGGAGCAGAATGGTTTCGTGGTCATTGAGGCTGAGGATATTGAACATCACGATCATTGGCAGTTGAAAACCGAGCCGGAAAATTATACCGGCGATGGATACCTGGAATGGCAAGGGCCGTCCCGAACCACCAGTATCGACGGTATCGGCGGTAATCATGATTCTCTGGGAGTACGGCAAGGACCCCAGGATGAGTGGCTGATTTTACGCCTGTCTATTACCAATCCGGGCGTCTATAGTGTCGATGTTCGTAACCATCATGAGCGCGAGGATGGCGATAATGACGCCTGGGTTTCCAAAGTAGGATTCCAACCGGATCGTCACGCCGGCAAGGTGATTTCCCGCATGGGCGATTCGTTTCACGACGGCGAGGGATTGACCTGGCTGGATTGGGGCGTCCGTGAATTCGAGCTGCAAAAAGGTATAAATAATCTGTACATCGGCGGCCGCTCCATTGGTTTTGGTATCGATCGCATTGTCATCTATAAAACAGACGATGAAAAGGCCCGGGAAAAGGCTATGGACCTCTCGACGCCGCCGTCTCGGCAGCATCTAAAATAATTAAAAAGAACAAGCTGATATGAATAGATTATTAATTATTCTCTTTCTGGTGTTGCCGTTTTCCGGTATTGGCCAGGAAAATCGAGGCGCCGCCATTTGGACGGGGCCGACAAAGACGTTGATCTATAAAAAAATTGACGGGCAAGAGTTAAAGCTGGATGTTCTTTATCCGAATCATCCATCATCCACATCGTCTCCGGTGCACGTTTTTATCCATGGAGGCGGTTGGCGAGGCGGCTGGCGGCAAAGTTTTGATCAGCCGGAACAAATAAAAGTGTTTGAATATCTGGCCGATCGAGGCTTTGTCGGCGTCAGCATAGATTATCGGCTTTTAAGAACAGGCATCACTCTGCGCCACATCATACGCGATTGCAAGGATGCTGTTCGTTTTCTCCACAAAAATAGCCGGCGTCTAAATATCGATGCTGACCGTATGGCCACGTGGGGAAGTTCTGCCGGCGGCCATCTCGCGTTGATGGCCGCACTCACCCAAAATAATGATTTTCCAGGCCTGGACGAGTTGCAATCGGCGCCGGCCTCGACCCGTTGTGTTGTGTCCTGGTATGGAGTGGCTGATTTTGTAACCCCGGAGGTTTCCGGGCCGCATATTCGGGGGCATGATGAACGCTTTGGCTCAACCCTTGAAGACGATCTGGAGATTCGCCAAGTTTCAAGTCCCATAAATTACCTGGCTGTCAATAGTCCGCCTGTGCTGTGTATCCATGGCGTGGATGATGACATTGTGCCGTTCGCACAGTCCATTGCACTGCTGCAAAAAGGACAACGTGTGGGCGCAAATGTCTCGCTAGTATCTGTTCTCAATACCGGCCATGGCTGGAGCCGTGAAAATAAAGAATTGATACCTGCCTCGGATGATTTGGCAAAAATTACCGCCGATTTCATTCAATTCTATACCCGCGTTTATTGATACATAGATGTAAAAAACTTTTGGAGGATTTATGAAGTTAACTCGTTTTTTGTTCATTCTGATAATTTGTTTCGGGAGTCTTTTCGCGCAATCAGACTATGAAAATTTCCACACCGTGGAAACAACCATCGATTTTACCCAAAAGTTGCGCCCCTGGGACGGATTTGGGGTCAATTATGTTCAAACTGCGCACACACGCAATTACGACGAATTCCCCCAGGAATACGGCGGCTTTAGCTTGTTGAGTGAATCCCAAAAAGAAGAAATACTGGAAATGACCTTTGGTTATGATGGACTGCAACCCGGGATCATTAAAATGTTTCTGGACCCCCTGCACCAAAAAACACCCGGTGGGCCGTTTGATCATAAAACAACCACAAAATACATGCGCGAGTTCGCACGGCGGGGAATAGATATTACCCGGGAGCGCGGCGGCGATATCCAAATCATTACCACGCTTTACGGACCGCCGCCTTGGGCTACGAAACAAAAGGTATTTCGCGGCCGCGATCTGGATCCAAAATTTAAAAAGGATGTGGCGCGTTATATGATCGATTGGGTGCAATTTTTGCGTAAGCAGAATTTCCCGGTCAAATATTTGTCGTTGCACAACGAAGGTGATGACTGGCGCCGCTGGCCGGTTGACGGCGAATATGCCAACTTTGATTACGGACATGATTACAATTTGTATTGGCCTCCGGAACAGGTGGCGGATTTTCTTGGTTTTATGCGACCGATGCTGGATCAGGCCGGACTCGACGATGTATTGTTGACACCGGGCGAGCCTCAAAATTGGTACAAGTTTTATTACTGGAATTATGCCGATGCCATTGCAAATGATCCAGCGGCGTTGGCCGGCTTGGGCCTTATTACTTCACATGGTTTTATAACTCATGATTACGGCCGCTGGATAACCGGTTATGATAGTGAAGGAACAGAAATATTGCGAAAAGCCAAGCCCGGCCTGCATGCCTGGACAACCTCCATGAGTTGGGGCGGCATGGATACCGAGTCTATTATTCAGCAATTTTTGAATATTTATTTTGCAGATGTTAATTCAATTACGCCGTGGGCCCATATTCAGCGGCCCACACATTGGGTTTATGGCGATCCCAATCCCGGTACGGCGTTTCGAGTTCGTGAGGATAGTACGTATGAAGTGTTACCGGGTTATTACTTTTACAAGCAGGTGTGCCGCGCCGGTCAACCGGGCATGGCGGTCGTCAAAACTCGAACTCGGGACTCTGAAATATCCCTCATCGGTTTTGATAGTAATAACACCTCTCATCCGGATGCATTTGTTGTGATTAATGCCGGAATGACCTCTGACGATCGCTCCGACGGGGTTAATATCTTTTTCGATTCCGTCAATCGGCAGCCGTTTCACTTTAATTTTAGTGACAAAAGCCTGTCTCAT
Organism: uncultured Cytophagia bacterium; assembly: GCA_964414825.1. Taxonomy (GTDB): domain Bacteria; phylum Zhuqueibacterota; class Zhuqueibacteria; order Residuimicrobiales; family Krinioviventaceae; genus CAYPZM01. The sequence goes on along the minus strand of CAYPZM010000328.1, from coordinate 126 downwards.
GGTCCGCAGTTTGAACAAGTCCCGTTTCAGTTTTCCAAAACTGCAACAGGATATCGTCTGGAAGCGGCCATCCCCTGGTCGGTCCTCGATGTGGATGCCGATTATGACGAAAAAGTAAAACTTGAT
>CAYPZM010000327.1:0-6175 GCA_964414825.1 uncultured Cytophagia bacterium | reverse complement strand
GATATTTGAAAAGGGCGATGCCAACCATTACTGCACACAGGCCGAGCAATCCAAACACCAGCGAATCACGTTTGAGCAGCACACCAAACCCGGCCAAAAAAATGAGCAAAATGCCAAAATAAAAAATGACTTGGTTGTCGACCAACGTTATGGTGCCGTTAAAGCTGGGCAAAATATAGAGGAAAAAGTCGCCGAGGTGAAAGGAAAACAGCAGGGGATCGGCAGTGGAATATCGCAACAGGTCAATAAAAGGAAAATAGACATAACCCGCGCCCAAAAAGCTAAAAACCCAAACGCCGAGCAACAGGCCCAAATTTTTTAGCAAATCGGTCCATCGCTGTTCCGAATGGGCAAATGTGTGAATGAGCATAAATGCCAACATAATCAAAGCTGTGGCAGCCGAAATGAACATGCTGCCGCGCAACGCTTGAAAAGTGAAAAAGAAAGCGGTCAGCACCCACCAAATCAATCTGCGCCTGCTGAATAAAAAGTGCGAAAAATGGAGAATTACCGGCAGCAGGGAGAGAGCCAAAATTTCTATCCATTGGCCGCTGACGATATTGATAACATATTGCGGGATAAACAACACCACAATGGAGACAAACGAGGACGGCAGCGGAGCCACCCGGTTGCGCCGCAGGAACACAAATGTAAATCCGCAAAACACCAACAGGTTTAAAAGCAAATAGATAAACTCCACATCCGGAACATAGGCCTGAATTGGAGCCAAGACAGAGTAAATAGCGGAATCGATAATGTTCAAATGGCCGATGGTGCCGGGCTGGCTCAAGGCGGGGAGCCCGCTTTGCAGATGAGGATTCCATAACGGAAGCGGCTGTTCAAAAAGGTTTTGCACATCACAAAATAGATCGGTTTTGGCGGAATCGGTAATGAGGAATTGGCTGTAAAATCCAAGTAACAAAAAAATGGCTGCAAAAAACGTAGGCCAAATGGCATAACGATTTAGCAGATTGGAAAGCTTGCGGGAGAATGTCTCTTGGGGCTGTTCTGTGATCACGGCTTTCGATGCACTTGTTTGTGAATTTGTTTCACAGAAAATAAAGAGATTTGTGCACAAAGTCCAGTTGAAAGTGAAGGAAACAGCAAAATTGTGGAACGGCAAAGTCGAGTTTACCGAAGCAAGGTAAGCCGATTGGTTTGCGAAAATGTACCGCCATCGCTACCCTGAACTTTCAATTTGCACATGTAAACACCTGAAGCTGCGGTCTCGCCCAAATCCGTGCGTCCATTCCAACGAATAAAGTGTGAGCCTGTTGGCAAAGAATGATCTACTAATGTTCGAACCAATTGCCCATGAATATTAAGTATCAACAGACGAACGGAAGCGGATTGTGGAAGATCATACTGGATGGCGGTGGTCGCATTAAACGGATTTGGGTAACTGGCATATAGTTTATAGTGATCTGGTACGGTATTCGAATTGTCCTCTACGGGCGTAGCGGTCTCATGCACAAAAAATGCGGATTCTTGACGGCTCCAACGAGTTTCATCAACAGCGTTAGTGGCCGAGACCTTCCAGAAATACGTGGTGCCGGGCTGCAATCCGGTGAGTTGAACCGAGTGCTGGGTTCCTAAAACGCGTTTTTGTTTGGGATTAAAAAAATCGGGGGAGGTGGATAGAAATAGCGTGTATTCCAGTTCAAACGGCGTCACTACAGTTTCTTGCACGGCTGGCTCCCACGAGAAAACAGGTCGCGTTGTGTAGATTGTGGAATCGTATCGAGGCGTGATCAAATCGAATTCAACCAAAGTTAAAGTTCTTGGACCCTTTGGTAAAATTGTGGCGCCGTGTTTTAGTACACCGTGATGTTGATGCCCCGACAAATCTTTGACCAGCTCAACGTCTTGGCCGTTCAATGTCGCGGCTATAGTTTCGTCAAAATTCCAAAATCCCAGCAATCCACTGTTGGGGGAGGTATAGACCTCCTTTGGCAGCGAGGTTGTCATGAACTCCTGAATTTGCTCGGGCGAGCGCGGGTGGTCCCAAATGCGGATTTCGTCGATATAGCCATTAAAAAATCCGGAGATAATATCATGATAAACATGGCGGCCGATATCGATAATATCGACTCGTTCAACATAATTCCCTGTATGAAAGTTGGGCAGCCTGGTTTTTAACTCACCATCGACATATAGCGATACCCACTCTTCCGAACACACTCCGGCATAGTGATGCCACTCCAAATAATTCTGCATAGGCACAAACGTGCGCACCCTGTCATTTTTATTATCGCGAACCACAAAGCTTGTATTATTGCCATAACTTTCCGGGGCCAGCACAACAGACGTCGCCGCAAACCCGGTTTCCAAACTTCGCTGTTCGAACATAAAATTTTCGTTATACACTCCTCCCCCAGGGCCTAGAAGGTAAGCCCAACCTTCAACCGTAAAGTAGTTGACATCAATGACCGGTTTAAACAATGTTACATAATCATCCTGTCCGTCCAAAACTAACATGCTTCCCATTGAACCCAAAAGTGGGCAGGCAAGCAAAACGACACATACAAGATATTTTGTCATTTTTATACTCCCTCGTATCAAGATTTCTCAAATTTCAGATACAGTCGAGAAAACATGCTATATGTTTTGGCAAGACGAAAATTATTCACAGCGAACATATCATAAATCTGTTTCTTAGAAACGTGTCCAATCCCGACCTCCCAAAAATGATGTTCTTCATCAATTTTAAATTTGGGAATTGTAAGATTAATCCATTTTCTGCCAATAATGGGCATCCGAATGTCGGCCCGAAGCAAAACACGCTCATTAAGAGGTACGCTCAAGCTAATGGTTTTATGACAGCTTGAGGATAGCGCCTTGATAATGTTTTCAAACTTTTCAAAAGGAATGTGTTCAAACACTTCAAATGCCAAAATGTGATCAAATTGATAATCGTGCCAATCTACCGTGACAATGTTTGCGACAATGTCGGGATGTTTATCCGCATCAATATCCATGGTTGTGACATCAATACCTTTGGATTGCAAATAATTGGCCATAAAACCGCTGCCCACACCAATTTCCAAAACGCGATCCGACGGCTGTATGGAATCCTTTACAAGGTTGGCTTGCCACCAATACAGACGCCAATGCTCTTCGGACTCCAAATGGTGAATCCAATCGGAAGAATAGTGATAGGTAACTCCATCAACGGTTTGTTGCTTGTTATCGACGGGCTTTTTTTTCATGATTTATGTTTCGAAGGTTTGATTAGAATATAAATGTACACATTATAAAACAAATAAAATAATCCTGCAGCAATGGAAAGGGCAAACAACATCTCACGGGGACTTGCATTGAATAAACTCATGGCCACGATCCGCACTACCAACGAGATCACTATTAAATAAAATCCGACTTCCTGACGGTCAATGATGGTAAACGTTTGGCTCACGGGCGAGGAAATAAACTGAAAAAACATCCAAAACGTAATAATCTGCATATACACCCCCGCCTCGGTGTAGGCTGCTCCGAGATAAAGGCTGGCAATCCAGGGGCCGGCGAAGAGGACAATGGCCAGCGGAATGATGGCAATAACGACCAGTCTTGCAATGGTTTTTTTGTAAATAAACAAGAGGCGGTTCTTGCTGATATGAAACGCTTCGCTTGCGGATTGGAAATAGACCTGCTGCACCGAGCGGCCAATCATAAACAACGGAATATTGACAAGGCGGTTGGCCATGGAATAGAGCGCCACGACTTCGGTAGTAAAATAGCGGCTGAGCATAAAGACCGGAAGCTGCAGCGACAACGTGTTTAGGAATACCATGGAGGTGTTGATGGTGGGAAATTTTTTGTTGGCGCGGGCCAGTTGCCATAGGCGGGTCCAGGAGACGCTAAATCGCACCACCTTCATCCTGAGAATCAATAAAGCGGCCAGGAGATATCCTAACACTTGGGTATACAACAGAATTTCTACAGAATCGGAAAAAAATCCCAGCGTTACCGCCAGAATTTGCGTGGAAGCCACTTGCACAATTTTGTTGGTCGCCAACGCGCCAAACTTTTTATGTCGCACGAGTACGTATTGCAGGGACTGCATCAATCCGAATAAAAACACACCGAGCGCCAAAAAATACAAATACGGTTGTAACGATTCTGCATCGAAAAGACGAAGAAAGGGGCCACCGACCAACGTTAACATCAACGTGAACAGCAAACTGAACAGGAACAGGGAAGCGAGTGACAATACGGCAATAGCATTGCTCTCGTCATCATCTTTGGGGATGACAATGGCGAGCTCGTACTTGAGCGAGCTCACCACACCGAATGTGGTGATGGTGGAGACGAACAATTGCAACTCGCCCAGGCTCTCCTTGGCGAACAGTCTCGTGAGCAACGGCGTGGCAATAAATGTAGCGACATGCGCCAGAGCCGTGCCCGACATGAGTTTTAAGACATTTTTTGTGAAATCGGATGTGATGCGGGGCAGCTTTAGCATGGCTTAGCCCCAAAACGGTTCGAGAAGTTTGAACAGGCCGCGGTTTTTCGAGATGGAGAAATAGGGCGTTTGCACGGCGCCAAACGAGCGGAAAAAGCGTTCAATCGGCTCGATCATGCTGCCCTCAAAATCAAATTGTCGGGTCGCCCTGGCCGCGAATTGAATCGCATGCCACATCAACAGTGAAGAAGCGCCGCTGGAGCGCAAGGCAGGATCGGCACCACCCATCAGATAGTAGGCGCTGTACGCATCCAACACCACATAAATTACGGCGTGAATTCGATCCGCATCTGCGGCGAAAAAGATTTTGCGACACTGTTGTTTTTGACACGCCGTTTCCACACGTTGCAAGAGCTCATAAGAAAACGACGGTTTTGTATTTTGTCGCTCGAACGTTGTAAGGTTGAATTGATAAAACGTGCGCAAATCTTCGCTCTCGGTCACGGTTAAGCGTTTTTGCGCTTTGCGAATCTCGCGCCGGATATTTTCGCGAAATCCGGCAAACACGAGATCCAAGTTATCCAGATTTGAAAGCACGTAAGAATAGCGAGTGGTCTGCCGGAATCCCTGCCAGTAAAACGGCAACCAATTGGTGAATGCATAATTGTAACGCTGTCGAAATCGCGGCACCTTGGGCAATTGCTCGATAAGAGCGGTGAACATTTCTTTTTCGTATGCCAGTCGATTGGCATATTTTTGCCCCTCCGGATACCGAATAGCTATATCAAGCCAGGGCGTCAATTCCGGCATTTTAATGACCTCCAGTCCAGCCAGTTTTGCAAACGTATACGGCAAAGCGGCGACGATTTCACCATTTTTCTCAACCAGAGCCGCATCCCAATTTCCAGGACAAACCGCATCCAGCCACCAGGCAGTGGAAAAGAGCCGTAGTTCGGACGCCGTCGAACTCCACTCCCGATATCTTTCTTGTGTCGAACTCATAGAGTCGAGCTCCCAAACAGCTCATCGAGCATTTGACGCATCTTTTCCATCTCTTCCGGGCTGACAACACCTTGAGTTTTAGGCTGCGAGACAGGAAAAGAGTCAGGCACATCTTTCAAATCGGGTGCAAGGTTCATTCCTGATCGATTAAAATATTGACTCAACTCGGTTATCGTAAGATGCGGTTGTGAACATACGGTCGAATACGGCAGTGAATGGACTCGGTCGGAAATTCCTTTTACATCATCCAAAATATTTTGCTCGGTAAAATAGACTTGTTTGCACACTTGCACCAACTCGGGTAGCGCTTCAAATTCAGCATATTCTCTGGGGAGCACAGACCACCACTCTTTGTTGTTTTTTCGACGCACAACAAGCAACGACAATGCCGCGTCCAGCGGATCGCGGGAAATGTGAATGAAGAGTGCCCCCGGAAACATCTCCCGCAACGCTGCAATGCGTACGCTCATTTTTACATTTTTCGTCAAAAACGGGGCATCGAACAATTGTTCGATGTGGGCGACAAATCGATAAATTTCCTGCTGCGCCGAATCGGATAGCCAGCCAGCCGGTGTATAGTTGAATCCCTCACGTTTTTCGTATGGAAACCAGCGGTTCCAAATGTTGCCGGCTTCGCTGGGAGCCAAACAACCCTGCTCGTAGCCGTGTCTGCTGGCAAACGACGATTGGTACGGCTGGCACCAGCGCAGCGCCCAACGGGTTGCGGTAATCGGGCACTGGTACCAGGTGTTGGCTACATTGGGAATGTAG
>CAYPZM010000326.1:0-6184 GCA_964414825.1 uncultured Cytophagia bacterium | reverse complement strand
AAAATACAACAGAAAATATTCCGTTGTGATTTTTTCTAAACGGTCATTCTCTGCTTGTGGTTCCCGGGCTTTTTTTATACGTTTCTAACGTACAACAAGGGAGGCGTTATGGATGTGTTAAGAAAAGAGGCACACGTGTAATTCGGGCTTGGATTATGGGTGTGCCTTTTTTGGGTTTAGAAGGATCATTGACCCGATCCCTTGAAGGATCGGGTGAATTTAAAAATTAAAAGATTGGCGAATTTGAAACCGTAGGATGGGTCACCTGTTGCTCAATTCGAATTTTACGTATGCCGTATAATTTTATCTTTTCATCCAATTTGCCTGCGCCGCTAGTGATCCATCCTAATTAATATCGAGCCAAAAATGTAATATCTCGCGTCACAGTCTTGCCGCCATCCAGCGTTACGAGGTCCAAACGGTTGTCCCCATTGGCTTCGTATCCACCCCAAAACTCGTCCTGGTCCAGCGTTTCATTTTTATTTTCATCCAAAAAAGCGGCAATGTAATATTTACCGCCCGGGAGCTCGTTTATTTCATAGGTTCCAAATCGCCCCAACACATCTCGATTACGAGTCCAATCGATATCGGCCAAATTATTGGTTTGCGATGCAACAACGTATATTTTGCCGCTCGTGGTTCCCGCCACTCCGGGTAAAACTTGCCCGGTGAGGGTACTGTCCGTCTTGTCTACTAAAGTATCAGGATTTTCACAAGCGCCAAGCAGCAAACAGAGCACAAAAATCAAGTATAAATAACGCATAATACGCCTCCTAAACCTTAGCGTTCCGGCGATTCATGTCGACGAGGTGTTTCGCCAATTCGGTACAACCATAATCCCCAACCGGCTCCGGGTTGTGCAAGATTGGTGCTCGACAATTTCATTTTGTACACCCGGTCGGCCTGCAATATAGTGCGGTCTTTTTCTTCGGAATGCCACCAGTGAAATTTCGGTTTCTCATCGTTGCCGGTGGAGAGGTCGCCATATTCATACACTTTTTTTAAAACACTTTTTTTGGTTTTCATGTCAATCAACTCAATAGTAAAGCTGCCGCCGGCATAGGTATAGCCCCCGGCCCACCAGGTAACCTTGCCTACGCCTTGGCCCGCGGTTTTGAACCGTTTTTCCAGAGTGGTGTTTTCCGTTGTCTTTAAGCCGATCCATTCGGTCACAACCGGAACCTCCTGCTGAGAGCAGGAAAGCAAGAATAATATCAACACAAGCAATTTTTTCATAAGATGTCCAGACTAGGTTCGAAAATTCTCTCAGGGTAATAATAATGTATATGCCGTTTCCCAAAGCACTTGAATCGTGCTTGCAAGATAGATAATTCATTCATAAAAATCAATCAAGTCGTTGGGTGACCCATTGATGAACTTTTTACTTGCTTTTTGCGCGAATTTTTAATAACTAAACAAGGAAAGAATTTAATCTACAACCCTTGCCTACCAATAAACTGCAAATGCGAAGAGAGCCAAGAGTGGCAATTACGAAAGGCGTCACCCAACATATCGAGCATAGCAGCAGTAATTTATCAAGCATCAAAAAAGTTTGGGCACAAACTGAGCCATACGGTTTTATTTGACCAAAGATATTTAAATGATTATATTGCCGTTCAGCCAAGCGGCTGTGGTTATACATGAAGAGAGAAAACAAATTCAAAAAAAAGGTCGGATAACTTTAATCAAGGAGGATGCATATGAAGCAGTTGATATTTGTTGTAATGCTCGTTGTTCTTTGTAGCTCATTGTTTGCTACGGACCTGAAATTCCCGGCACAACATGCAAAACAGGCGCTGGAAAAAGCGATGCGGCTGGATGCTGAAGATCCGGATGCCAGCGTGTACGCCGGACGAGACATGAACATCCAAACCACTTCCACGGCAGCAAACTTGCCAGGCACTAAAATTGGTGAAACCGCTTATAACTACCAAACCAATGACAACTTGCACGATCGCATTTGGTATGATGTTGCCACTGGTACGATTCATACGCAGTGGATGTACGGTGATATCGCCGAAGTGCCGGGATTCATTAACCGTCGTATGTACTATAATTATTTTGATGGTAGTAGCTGGACCCAAGGCTTGGGAATACCAATTGAAACGCAACGCGCCGGATACGGCTCCCTGGCTGTGGATGCTAACAATGTAGCTATTCCTGCCTCTCACCATACGCTAACCAATTCAGAAGCCACTCGCGCGTTTTACGATTTTGCGCCCGGATTTGGTTTTTTTACCATGACTCCGGTGTGGAATGCTCGTGAAGATGGTACAAAAGATCTTGAGCCGTTTTGGCCGGATATTGCCGTGGACGGCAGCGATGTCTGGTACGTCACGGCTACAAACAATAATCAAGATGATTGGGTACGTCTCATCAATGGCGTGAATGATAACATTATGTTCTGGCGGTCGACCGATCGCGGCGCTACATGGTCCGACTGGATTGCCATGTTCCCGGATACATCGAAGTATCGACTGGGTACTGGTGCTTCGGGAGCAAACGAAGCAGGCAGCCATCAAGTTGAAGCCTCGGATACGGACGATGGCAATGTTGGTGTTTTGATTGCGAGTTCCGGTCACGATTTTTACTTTTTTGAAAGTGAAGATCAGGGACAAACATTCAAAGAAGCTGTTCAAGTTCTTGATGCTCCGTTTCCGGAACCGGGTGACTCGCTCACCTATCCCATTCGCTGGGATGTTATTGTGAATTTGGATTCCACAACCCTGGCACCGATTGATACCGTGCTGTATCCGTTTACACGTGAAGCCAGTGGCGATACGGTTTTTCCGGAACCGGGCTATCATGCGGCGCCTCATGGTCCTGCAGATTTGTTTTACCAGAATGGCGAACCCCATGTGGTTTGGAATGAAACTATTTGGACGTCCGAGTCCACCTACTATCCGAATGGAACCAGCTTGACCTGGATTACTCCTTATATCAAATTTTTGAATGGCGACAGTTCGCACACCGAAGGTGGGTTTAGCATTAAACATTGGAGCCCCTCCTCAGGCGTTTCAACTATTTACAAAAAAGATGAAACCGTGGATGTGTACGCTGGTGTATTCCAGCAGTATGTTACCATGCCGCAAATTGGTGCGGATGCCGCCGGCAATTTGTACTGTGTGTTCATCAAAATGAGCGATACGGATACTGTAACGGCTGCAGATAATATCAATCAAGGACAAACCAATTTCGGTCCTCTGGCCTTTGGTCGAATTTGGGGCGCGAAATCGACAGATGGTGGCGCCACCTGGGGCGATGCCGTACAATTGATTCCTGAGGAAGATGCGTTGCGTCAGAATTTGCGCTATGTCGGCATTGCCAACAAAAATCCCAATGATGCAGTGCATATCATTTTTCAAACTGCGGCCGATGTACCGGGAACAGCGATTGGTGCCAGCCCGGATCACAACACCTGGGTAAATGCGGAAATTCGCCATTGGGCGGTTCCAACCAGCTTGTTCCCGTCGGCAAAGACCGAATTTTGGGGACCGGACATTGAGCTGGTCACCAGCAGCACCCTCGGCGGACTTGAATTCGGCGATATTGGTGATGTAGGTACCATGACTAAATCGATCACCGTAAACAATGTTGGCGATCAGGACCTGGTGGTTGATGGCATTTTTGCTGGCGAAAAAGCCTTTACAGCCAATCCGGCATCGTTTACTGTAACTCCGGGCGGCAGCCAGGAAGTTGAAATTACATTTATGCCCTTTACGGATGAACCGTATGATACGTATGTGGCCATCCCCAACAATGATCCGAACGAATTCAGCGTCGGTATCCCGGTAAGCGGCCAAGGTTTGCCGACCGGTGTTGCGGATAATCCCACTACGCTACCAGCAGAGTACTCGTTGGCGCAAAATTATCCAAATCCCTTTAATCCATCAACAACCATTCAGTTTGACGTGCCGGTTAGTGGTAACGTAAAACTCGTGGTTTACAATACATTAGGCAAGCAAGTTGCTGTTTTGGTAGATGAAAACATGACGGCTGGTTCGCACGAATTCAACTGGCAAGCCACCGATCTTTCAAGCGGCGTCTATTTTTATCAACTTACAGCCAATGATTTTAGCGGCACGAAAAAGATGATTTTAATGCAGTAACACTTTTACTCCCGATGCAGAAATGCATCGGGAGTGCTTTTTCGATGGGTGAATCTTCCGGGGTACACATAATTCCGCTTGGATATTTGCCTGTCTTTTTTATATCTATTGATACTTGCCTATCGCAATTTCAACTCTACTCGATTTAAAAGAGGTAAAGTATGAGACGAACCACACTTGGGTTGATCCTTCTATTTATACTTGCTTTTGGATTTCAAACCATGTTCGCTGCCACGGTCGGAAAGATTGTAGGACAGGTTGTGGACGCAGAAACCGGAGAGCCGCTGCCCGGCGTGAACGTTGTCATCGTGGGTAGTACTATGGGCGCTGCCACCGATGCCAATGGCTACTATGTGATCATTAATGTTCCACCCGGCAGTTATAGCGTCAAAGCCAGTATGATCGGCTACCAGCAAATCCAAAAGACCCAGGTTACTGTGAATATGGATAAAACCACAACAGTGAACTTTAATTTGGGCATAGAAGCAGTAGAAGGGGAGACCGTAGAAATTGTTGCCGAACGTCCTTTGGTGGAAAAGGATGTTACGGTGAAAAAAACCGTTGTGAGCGCTTCGGAAATCCGATCGGCGCCCGTACAAGACTTGACCGAAATGTTTGCCTTGCAAGCCGGTGTAGTAGCCATCGATTACCAATCCTATGGTATTCCGGGATTTGCCGAGCGCGGCGTCGAACAGATTCACGTGCGCGGTGGCCGCTCCGGTGAAATTGGTTATGTGTTTGATGGTATGTACATCAAAAATCCGACTTATGGTGGTAAAGGTATGGGCACCCGCCTCAACAAATACGCGGTCGAAGAAATGGTCACCGAAACCGGTGTCTTTTCGGCCGAGTATGGCGATGCCTTGTCCAGTATGCAAAACTGGATTACCAAAACCGGCGATTTTGAACGCTATGAAGGCGTGATGCGCTACCGCACATCTGAAATTGGTGGAAGTATGGCCAATAATCCCAATTCATTTTTATATCCTATGTATCTGCAGGGCTTGAAAGATTGGGGCGGCGCTTTTGGCGGGCCGGTTCCATTCTTGAAAAACAAAGTTTCCTTTTTTGTTTCCGGACAATTTACATCCGAAAATGGCCGCGTTTTAGAGTTTGATGACAAAACCTGGACAGAAGGGCCGCTGCCGGGCAATAATTTTTACAATCCTGTGGCCAATTTTAGTCCTCCCTATAATCCCAACGACCCGGATGACCATTCCGACCCGTTGGACCGAACGGCCGGCTGGATGGCTTTGGGACATGAAAAAATCTGGGACGTGTTTGGCAAGCTGGCCTGGCGCCTTGGTCCGAATAAAAAGTTGGTGTTCACCAACTGGATTGTGGATACGGATATGAAATTGTTCGGAAATTCGGGCGAGTCGTTGCAGTTCCGATTTTATCCGGAAGGTAAAAATTACACCTATTTGGCTTCGGATCGCCAGTCCCTGGAATGGACGCATCAGGTTTCCAGCAAAACCTTTTACACCGTTAGATTCTCTCGTTTTTTCCAGCGGCGCCAATACAGAGTGCAAAATTATGACCAGGACGGAGATGGATTTGCCGATTGGGTGGAATCGCGTTTGAATACCGATCCCTACAACGGTGATCCCAATGTCGAAGATGCCGTGCCTCAAGACAGCGACGGTGATGGCTATCCCGATGAGTTTGAGCGCAATCTGGCGCTGATGCGGGATGAGATGGACAATCCCTTGTTACCGGATGAAGCACCGAATGACGCCAGTATAACTCCGGACCCCAATGTCTATCCTATGGACAATCAATGGCTCGACTATTGGCAATACAACGGCTGGAGATATGAAGCCCCCTATTACAATTTTGCCACCGAAGGCTCCGGACGCTATTTCCATCACTCCTGGTCCGATACGTATGAAGGCCGATTTGATATTACCAGCCAAGTGAATCGACATCATCAACTGCAGTTTGGTCTTGATGGCAAATATCATGATCTTTATTATGATGAGATTCAGTTGCCCTGGCTGCAAACGCCGTACACCGAGTACTATCATAAATATCCACGAGAAATATCCGCTTATTTGCAGGACAAAATTGAATAT
>CAYPZM010000325.1:0-6203 GCA_964414825.1 uncultured Cytophagia bacterium | reverse complement strand
CCAGCATTTTTTTGTACAGGCCGCGCTCTTCCGGCAAGTAGCCGATGTTGTCGCGCATTTTGTGCGTGTTGAGTTTGCCAAAAATATGGATGGTCCCGGAATCGGGTTTGATGATGTCCATAATCATGCGGATGGTCGTGGTTTTCCCGGCGCCGTTTGGGCCCAAAAGCCCGAAAACGCGTCCTTCTTTGACCTCGAAACTCAAATCCCGAACCGCATGCACATCTCCATAGGATTTTGAGATGTGCTCAATGTCGATACTTTTCATAAAATCCCTCCACTTTAAATTGATTATCGATTCTAAAATATTCGCTCTTTTAGCTTTAATTATTCAGTAGCCGATCTCAACAAGTCCTTTGGGCGTATAGCGCAGACAAAACCTTGGATCACTGACAAATATGAAAATTGGCATTATACTGCTTTTACTCGCATATTTCATTTTTTAGCGAATCACAGCATCCTCTCTCAGAGTTGCACCAATTCCATGGCGAAATGGATCGCTCGTGAAACAAAACGGCTCTATTAACCAAACTTTTCTGTTTTATTCAAAAGATAAAAAGTATTATTGCGGTATACTCTTCGAGCGCTAAAATGTAACAAGACTTGTATTAGCGGTTGATAAAAAAGAGAGAAATGCCGACGCCATTGCAATTCTGCCGTAAGGTACGCAATATTTTTATTTTGAGCAAAATAGAGCAGAAAAAAAGATTATTTATATGAAAAGGTGAGGCATTTAATAAAAACAAAGCTAACTTACAACCATTTAACGGCTCAAGGCTGAACGCTTTTTGTTGAATTTTTACGCATTGTTTTTTATATTCATAGGTTAAATTATGGCTTTTTTGAATGACATTAGTCTCGGCCACTATTATCCGGCTGACTCATTTGTCCATCGATTAGACCCGAGGACAAAATTAATCGCAGTTCTGTGTGTGATGACCTGCTTGTTGATTTCTTTTGAACCGGGTGTGCTGTTATTTTTTTCCGTCTTGACACTTGCAGTAGTCAGCATATCGCGGCTGCCCATGTCACTGGTCTTTAAAAATATACGGCCATTTTTGCTGCTGTTTTTATTGACCATAGCTGTTCATGTGTTTTGGACCCAAGGTCACGTCATCGCTCAAGTTCCGTTGCTGCAGCTCAATATTACGGCGGAAGGCCTGTTTTTTGGTTTCGTCTATTCGGTGCGCCTGGCACTGCTGATCATCATTGCCGCCGTTCTAACGCTCTCAACATCACCGATTGAGTTGACCGATGCGCTGGAAAAGCTGTTCAAACCGCTCAAGCGCCTCAAAGTACCGACGCACGAAATTGTCATGATGCTGACGCTGTCGCTGCGATTCATCCCTACGTTGCTTGAGGAGGCGCAGCGCATCAAAAACGCGCAATTGTCGCGCGGCGCCACTTTTGAGGGCAATTTGGTTCAACGTTTTAAATCGATTGTGCCGCTGGTGCTGCCGTTGTTTATTTCGGCGTTTCGTCGTGCCGACGATTTGGCCCTGGCCATGGATTCGCGCTGCTACACCGGCGGCGAAGGGCGCAGCAGTTTTCGGCGCCTTAAATTTCAAAATGCTGATTATCTGGTGCTCGCTGCTTCCGTGGCACTGGTACCTTTGGTAATTCTTTTATAGATGTGTACATTCAAACCGAATAGTTGCCGCATATGCGGAATATCAAACTCATTTTAGAATATGACGGCACCGAGTTTTGTGGCTGGCAGCGTCAACGCAGTGAGCGCACGGTTCAGGAAGAGGTGGAGCGTTCTCTCTGCAAACTCACGGAAGAAGATATTAAATTGATCGCTGCCGGGCGAACCGATTCCGGAGTGCATGCCATGGCTCAGGTGGTTAATTTTAAAACAAACAGCTCGTTACCCATTGAGGTGTTTGTGCGTGGCGGCAACTCGCGACTGCCGCGTGATGTGCGGATTCTCTCCGCAACAGATGTCGATGAGAATTTTAGCGCTCGCTATTCGGCACGTCGTCGAACGTATCGTTACTACATTTCCACACGTCCGCTTGCCGTGGGCCGGTTTTACGCCTGGACTTATTGGAATCCGTTGAATATCGAGCCCATGCAAAACGCTTGCTTGGACATTCTGGGCACACACGATTTTTCCAGTTTTTGCCAGGCCAAAGCCGAGGTCGAGCACTATTTGTGCGATGTGCGCCATGCCTGGTGGTACAAGCAGGATCACTATGTGGTGTTTGAAATTTGTGCCAATCGCTTTTTGCACAATATGGTGCGCGTGTTGGTAGGCAGCATGGTGGAAATTGGTGATGAGAAAAAAGAGTCCCCAAATGTGGCGACGATTTTACAGAAAAAAGATCGAAACGCTGCAGGCCCAACAGCACCCGCAGTTGGTCTGTTTTTGGTTCACGTTGATTATTAAATTGAGGAGTTTATGAAATTTTTTATCGATTCGGCAAATGTAGAAGAAATCAAACAAGCCGTTGCGCTTGGAGTCTGCGATGGTGTCACCACCAATCCGACACTCTTGGCCAAAGAAAGCGGAACGGCGGAGGAGATTTACAAAGAGATTTGTAATGCAGTGGACGGCCCGGTATGCGCGGAAACCATCTCCATGGAGACCGACGCCATTATCGAGGAAGGCGAAAATTTGGCAAAAATCGATAAAAATATTGTGGTCAAAATTCCATGCACCAAAGAGGGACTGTTGGCCGTCAATTATTTGGAGCGCAAAGGCATTCAAACCAATGTAACGCTAATATTTAGCCCGTTGCAAGCCCTGCTCGCCGCCAAAGCCGGCGCGTCGTTTGTCTGCCCGTTTGTCGGACGACTGGATGATGCCGCGCATGTGGGTATGGAGCTGGTCGAACAGATTTTGACCATTTATCGCCAGTACGGATTCGAGACCGAAGTGATCGTCGCCAGTATTCGCGGCACCTTGCACGTTTTGGATGCCGCATTAATGGGGGCGCACATCGCCACCATCCCCTTTAAAGTTGTGGAAAAGCTGGCCAAACATCCGCTAACCGATGCAGGAATTGCCAGTTTTCTTCAGGATTGGAAAAACGTAGCAAGCCGTTAATGTTTGAGGTTTTACTATGAAATGGAAAAAACTTTTTCATTTTGTTTTAATATTTGGATTATTTAGCAGCGTCATGTTGTCCGTATGCACATCAGAACAAGAGCTTCAAAACAACGCGCTGGTTTCCGAAGCCATTGCCCAATCCTATTCGCAGCAGGATGAGATTTTTAACTCACGCCAAAACGCCATCACGCGCGCGGTCGCCAAAGTGAGCCCGGCCGTGGTGTCGATCAACGTAACGCGCTACGAAAACTATCGCGTCAGTCCATTTTTAACCGATCCCTTTTGGCGTCATTTTTTCAAATACGACAATGTCATGCGCGAGGTAAACGGTCTGGGTTCCGGTTTTATCTTTACTCCAAAAGGCCATATCCTTACCAATCAACATGTGATAGAAGGTGCCGAAAATATTGTGGTTACACTGCCGGGTGGCGAAAAGTATGACGCGACCGTGGTTGGCGAAGACTATACCACGGACGTTGCGATCCTAAAAATGGAAGGTGACAATCTTCCTCATATCCCTTTGGGCAATTCGGACGACATTATCATTGGCGAATGGTCGATTGCCATTGGCAATCCCTTTGGTTTGTTTGATGTATCGGCCAAACCTACGGTCACCGTTGGTGTCATTAGTGCGCTGGACCAGGATTTTGGCCGCATCGAAACTGACCGCATTTATGATGATATGATTCAAACCGACGCTGCTATCAATTCCGGCAACAGCGGTGGGCCGCTGGTCAACAGCACGGGCGAGGTTATTGGCATCAACACCTTTATCTATTCCGGAAATGATGGGATCGGCACCAACATTGGCCTGGGTTTCGCCATTCCCATCAACCGCGTCAAATCCGTGCTCGACGATTTGATGAAACACGGCAGTGTCAAGCGAAACGTGTGGATGAGTATCCAGTACCGCAATATTTCACCAACGGTAGCCTTTTATTTGGGATTGCGCAGCACAGACGGCGTCATTGTTACGGATGTGGAACGCAAAAGCCCATGGGAGCAAGCCGGTCTGGAGGCGGAAGACATTATTCTCGAAGTTGAGGGAGAATCCATCCGCTCGGTTGCTGATATTGAGAGAATAAAAGAGAAATTGAATTTGGACAAAGGTGACAGCATCGAGCTTAAAGTCTATCGTAATCGCAGAATTTACCGCGCCATTGTTAAAATTTAAGGAAAATTATCCATGATTCCCAGATATACGCGCCCGGATATGGGCGCCATTTGGAGTGACCAGCACAAATTTCAAACCTGGCTCGATGTGGAAATTGCCGCCTGTGAAGCGCAGGCCGAGCTGGGCCGTGTTCCAGCCGAGTCGCTTCAGGTCATCAAAGACAAGGCGGATTTTGATGTTCAACGCATTTTGGAGATCGAAGCCGAGGTCAAGCACGATGTGATTGCCTTTTTAACCAATGTTGCCGAATATGTCGGTCCCGATTCCCGCTTTATTCATCTCGGCATGACCTCATCGGATTTGCTGGACACGGCGCTGGCCTTGCAGATGCGCGATGCTGCGCACATCATTATTAAAGATATTGAAAAACTGCTCAATGTTCTCAAAAAACAAGCGCTGGCCCACAAAAATACGGTTTGCATTGGTCGTAGCCACGGCATTCACGCCGAACCCACCACCTTTGGCCTCAAAATGGCCCTATGGTACGATGAAATGCGACGCAATTTGAATCGATTTCGACAGGCAGCAGAACAAACAGCGCGCGGCAAAATCTCCGGCGCGGTCGGTACCTATGCGTATGTAAATCCACAGGTGCAGGATTTGGTGTGCGAAAAACTTGGATTAACGTCAACCCCCATTGCCACGCAAGTCATTCAACGAGACGTTCATGCCGATTATATGAACGCCCTTGCCCTCATTGGCGCCACCATCGAAAAGATTGCTGTTGAAATTCGTCATTTACAGCGCACCGAAGTGCTGGAAGCTGAAGAGCCGTTTTCCAAAGGTCAAAAGGGTTCCTCGGCTATGCCGCACAAACGCAATCCCATTGCCAGCGAAAATTTAACCGGTGTGGCGCGCCTGCTTCGTGCCAATGCAGGGGCCGCGTTGGAAAATGTGGCCCTTTGGCATGAGCGCGACATCAGCCACTCTTCGGTGGAGCGCGTTATTTTGCCGGACAGTACAATTTTAGTGGATTACGCATTGGCCCGTTTGAGCCGAGTTCTTGAAAATCTGGTTGTGTATCCGGAAAACATGAAAAAGAACCTCTGGCTCACGCGCGGATTAATTTTTTCTCAAGCTGTGTTGCTGGCATTGACCGAGAATGGATTAACACGTGAAAAAGCCTACAAGCTCGTGCAAAACACGGCCATGCAGTGCTGGCAAGATGGCAGTGATTTCCAAACCGCCATACGAAACGCGCCGGAAATCCAACAGGTGTTGAGCCCCGATCAAGTCGATGCCTGTTTTGACGAACAACACGCAATTCAGCATGTTGATTATATTTATAAAAAGATAGGATTGGATTCGTAATTGTTATCTTTCCTCATCGAAGAAAATGTGAAAGGAGAGAACGTTGAAGAAAATGATTTATGACGATGGAAACACAGCACTGTTTGAGACCGACAAAGAAGATGAGTTTCTGCTTCAATTTAACGACAACATTGTCGACGGCCGTGGCAATGTAAAAGCCAAAACCAAATTCAAAGGGTCGTTTAACGCACAGTTGGCCAAGCATCTGTTCAAAATTGTGGATGGTTACCATATCGCGACGCCGTTCAAATCTCAACCCTCTGCCAAAGAATTGTTGCTCAAACGATTTGAGGCATTCCCGTTCAAGGTTGTTGTGACCAATGTTGAAAAAAACGAACCTCTGCCCGGACCGCGCATAGAATACGTTTCCACAGAAAACGGACGCGACTATGAGCTGACACCCGAAGATTTGATTTCCAATGAAGTGTTGAGCAAAGAACAAGCAAATGATGTGCGGCGCTTTACCCTCAAGCTTAATGTCATTCTCAAAGATTTTTTTGAACGTCGCGGTTTTGAGCTGCATGGATTTTCCGTGCAATACGGTACTATTGGGTTGCGTTTGGGTTTGTGCAGCGTACTGACGCTGGACACGGTGGATTTGAAGGATATGGATTCGGTGCGAAAATTCAGCTCGCATCATATCGCTTCGCACGCCGATGTGGC
>CAYPZM010000324.1:0-6204 GCA_964414825.1 uncultured Cytophagia bacterium | reverse complement strand
GGCGGTCCGTTTACGCTTGAAGAATGCAAAAAAAGCGCCGAGGTGTTGAACCAGATGGGCGGGCTGGCGAATGAAATGGGCCTCACATTGTGCTGGCACAATCACGATAAAGAATTTATCGAGATGGAAGAGGGATTGCCGTTTGATTATTTGATGGCGAACACTGACCCGGAATTGGTCAAATGCGAAATGGACATTTATTGGGTGAAAAAGGGCGGCGGCGATCCGCTTGCCGTGCTGAAACAGTACGCCGGACGTATCCCGATTTTACACGTCAAAGATATGGCGCCCGGCGAGGAGCAGGACTTTGCTTGTCCCGGTAGCGGCATCATCGATTTCGGGCCGATTTTCGCCGAGGCAACGCGTCAGGGCATTCAACATTATTTTGTCGAGCGCGATAATGCGCCGGATGGGATGGCGTGTTTGGAATCGAGCAGCGAGTATTTGAAATATTTGCGATTTTAATAGCTCTGGCACAGTAATCAAACCCTGATCATTCATAAAAGATTGCCACAAAGTCCAAGTCACAAAGAACCAATTCGAAAGTTGTCTGCTTTGTATCTGAGATTCGTATACCAGACTATTAATTGCTTTTCTGACTTGGGCTTTGTGACTTTGTGGCATGTAAATTTCCCGGGCTAACCTCAAGATGCAAGATTTTCAAAAAAAGAGGAGCAAAAGTAATGAAATTGACCATGTTGGGTATCGCTCTATCAGTGTTTTTGCTTTTATTTTGTTACTGTTCATCAATAAATAAATCCTCGGAACTCCCGTGGGATGAACACGGCGCTTTGCAAGTCAAAGACGGTTCCCGTATCATTCAACACCAAGACGGCACGCCATTTCTCTGGCTCGGCTGCACCGCTTGGGGCATGACCGAGTGGTTGCCGCGAGAAGATGTAGATTTGTATCTGGATGACCGACAATCCAAGGGCATGAACGTCGTGCAGCTCTGCCTGTTTTGGGGCAAGCGCGTGGATTATCCGACAAAATTTACCGCCAATCCCGAAAATCCGTATGGCCACAAGGCTTTGGAGGAGACCGATGGTTTGCCAAATCCGCTCAATCCTGCTGTTGTTGAGGGCGGCTCCCCAACAGCTCCCAACGATTATTGGGATCATGTTGATTACTGTTTAAATGCGATTGAACAGCGCGGCATGGTTGCTGCGGTTTTACCGTTTTGGGGGCGGCGATATGTGAACACTACGCATACGGATCAATCGCTGCAAGTGTTCACCGATGCGAATATCAAACAATACGGCGAGTTTCTCGGAAAGCGCTATGGCGATCGGCCGAATATCATCTGGGTGAACGGCGGAGATGTGGCAGCCGACACGGGCGGTGATTTTTTGCCGACCTATCGTTTATTGGCCGAGGGCCTGGTGAAAGGTGTTACCGGCGAGGATGTGGCCTGGGATCAGGAGCATTCCGCGTGGGACGAGGTGTTGATGACCTATCACCCGAGTGGCGCGCCCCTGCGCAATTCCTCCGAATGGTTTCACACCGATCCCTGGCTCGATTTTAATATGATTGAAACGCATGTCTCGCGCGATCAATTGCCGGCCGCTGTTCGGCAGGATGTAAGGCTCACACCCGTAAAACCAACCGTGATGGGCGAGGGGCATTACGAAGGTACGACGGGCTACAACGGAAAATTCGCAAACGCCATTCACATTCGTCGGCAAGCCTACCAGACCTTTTTCTGCGGTGCGGCCGGTCACACTTACGGCGGCCATTTTGCCGAGGATGGCAGTGGTCCCTTGTTCGCCCCGACCAACAATTGGAAACCGTTGTTGGATATGCCGGGCGCAGGGCAAATGGTTTTTCTGCGCAGTTTTCTGGAAGAACACGACTGGTGGGCGTGGCAACCTGCGGATGAGGTGATCGTAGCTGGCCGGGGTGAAGGAGAGTTGGAAAAAGTGGCCGTGCGATTTGGCGAATCGTTGTTGGTTTATTTTCCGGAGAATTCGGAGGCTGAGCTTAATTGGCATGGCGCGGAGACGGCGCGCTGGTATAATTCACAATGCGGCGAGTATGTGCCGGGAAAGGTTTCCGGTTCCGCACAATATATTCCACCTGGTGGGCTAGAGGATGGTATTTTGATTTTGAATTAGGATGAAAGATTTCATCATTAATTATTATAATCTCGATTATGCTCGATATGTTCTCAAACAATATGTTTTCCATTATAATGTTGCGGAACATAATACATCAAAGACATTATTATGCACAAATCATTACAGAACATAATTTATTTTGGAGTGCAGTCACTGCGTGACGGCTTGCGCTCACGCAATGAGCGCACTCCAAAAGTAAACAGAAAGAAAATCACTAATGAAGTACACACTTTTAACACTTTTAGCCATAACAACCCTTTTCGCCCAATCCGTCACCTCGCCATTCGACCTGTCCTTTTCCCTGGACGGTTCGCAACTTGCCATCACCGATTGCACCGGCAATCAACTTTTTTCGTTGAAACGGCGACGGGTGAAGTCTCGAAAACCATCAAACTCGAACAACGCCCAACCGGCCTGAATTGGCGGCAAAATCTGTGGATTTCCGATTATTCCACCGGCAACATTTTTCAACCGGAATCCAGGACACAAATCAACGTGGCGCCCAAACCGCTGGGCATCGCTGTTGCAGCACAATCCCGGCTCGCTGTGGTCTGCGGTTACGGCACTCACGAGGTATCGCTGGTAAATCTGACAAACGGCAAAGAGCTAAAACGCCTGCCCGCCAACCGGCATCCCTATTTTGTCGACATCTCTCCCGACGAAAAACGCGCCGTGGTCGGCAATCTGCTGCCGGCAACCTCGGCCCTCGATCCGGACGCCGCCTCGACAGTGACCGTGATCGATCTCGAAACCCGGGAAAAACTCGCGGACATTTTTCTGCCCTACGGCTCCTCGAATCTGCGGCAGGTCAAAATCTCGCCAAACGGCCGCTGGGCCTATGCCGCGCATACCCGCGGCCGTGTCAATTTGCCGACGAACTAACTCGAGCGCGGCTAGGTCAACACCAACGCCATCAGCATTATCGATCTTGAGAATCTGCAATTGTACTCTACCATTCTGCTGGACAATGTCCAGCGCGGCGCCGCCGATCCGCGGGGCATCGCGCTTTCGCCGGACGGCAAAACCCTGTGGGTAACGCTCACCGGCGTCGATCAATTGGGCGTCATCGATCCGCACAACCTGCACACCTATCTCGACGGCAGCGCGTTTCCCGAGCATCTCATCCCCAACGATGCCAAAGCCAAGGGCGCCTACGATGTTTGGAAGCAGATTCACGACGAGCCTTCCAGCCGCATGCTGCTGCAAAACGAGCTGGCCGCCCTGTACACCGCCGACCTCTATCGCCGCGTCGACATCCCGACCCGCGGCCCGCGCGCCATCGACGTTTCGCCGGATGGCCGAATCCTCACCGTTGCCGGTTATTTTTCCGGAAATGTGTTGTTATTGGATTCGAAAACATTAACCGTGCAAAAAAATATTTAATTGGCCAAGACCGCAAACCTGACGCTCGAGCGCAGCGGGGAACAGCTTTTTCACGATGCTTCTCGTTCTTTTCTCGGCTGGCTCTCCTGCGCCACATGTCACCCGGACGGCCGCTCGGACGGCCTGAACTGGGATTTGCTGAACGATTGCATCGGCAATCCGAAAAATTCAAAGTCCCTGGTGCTGGCGCATAAAACGCCGCCGGCCATGTCCCTGGGCGTTCGCGCCAGCTACGAGGTGGCCGTGGACGCCGGATTCACCCACATTCAGTTCAGCGAGGCGGATAGTGAAGAACTGCGCGCCGTCGAGGCGTTCATCGCCTCCATGCAGCCGGAAGCGAGTCCGCATTTGCGTAACGGCAAATTATCGCGATTGGCGAAAAAAGGAAAAAAAGTGTTCGAGGATGAAAGTCGGCTGCGCCCATTGCCACAGCGGCCCCCTGTTCACCGATTTGAAAACCTACGATGTCGGCACCCGGGGCATCTTGGATTATCAATCCGACTTTGATAATCCAACCCTAAAAGAATTATGGCGAACCGCGCTCTATTTGCACAATGGCAGCGTCGCCACGCTTTATGATGTATTGCGTAGCAAAAATATGCAAAACAAGCATGGCGCCACTGCTCATTTGAGCGATGATGACATAAATGCACTCGTGCAATATCTATTATCGTTGTAGATTTTTAATACCTGGATAGCAAACATCGAACAGAACTACTTTATGTTTGCAAAACTCACCAAACTGTGTCCAGCTTCATCGTACAATCTATAATTTAATGATTTCAAACTTTTGACAAGGGTTATCGGCTCAATGCGCTGTAGTTCCTTGTTCTCCAAGTGACATTTTTCCAGATTATAATTTGGAATCCTTGAGCTCAAATGGTGAACGTGGTGAAATCCTATATTGCCCGAAAACCATTGCAGCACTTTGGGGAGTTTATAAAACGAAGCGCCATTTAAAGCAGAGGTTATAAAGTCCCAGTTTTCATGGCGTTCCCAATACACGCCTTCGTATTGATGTTGAACATAAAACAGCCAAATTCCGGCGCTTCCTGCCATTAGCAATACGGGCAACTGGATGAGCAAATAGGTTTTCAGACCTATTGTTAGACTCATAACAATTGCCAAAGAGAGCAGCGCCAGGTTTGTTAAATGTACGCTCAGGCGCTCCCGTTTTTTCGAGTGTGGTGTTGGGAAACGATAAGCAAAGATAAAGCTAAAAATGGGTCCGAATACCAGCATAAAAAACGGATGCCGGTACACGCGGTAGATTAATTTTTTCCAGCGCGATGCAGCTTTGTACTCCTCCACAGTCATCGTCCACACATCGCCGCGGCCGCGACGATCCAAATCACCGGCGGTACCGTGGTGTACGCCGTGTTCAAAGCGCCATTCGAAATAGGGTGTAAAAACCAAAAGTCCGGCGATGCTGCCGAGAATATGATTCGCCTTTTGCGATTTGAAAAACGAACCATGTCCGCAATCGTGAAATATGATAAAAATTCGTACCATAAATCCGGCAGCCGGTATTGCTAATGCAAATGTCAACAGATAGGACACGTTGAAACTCATCACCATCAGCACCCACAATCCGAAATAGGGAACGAAGGAGTTAATAATTTGCCAGACACTTTTTTTGAGGTCCGGTTTTGTATAGTCTGCCATGGTTTTCATCCATGCCATTTTTTCGGCCTGACTTTTATGTGAAAATGTTGATTTGTCCATTTGAACTCCTGAGTGATATATTTATAAATGTTCATTTGATATCCAATTGAACAAACAATATACAACATTTTATGCTGGAGAATTGTAATAGTTGTGTAATACTAAAACGAGATTAGATATTGCGCCTACCGAATTATTTTTGACTTTTGACCACTCCAAGGCTCGATTTGTTCAAAAACAATGCGTATATTTGACTATCGAGCATAACAACAAAAGTGGGAGTTTTTATCATGTACCGTTTCCGAGTTTGTGTTTTTCTGTTGTTTCTATTAACATTATTACTGGGATTTGGCTGCGGGACGTTCGATTCCGCAACATCCTTTCAAGCAGATTTTGAAAGCGCTGATCGTACCTGGATTGGCAAGGCGTTTTGGTCGATTCCGCTTGAAGATTGGCGTGTGCAAGACGGTCGTCTCGAATGTGTGGGCAAACGCAAAAATATGCGTGTTAACGTGTTGACTTTGGTTCTTGAAGAGGGCGACGGCAATGTGGCGGTGTCCGTGCGCATGGGACTTGTTGAGCGCGGCAAACCGGCCATTGCCGGCGTGCAGCTCGGCAATTGGGATGAGGAAGACCAGGATGTGCGCTCGCTGTGCTATCACGGTAGGGGCATCAATGCTGGTGTTTCCTCGGATGGGCAGTTGGTTCTCGGAAACACTATCATGGCGCTGCCGAACAATTTTAATCTGAACGACTTTACGCTGAACGTGGCGTCTTCATTTGCCGAAGGCGGATTTGATGTTTCCGTCAACGCCACGGATTCGAATGGTCAATCTGCGTCGAGTTCTCTCAGCGATGTTGAAAATATACGCGGTTTGGTAGCGCTGTATCAGACCCATGCCGAAGCCGGTGAGCCTGAGGATATCTCCCATTTCTGGTTTGACGATTTGAGCGCCAGCGGCTCCAAACTGGCCTCGCAGCCGGAAAATGCGTTTGGCCCGATTTTGTGGTCCATGTACACCCTCAGCCGTGGCGAGGT
>CAYPZM010000323.1:0-6234 GCA_964414825.1 uncultured Cytophagia bacterium | reverse complement strand
AAAGGATACGCTTTTTTATTCAATTATGCAATCCACAACATTTGAATATTGCTCCGCACGTTACCTCGATGTGTACAAGCACATCTGTATTCCTGAGGCGAATTGTCATCTCAAAACCGATGACGACATGTTTTATGAATTTTCATTACAGTCCCTTGAAAAAAATTATTGCAGCATTCAACAACAAATAGCGGACGTGTATGCACAAGATCAGATAAACGGCTGGGTAACGTTTCAAACAACGTATGAAAAACGTCATTTGGCCGAAGGCAAAACGATAAAATACATTCACTTTTTATTACCAAATGAGCGGGGAGAGCCATGAGTGAAGAAAAGATCAAAGTGGGAATAATTGGTGCTGGCGCCAATACCAAAAGCAAACACATTCCAGGACTGCAGGCCATCGACAATGTCGAGATTATTTCGGTATGCAATCGCAGCGTGGAATCGTCGGAAAAGGTGGCGCAGGAATTTAAAATCCCCACAGTTCACAAGCATTGGTACGATGTCATTTACGATCCCGAGGTGGATGCTGTGGTCATCGGCACCTGGCCGTATATGCACGCGCCGGCCACACTTTTGGCGTTGGAACATGAAAAGCACGTGCTTTGCGAAGCCCGCATGGCCAAAAATGCAGAAGAAGCGCACGCCATGTTGGAAGCATCGCAAGCCCGACCGCATTTGACGGCCCAACTCGTACCTTCGCCCTTTACATTAAAATTGGACAAGGCGATTTTGCGCATTCTCGCCGAGGGCCATGTGGGTTCGCCATTAGCGATAAACATTCACGATGGCGGCGCGTTTCTGGACAAACATGCTCCTTTAAACTGGCGCCAGGATTTTGATCTTTCCGGCTATAACACCTTGTCCTTGGGCATTTGGTACGAATGCCTGATGCGCTGGCTCGGTGAGGCCACCTCGGTGATGGCCATGGGCAAAACATTTGTCAAACAGCGCCGCGATGAGAACAAAATGCTCAAGCCGGTGCGCGTACCCGAACATGTGGATGTGTTAGCCGATATGGCCTGCGGCGCGCAACTGCACATGCAAATTTCCGCAGTCACAGGGCTTGCAGGCCCGTCCGAGCTGTATATTTTTGGCGATAAAGGCACGTTGCGCATTGGTGACAACAAAATATTTGGCGCGCAAACCGGCTCGGATCATCTCAAACAAATCCCGGTTCCCAAAGAACTGGAGGGAAAATGGCGCGTGGAGGAAGAATTTATCAACGCCATTCGCGGGCAGGAGGAAGTAACACTGACGACGTTTGAAACTGGCGTCAAATACATGGAGTTTACCGAAGCGGTGTACCGGAGCATGGTGTCCGGACAAAAAATTTCATTGCCTCTATAAACAGCAACAGCCGCATGAACACTCATGCGGCTGCCGTATCTCCCCCCAATATATCATCCCCCTTTATGTAAAACGCAAGCCCGCCCGCTTGCTGTTTTCTTTATTTGAAACAATAATTTTCAAGTTCAAATACGTAGACAAGGAAATGTGACGTTTTTCCCGAAAATATTGCCAGAACATTCTTCTGAGAATTATTTTTGTTGCTCTGGGACAAATGTCCCAATCCATTTCCCGTCCGGGATAAAAATCCCGGACGATCTTTTCTTTTTCTCTGCGAAATCTCTGCGCGTTCCGCGCCTCGGCGTTTAGATAAACAACTTGGAACGCATCTATATTAATAAAAGGAATTGGATAAAGAGTCTTGTGATTTTGTGGCGTTTGACTTTTCAGACTAGTATGAGTTAGAGCCCCTGAATCCCGTCCATCAACAACTTGACTCCGGTGACTAGGAGAAAAAGATAGCACAAGCTATAAAACAAGGATTCATTCACGCGATGATGCAGCTTGACGCCCAGCCACACACCAATAGGCGCCAACGGGGCGAGAACGAGCGATGTGAGCATGTTGCCGGTGCTGAATTGTCCAAGCAGTGCATACGGCACCAATTTGATAAGATTTACAATGGTGAAAAATACCACTGTTGTTCCGACAAAAACCGATTTTGGTAGCAATTGCGGCAATATATAAATATTCACCGGCGGACCACCCGCATGCACGCCAAAGCTGGTAAATCCCGCAATCGATCCCCACAGCAGCCCACGTGGCACATCCGCCTGACGCTTTTTAACGGTGCGCTTTTTGAAAAAATAACCCAGTCCGAATAAAATAGCTAAAACGGCAACCATGATGCGAATATGCGCATCGGACAAATATTTAAAATAGAGGCTGCCCAGGACTATGCCCAAAATGGCGGCGGGCAACAAAATCACCAAATTGCGTTTGTCCCACTGTTTACGATAATGCCATACGGTGAACCAATCCATGACCACCAACAGCGGTAACAAAATCGCCGCAGCTTGCGGCGGCGGAATGACCAGGGACATCAACGGCACGGCCAACACGCCGAGCCCGCCGCCAAAGCCGCTTTTGGAAATGCCGACAATGAGGATGGCAATAACAGCGAGGGGGTAAAAGAGGGTGGTTTCGATCATGAATCTTCCTGGTTCTGAATTTCTGACTTTTAAGGTATGAATTTAGGGAAATTAGGGTAGAAATTCAAGGCGCGTGGTTTTGAAAATTTTCGGTCACTCGGAACTTTGTAGTACACCGTTCGAGGCTGTTGAAAAAGTCATAGTAGCTCCTTAACAAAGGGTCATTTTAGAATATCAACATTACCTAAGCAGCAAGACAAACAAAGACTTACAACCAATCCCTACTATCTGGCGTGATCCCTTGTTTAGACGCATGTTTGAGGTGTACTACGGGGTAACGTGTAAAGTTGCTGTTTTAAACATCGATATTCTATCTTAACCGAAAAATCACCCGCACCGAAATAACCACATTCACCGGCGTATCGCGCTGGTAGGCCGGAATCCATTTTACTTTTTTGATGGCGTCGATGGCCGCTTCGTCGCAGCCGTTGTTGCCAAGAGCGGCCGGTGCCTTTGCCGAGAAGGGCGAGTTTTTCCTGCTCGGCCAGCAGTTTGCGTTTGGCTTCGAGCTCTTTGAGCAGCAGGTGCAGCGAGCGCGCCAGATCGCCAATTTCATCGTCCCGAAATCGGGTGGACAAAAAGTCGAGTTTGGCCCCACGGGTGATTTGTTTGGCCTCGGTGGTCAAATCCTCGACCGGCTTGATGAGCAAGCGACCGACAATCCACACAAACGCTATCATTAAAACGCCGAGAAAGACAAACAAGGTGAGGAAAATGCCGGTGTTGAGCCGGACATCGGTGTCCAGGAAAAATCCGGCCCGAAAAATATAAGCTTCCTGTGTGGTTGTCATCAGCATCGAAATATCGTAAACCGGGCCGATATTGGTGTTTCGTACTCGTGTGAGTGGCGTCTCGGCTTGCACTTGGGAAATAATGCCGAGATCGCTAGGCAGCTCGGAGCGATCTCCTTCTTCATCCTGTTTGTTCGAGAAAAAAATCAGTCCCTGCTGATCCAAAATGCGCAAATCAATAACCGATTCGTGGCGTTGCGTTCGAGAACAAGATCATTCAAATTACGATACAGCATGCCGTAATTTTGGTTTTGAATCAGGGGCACACTGGCCGAAACCAGTTCGGCGGAAAGCGCTTCAAACTCCTGTTTGAGCTGATGTTTGATGCCCCGTGTTTCCACCCAATAGACATAAAGCACCATGGCCACAAACAAAATGGTAAAAAACGCAAAAAACAGGTAATACAATTTTTGAGCGAATCGCATACGGGTTCCGATTTGGTTAGACAAACGATCATACTAAAATCCGGAAAAAGAAGCAAATGGAAAGAGATATGAATCCGACTTTTGAAATAGAATTTTATAGTGATTCTAGCATTGTCTATAACAAACGAATTCCCTGCTTTAAAGTAGAATTGCGCCAGGAACTAAACATGGAATAATTGTGTTCAAAAATTGCATTGCATAATATGGTCAATATAATTATAATATATTTATGAAAGAGATTAGCTTTGAATGGGCTGAAAACAAAAACAAAACAAACCAAAGAAAGCACGACGTCTCTTTTGAAGAGGCGCAATATGTGTTTTATGATCAGAATGCGCGCTTGATACATGATCCCGAACATTCAGTTGAGGAAGATCGATATATCATTCTTGGTTTTGGTTCAAAATCCAGACTATTAGTTGTCATGCATGCTTATAGAGAAGATGATGAAGTTATAAGGATCATTTCGGCAAGAAAAGCCACAAAAAAGGAAACTGCATATTATCAAAGGAAAAAATATGAAAAATGAATATAACTTTGAAAGGTCAGTCAAAAACCCCTACGCAAAAAAGGTAAAGCAACAAGTCACAATTCGACTCGAACGGGACACAATAGAATATTTTAAAGAGTTAGCTGCAGAAACAGATATTCCTTATCAAAAGCTCATAAATCTATACCTGCGCAGTTGCGCTGAAAACCGCCTCAAACCCGATATTTCCTGGTCAAATTGATCCCCTCACATTCGACTATGTATTCCCCTGTACGCCTAGTGGCATCGAGCTTTAAACCCATATGAGGATTTGTTGCAAAATCAAAATTCTGACCAATTGCTTCCTGAAAAGCCCTTAACGAACCAACGCCGTATCCGTCAATTGCGGCTTTGCTTCCCGAAACCTCAATCGCGTCCACAGCGGCAAATGGTCGCTGGCCTCGGCGTCGCGAACCACGCCGCAACTGGTTTCCGTTAATCCTTTGGTAAAAATGTGGTCCAGGGTCATGGGAATCAATCCAAAGGCACGCGAGGTAAAACCGGCGTCTTGGGAGGCGTAAAAAAATCCCAAATTGGCAAACATCGTTTCGACTCGGTTGATGCTGCCGGGACGCGCTGTGTTAAAATCGCCGCCAATAATGACGTGATCGTATTCATCGGTCACATCGGCCAGCACGGATTCGAGCTGTTCGAGCTGCTTGTCTTCGCT
Source organism: uncultured Cytophagia bacterium (assembly GCA_964414825.1). Lineage (GTDB taxonomy): Bacteria > Zhuqueibacterota > Zhuqueibacteria > Residuimicrobiales > Krinioviventaceae > CAYPZM01. The sequence continues at coordinate 1,315 of CAYPZM010000323.1, read as the reverse complement.
CATCATCACCGTGGCGGTGTGGACGTTGTAAATACGAATGCGTTTTCCGCGCACTGTTGCCGTGGCAACCGTTGCTGTGCGAATGCGGTCATTCCAGGACTGCTTGTGCGGCAAAATGATTTTTTTGCCGTCCGACAATTTCCACGTGGAAAGAATGGCATTGCCGATGTCTTTGTCGTTTACATTGTGAATGGAACCGGGATAATAAATATAATTGTAGCCCAAGGTTTTGGCCATTCGATCTACGCCAGCGATGTCCATTTCTTGCAGCAAAATGATATCGGCTTGATGAAGCGACTCGAATTGCTGCATCTCATTTATGGCCGCATCGACTTCTTTGGCCCAGGCAATATTGTAACTGACAACGCGAATGTCGGTGGAATCTTGAAGGGGAGCGATGGCATACGAGCCTTTATATTCGGGCCCGGCAGGATCCATAAAATTAATAACGCTGGCGCAGGATTGGAAAAACAATCCTGCGGCAACTACGAAAACGAGAAACTTTTTTTTCATAACACCTTGGGTTGGGTTCTGGATTTACAACGGACACGAATGTATAGTACTCAATACTTGCACCCAAGTTCCACGGGGAAAACATTTTTCATTTTGCGGCAGTCGGACGAATGTCCGACCTTAGTTCACGTCCGGGATGGATATCCCGGAAATCGGTCAGCGGTCAATTTCGATTGAAAGTGTACATAGTGGGTTTTGGGGGAAGGATCGAAGTATATTATGCCGCTTTTTTATCCTCAAACGGTTCGACATCGGTTGTTGTATGAGCGGCATGCCACAAGTCCAATTTGGCTTGCATAAAAAGCCAGCTCTCCGGCGATGTATTTGTGGCTTTACCTATGCGGACGGCCATATCCGGACTCAACGCAACGCGACAATTCAATAGTGCTGATAACGCTTTTCGAGTTACGCCTAATTTTTTGGCTGCTTCGGTTATAGTCAAACCGAGCGGTTTAATGACATCTTCCCGGATCACATCACCGGGGTGGGTTGGTTTTCGTTGTGTCATTTGAATCCTCGCTTCTAAGAATGGTAATCAAGATAATCGACATTGATTGCATCATTCTCATCAAATTCAAAAGTAACTCGCCAATTGCCACTTACTTTAACAGCCCAAACGCCTTTTTGTTTTCCTTTTAGCTGATGTAATTTGTAGCCTGGTAAATTCATATCTTGGGGGCTGGTTGCAGCATCAAGGCGGTCCAAGATTCGTAATAATCTTTCAATATGTTCAGCATTAATCTTTTGGACGGGGGGGCCTGGAACACGATTGCCGGCCAACCGACCGACGATTCCGAGATGG
>CAYPZM010000322.1:0-6262 GCA_964414825.1 uncultured Cytophagia bacterium | reverse complement strand
AAGCACGATCAAACGAGGTAGCTCAATTTTGTCAGAGTTTGCCATTTCTTTGCACACATTGAGCAGCGGGCGCATAATTTTTTGTTGCGCTTGCATCAAAAGACCGGACGAAACCGACGCCTCTGCAAACGTCGGATACACTATACCTTTTAGAGCCACAGAATCGAGGGCGCGGAAGAGGGCACGGACATCATTCTCGGACTCGAAATTCATGTGGAATTCTGTTTCCGAAATTGACGTAAAGGAGTTGCCCTGCTGTACGGTAAAAATCTCAACTCCATGTTGCTTCATTGTGGAGACAAGCTGTGCAGCCGATGCACTTTTGTCATCAAACACCAACCACGCGCCGGAGAGGGCTCGTTTTGCCGGTAATAAAGTTTCTTGCCAGTCAACATTATAAAGCCAGGAAGTGGTATCCACAACCCGGGAAAATTTAAAGTGTTCGCTGGAGACCGGCTTAAAGAGCACGCCATTCATTTCGGCAACACGGATACCAGATTCATCATAAAAGGTAATATCACATTCCAGGCTGTGGTGTTGCTCGTCAACGCGGGTTAAGGTTGAATGCGCCCACAAACGAGAATGGCCGGAGGCATAAACACGAAACTGTTTTACTGCTACGGGCAAATGCAGGCCAGTTGCTTTGCCGCTTTTGCGGCGTTCGCGAAACATAATGGCCAGCAACTGCAACGCACCGTCAGCCAAAGCCGGATGCAGCATAAAGGCGCCATAAAAATTCGAGTCGTCCAACTCCAGCCAACCGAGAGCAGAATTCTCATCACTCCAGCATCTGTGAATGGTGTGAAACGTCGAACCGTACTCGATTCCATAGTCGCCCATTTCATTATAATACAAAGCCAGCTCTTCGCTGCTTAACCCTTGCTTGCCTTTCTGTACATCATCCGGGTGAAAGGTAACCGATTCCGCAGATTCAATCGGATTCAGTTTAGCAGTAGCGTTCAGCACCCAGGAGTTTTCCTCAAAGCTGAGTTCAGAATCGTTTTCAAATTGCGGCTGAAGGCTAAATATTTGTAGCGTATTCTCTTTCGCATCTACGACGATCTGCAAGGTATTCGAATGATCCGGAGACAGCGGCACTGGCTCTAAAATAAGCAACTCTTGTAATTCGACCGGCTTATTTAGCACTTTTGTTGCCGCGGCCATAGCCACATCCATATAGGCCGTAGCCGGTAAAATTTGCGTGCCAAACACAACATGATCGTTTAGTAGATTGCTGGCCTTTACACTCAGTTCCTTTTCAAACACGATTTTCTTGAGCAATGGAGAGCGCAAACGATGCCCCAGAAGGGGGTGCTCATGTTCATCAACCACCCATGTGGTGCCGGCAACAGGTTGTTTGGAGGTTTGCACCCAATAGCGCTCGCGCGCAAATGGATAATTGGGCACCCAAATCCGTCGATAATCCCAGTCTCCGTAATAGCCGCGCCAATCGATTTCGACACCGGCACTATATAGGTCACGTACGGATTGCCCCAAAACAGCACAATCATCACTATCTCGTTTTAACGTCGGCACACAGGTGGCACTGTAGTCCGGCAAGCAACCTTGTCCCATGCCAAGCAGAGTTGTGTGCGGTCCGATTTCAACACATAGATCAACATTCAACTCTTGCAACGTCTGCATACTGCCTAAAAACTGCACGGTTTGACGGATATGGGACTTCCAATACGCAGCATCGGCGATCCAGTTATCCTCATAAACCTTACCCGTCACATTGGAGATGATGGGAATCTGCGGCTTGTTATACGTGATGGTTTTGGCAACGGATTCGAACTCGTCCAAGATCGTTTCCATCAGAGGCGAATGAAATGCATGCGACACATTGAGCGATTTTGTAGAAACACCATTTTCTGTGAAATAATTGGCAACCTTTTCAACGGCCTCTTTTTCACCTGAAATAACGATACTTTCCGGGCTGTTTACTGCCGCAATCGAGACCGAGTTGGCAACAGGTTCAACCTGCTCAGCCACATCGCTTGCTTTGGCATAGATCATCACCATGGTGCCATTGCCAGCAGCAGAGTGCATCAATCTGCCGCGCACAGCGACCAGCTTGAGTGCATCTTCCAAGCTCAAAACCCCGGCAATTGCTGCGGCAACCAATTCACCGATGCTGTGACCGAGCAAAACATCCGGTTTTAAGCCCCACGACAGCCACAATTTGGCAAGAGCATATTCGAGCACAAACAGGGCTGGCTGCGTATAAAGGGTTTGATGAACCTCGGGATTTTCCTTGTCTGCGGAAAACATGATTTCGAGAATGGATCGCTGCAGATGCGGGCGCAACAGGTCATCACAAAAGTCCATGGTCTTCCGGACCAGAGGTTGCGTATCGTACAGCTTTTTGCCCATTCCAGGATGTTGTGCGCCCTGACCGGAAAACATAAATGCTATTTTTTGTGGCGACACGGATTTTGCAGCTTGATATTCGGCGGACTCGACAAGATCGGCACATTGCTCTAAAACGTTCGCCATTTGGTTTTTATCCGTAATTTTGGCAACAAAACGGTGCTCAAAATTTTCCTGACTTGAGTTGATACTAAACAGAATATCGCTCAATTCGGCGCTGCTGTGTTCCACAAAGTCCGCATAACGACGCGCTTTATCACGCAATCGTTCATCAGTAGGTGCCGAAAATGCGAGATTCCATTCCACTGGTTCCTGAAGCACCTGGTCTCGTTTTACATTTGGGGCTTCTTGCACCACCATGTGCACATTTGTGCCGCCAAATCCAAAAGAATGCACATCCGCAATGCGTGGCTTTTGGCTGGATTGCCAGGGTTGAAGGGCGGTCGGCAGCTTGAAGGGCATTTCGTGCAACGGAATTCGTGGATTAATGGTTTTAAAGTTGATATTAGGCGGAATCGCTTCATGTTTTAGCGCCAATACCAGTTTAATGAGGCCGGCAATTCCTGCAGCAGTTTCCAAATGTCCGATATTGGTCTTGACCGCGCCTAAAAAAACGGGCTGTTGCAGGGTTCGAGTTCGGAATGCCGAAGCCAAAGCTTGCACCTCAATAGGATCACCAAGCGAAGTCCCGGTGCCGTGTGTTTCAACAAAATCGATATCATTGGCAGTTACATTTGCATCGTGCCAGGCACTGAGAACAGCTCGCTCTTGCGCTTGACGGCTGGGAGCGGTTATGCCGTTACTTCGGCCATCCTGGTTTACAGCCGACCCTCGTACAATTGCCAACACATTGTCCTTGTCTCGAATCGCATCCGAAAGCCTTTTGAAGAGAACCACACCTACGCCTTCACTGCGTACATAGCCGTCCGCACCGGCGTCAAACGTTTTGCACGAGCCGGTTGGCGACAACATCATGGCTTTGGAAAGAGAAATATAAATGTCCGGGGTTAGCACGATATTGACGCCGGCAGCAACGGCCAGGTCGGACTCGCCGCTTTGTAAGCTTTTACACGCCACATGCGCGGCAACCAGGGACGAGGAGCAAGCCGTATCCATAGAAATGCTGGGGCCGTGAAAATCATAAACATAGGAAATACGATTGGCGGCAATGGAAAGCGCACTGCCAATGCCAGTGTAAATTCCGACATTGTCGTAATCGCCAATTTGGAAACTTGCATAATCCGGATTGGTGACGCCAACAAATACTCCGGTTTGCGAGCCTTTTAGGGTACTGGGCTTTTTACCTGCGTTTTCCAACGCTTCCCACACGGTCTGCAGCAAGAGGCGTTGTTGCGGGTCCATAAATGTGGCTTCGCGCGGCGATACGCTAAAAAATGTAGGATCAAACTTGTCGACATCCTTTATAAATCCGCCCCAGCGCGAAGTCATTTTTCCGGGCAGTTCTCGATCCGAATCGTAAAACGTTTCAATATCCCAACGGTCTCGCGGAATTTGTTGAATGGCATTTTTGCCATCAACCAGAAATTGCCAAAACTCCTCCGGGTTGTCCGCACCTGGAAACCGACATGCCATACCAATTATAGCGATCGGCTCATGGCGTTGGCCGGACTTTTGTTGCCGATTTTGTTGGGTAGCAACTTGAGACGGCTCTCCTTTTGCGAGGTATTCGGTTAACTGATCGATACTTGGATGGTCCCACAGCAAAGTTGGCGACAGTGGACGCTGCATCCAATCTTCAATTTCAGCCGCAATACCCACGGACTGTACCGAATCCAGTCCGTAATTTGCAAAGGGAATGTCGGTTTTGATGTCCGCTCTATCGACATTTAGAATTTCAGCGACACGATTGATGATCTTGTCTTTAATATTGGATTGGGCAGATGAGGATTCGTTAGTGGAAACTGTTTCTGTTTCCGAAACCACTTGGGGGCGTGACGGAAATTCGTCCCGCTGCCACGCGTGAATCACTTCCAGTTCATTTGCGTCGTACGCCTGTTTTGTAGCGCGGCGTTGAATTTTGCCGCTGGAGGTTTTAAATATGGTTTTGGATTTAATAAAGACAATGGCATACGCATTCAGATCAAACAGCTCGCTAACGGTGCGACGAATTTTGGAAACGATCTCGTCATAATCAAATTTCCCGTTGCGAATTTCCTGAACAATGACCAAGCGTTCTTCGCTATCGACTTCGGTGGAAAATGCCGCGACCGATCCTTCTCGCAGCGCCTCGTGCGTATTTTCAACGGCAAATTCAATGTCTTGTGGATAGTAATTGGCGCCGCGAATAATAATCAAATCTTTCAAGCGCCCTGTAATAAACAGCTCATCTTCTTCAACAAAACCCAAATCGCCGGTTCGAAGATAGGGCCCCTCACCCGTATCCTTGATGTAGGCTTGGAAGGTTTCTTTGGTGGCTTTTTCATTTTCCCAGTAGCCTTTTGCTACGCTGGGACTGGCAACCCACACCTCGCCAATTTCCCCGGCTGGGCATTCGGTAAATTCTTCCGGATGGATAATACGAACATCTGTATCGAGGCCAGCCGAACCACAGCCCACCAAGGCTTGAGCATTTTCCGCAGCGGCACTGCACACCAGCGGCTGCGTGCCTTGCAACGATTCTTGGGTAAAATGCTTTACTCTATGTCCACCTGCTGGCCCAACGCCGGTAACAAAAAGCGTTGATTCGGCCAGTCCGTAACAGGGAAAAAAGGCGGAGCGTTTGAATCCAACGGATTTAAAAGTTTGATAAAACTGTTCCAAGCTGGCGGACCGAATTGGCTCTGCACCGCTGAAAGCAAGAGACCAGTTGCTGAAATCCAGCTCCGAAAGTGTTTCCTCGGATGCTTTTTTTGCGCACAACTCATACGCGAAATTGGGGCCGCCGCTGACAACCTGGCCTTCTTTTATTCTCGAAATCAATTTGAGCCAGCGCATGGGCCAGCCCAGAAACGTAAGTGGCGACATAAAATAGTTCGGCGTGCCGGAGTAGAGAGGCTGCAAAATGCCGCCGATTAAGCCCATATCGTGATAGGGAGGCAGCCAGGTGATGCCAACGGTTTCGGAATTGACATTAAAATTTTCACGAATGCTTGCAAGATTGTGCAGCAAATTTCCATGTGTGAGAATGACGCCTTTGGGATGACCGGTTGAGCCGGATGTATATTGCAGGAATGCGATGGTATCCGAATTAATATCGGGATAACCCCATGCATCAGGCAACGGCAGCTCGTCGGAATTTGAAGCATAGACGGAGAGATGCTTCAAGCCGTCCATGGCCTCAAACAAGAGTTTAATTTTCGGCAGCAGATCAGTAGAGGTCAAAGCCATTTTGGCCTGAGAATCTTGCACAATAGTTATGATGCGCGGGATGGTTCGTTTATTGCGCGGTGGATAAGCGGGTACGGCAATAGCGCCCGCATAAAGGCAGCCGAGGAAGGCGGCGACATAATCCAGGCCGGGTGCAAATAAAATCAGGATTCGTTCTCCGGCCATATTGTGCGCTTGCAAAAATGCGGCGATACGTTTAGCTGATTCCTGGAGCTGCAAATAAGTGTAACGATCGGTCTCTTTGTCTCCATCCGCTAAAAAGACAAAACCTTGTTTTTGCGGCCGTTTTTCAACATGCCATTCCAAAATGTCACAAAGGGTATGAGGATCAAGCGAGGCATCATAAAATTGAGTACTATTGGTTGCCATAATCGTTTCCCGTATCTCATTCATGTTGGTCAACACTGGAAGATTTTGATAATTTCGAAACCATCAAAACGCACTGATAATGTATGTTTTTGACGATCTAAGAAATGAGCACTGATGCATCTACTGCTGGTGCAATCACTTAACGGCACCTGAAGCCAGCAAACTACATTTAGGT
>CAYPZM010000321.1:0-6268 GCA_964414825.1 uncultured Cytophagia bacterium | reverse complement strand
ATATATGAGCGACATTCAAGAGGCCTCGCGAACCGCGTATGCGCGACAACTGGTTGCCGAAGTCAAATCCGCTTATTACAACTATCTCACCGCCATCCAGGTCGTCGAGCTGGCCAATCGCACCCAAGCATTGCTGGAGGAGAATTTGCGCGTCAGCCAAAGCTTGTACGATAACGACAAAGCCACTATTGATGCGGTGTATCGCGCGCGCACGGAATTGAGTCGAATGCAGCAGCGCCAGGCCGAAGCCCATAAAATGTACCAGCTCTCCAGAGCCTATCTCAATTTTTTGCTGAACCGGGATTTGGACACACCGATTGACGTACAGGATGTCACAATTCCCGAAACCCGCGAGCCTATCGTACTCGATACTGCCGAAGCGCATGCGTTGCAACATCGCGAGGAATTGCGGCAACTTGGCGCGGCCATCAATGCGCAACGCAACGGCGTCAAATTGAATCGCGCCGGCTTTTTGCCGGGTTTGTCCGTGGTGTTTGATTACGGCTATCAAGGTGAAGAGTATATTTTCAATGACGAATACGATTATTGGATGGCTTCGGCTGTTCTATCCTGGAATTTATTTAAAGGCGGACAGGACAAGGCGAAAATTCAACATGCCAAATTGGAACAAGCTCGACTGGAAACGCAGCGAATGGAACTGCAAAAACAAATTCAATTGGATGTGCGCCGAGCGTACGAGAATTTCCAGGTGGTGGTTGAATCTGTGGAGGCGGCGCAGGAGGAGTTGAATAGCGCCGAAAAGAATTTCGAGATCGTCAGCAAAAAGTATGAGCAAGGCATGGCGCCGCAAATTGAATTTCTGGATGCGCAAAACACCGTGACCCAGGCCGAGCTGAATGTCATCATTGTGAATTACGACTATTTTATAAAAAAGGCCGAACTGGAAAAGGCAGCGGCGACGTACGCGTTGCCAAAAAATTAGGCTGAAACATTCAAATGCCACAATGACGCCAAGATAGCTATTGAACAAGGGGTCAGTTTGGAATTTTGGCATTGTCTTATTGGCTATATATATATGATTTATAATCATTTCTTGCTACATGGCCTGACCCCTTGTTTGATCACTGTTTTAATTATTCGACAGCCTTGTCTGCATGTCAAGAGCTGAAAAATGAAATGACTTTTTATCTTTCATACCTTCGCCTTTGTGGTACGTCTTTATAAAATTAGGAGATTGTCATGAGAAAAAAACACATATCGTTATTGCTTTTGAGCCTGATACTCATGTTTGCCTTGGTTCAATGCAACAGACCAGAAACGGCAGAAACGGTGGAAACCGCGGTGCCCGTAGCGCTGGCCGATGTGCAGACCGAGAACACAGCGCTGCCCATTCACGGCAGCGGCATGTTGTTTTCGAAACAGCAAATGCGCTTGTCCTTTAAAACCGGCGGTATTGTTGAAATTATAAATGTGCGCGAAGGACAAAATGTCAGCAAAGGAGAGGTTCTTGCCCAGCTCGATTTGGATGAAATTCAAGCCCAGGTGCAACAAGCGTTAAGCGCTTATGAAAAAGCGCAGCGGGATTATGAACGCATCCAAAAGTTGTACGCGGATAGCGTGGTGACGCTCGAGCAAAAACAAAATGTAAAAACGCAACTGGAAGTGGCGGAATCCAATCTGCGCATCGCTAAATTTAATCTCGAATACTCGACCATCAAAGCGCCCACAGATGGTAAAATTTTGAAACAATTCGTCGAGCCCAACGAGCTGGTCGGGCCCGGTACGCCGGTATTTTATTTTGGCTCGGGACGCGAAGATTGGCTCATGCGCATTGGGGTTGCGGATCGCGATATTATCACCATTCAATTGGGCGATCCGGCGCTCGTCACGTTTGATGCGTACCCCAATGCCGAGTTTCCCGCCGAGGTCACGGAAATCGCCCAGGCCGCGGACCCGCAAAATGGCACATTTGAGGTGGAAATTTTGCTGGATGCGCAAAACTATCGCCTGGCTGCCGGATTTGTTGGCAAGGCAATCATCACTCCGCAACAATCGCAAAACCACACCTTTGTGCCCATTGCCGCGCTGGTTGATGCGCGCGGAAATACTGCTTCTGTATTTACCGTGGAAAGCGACAGCGCTGTCAAAATTCCGGTAACGATTGGCCCAATTGTCGACGAACGCGTTGTTATCGAGTCCGGACTGGAAGAAAATTCAAAAGTCGTCACCACGGGCGCGCCGTATTTAAAAGCCGGCGACAAAGTGCGTCTTCCGTAACATTTTGTTTCTAAACCGAGTTAGGAGAATCCCATGCGATTACCGCGTTTAGCCATACAAAACCATCAGTTCACGCTTGTTGTGGTGGCGCTGCTGTTCACCCTGGGATTGGTGTCGTTTCTCACCATGCCGCGCACCGAAGATCCTTCTGTGCAGCCGGCCGGGGCCAGTGTGTTTGTCATTTATCCCGGCGCCACACCAGCAGATATTGAGCAATTGATTATCGATCCGCTTGAAGAAGCTATAAATGAAATTGACGATATTTACCGGATGAACGGCACTGCCGAAGACGGCATCGGCATCATTGGCGTCGAGTTTACGGCGGGGAGCGATCCGGATGAAAAATATTCCGATTTTGTGCAAAAAGTCAATCGCGTGCGCAACGATTTGCCGGATGACATTCTGAGCATCGAGTTGCTGAAATGGTCGATTTCGGATGTCAATATTTTGCAAATCGCATTCTTGTCCGAAACCGAACGTTATTGGCGCCTGGAGGAGGCGGCCGACAATTTGAAACGCTCCTTGGAAAAGTCACCGGGTGTACGGCGTGTCGAGATGCATGCCATTCCGCAACAAGAGGTGCGCGTTGCCATCAAACTGGAAAAGATGGCGGCCTATAAAATATCGCTGAATCAGCTTTTGGGCGCGATCCAGGGCGCCAATCAAAATATTCCTGGCGGTTATCTGGATATCGACCCCAAACGTTTCAACATCCAAACATCCGGTTCGTACGAATCGATAAACGATATTAAAAACACCATTGTGCATGGCGGCAACGGCAAAGTGGTATACCTCAAAGATGTCGCAGATGTGTATTTTGCGTATGAAAATGACAAATACCTGGCACGCGTTAACAATGTGCCGGCGATTTTTGTGACCGTGCAGCAGAAAGACAATACCAATATTTTTCACGTGCTTGAGGAGTTGAACGCACGCATCAGCGAATTTGAAAATGAGCTGCCCGGCACCATAAATCTCGAATACGTGTTTGACCAGTCCGTGAGCGTTGCCGACCGCCTCAACACCTTTTTCGGCAATCTGTTGCAAGGATTGGCGCTGGTCGGGATTGTTGTGCTTGTTGCAGTCGGGTTCCGCGCCGCCGGCATTGTGATTGTTGTCATTCCGTTTTCCATTCTGTTTGGTATCGGATTTATTGATCTCTCCGGTTACGGTTTGCAACAAATGACTATTGCCGGACTGGTCATCGCGCTCGGTTTGTTGGTGGATAATGCCATTGTGGTGACGGAAAACATTGCTCGCTTCATGCGTATGGGCTACAGCCGATTTGAAGCCGCTGCCCAGGGTACGAGTCAAGTGGGCTGGGCGATTGTGAGCGCAACCGTGACCACTGTGCTGGCGTTTGTACCGATGATGCTGATGGGCAATGTCACCGGAGATTTTATTCGCAGCATGCCCTTAACCGTTGTTTATACGCTGGTGGCATCGCTATTCCTATCGTTGACGTTTACGCCCTATTTGTCGAGCAAGTTTTTGAATGTGGAAAAATCCGCCAAACGACGTACCCGCCAATGGATGAACAAATTTGTTGAGACCACCTATCGCCGCACTCTCGATCGCGCGCTCAACAAACCGCTGCTTTTTGTGGTGCTTGCCGTGGTCGTCTTTGTATCCAGTTTTGCGCTGTTTCCGCTCGTCGGTGTCAGCTTTTTTCCCAAAGCGGAAAAGCCGCAGTTTATGGTGGATGTGAATACGCCGAGTGGCACCAATTTGGCGGAAACGGATAGAATCACACAGGACGTGGAACGGGTGCTCCGGGATTTGGAGAATGTCGAATATGTCGTGGCCAACATCGGACACGGCAATCCGCGTATCTATTATAACGAATTCCCCAAACGCGATCGTAGCACGCACGCGCAGATTTTTGTGCAGTTGCAAGAGTTCAAGCTGAAAGAATTTGGCGAAACTTTGCATCAATTACGCGAGCAATTCGACAATTATCCCGGCGCTAAAATTAAAGTCAGGGAATTTGAGCAAGGCCCGCATGTGGAGGCGCCTGTTGCCATTCGTTTGCTGGGGGATAATTTGGGCATATTGGAAAAGATGTCACGCGATGTGGAGGATATATTTTTATCCACGCCCGGCACCATCAATGTGAACAATCCGTTGTCGACGTCAAAAACTGATTTGTACGTCAAAATCAATCGCGACAAAGCCGGACTCTTGGGCGTGCCCCTGGTGGAAATTGACAAGGCCATTCGCGCCGGCATTTCAGGGCTGACCGTCAGCCAGTATCGCGATCCTGAGGGCAAAGAATATGGTATCGTGGTGCGCTTGCCTTATGCGGAAAAGCCCACGCTGGACGATTTTGCGCAAATTTATATCACCTCCGTGACCGGCGCCAGCATTCCGCTCAAAAGCGTGGCAAACATTGAATTCAAGGCCACTTCAAAACAAATCGATCATTACAACATGGATCGTACGGTTATCGTCACATCCGATGTTGCTGATGGGTATTCGGTGGACCAGGTAACCAAAGCCATTATAGCCAAATTGGACGAGTACGATTTCCCCAAAGACTATCGCTTTTCGATTGGCGGCGAGCTCGAGTCGCGCGAGGAATCGTTTGGCGGCATGTTGCAAGCTATTGTGGTGGCGCTCATCGGTATTTTTGCGGTACTGGTGCTGCAGTTCAAATCCTATACCCAGCCGCTTATCGTGTTTAGCGCCATTCCACTGGCGTTCATCGGTTCGATTTTGGCATTGCTGATTACCGGATTTTCGTTTTCATTTACCGCGTTTGTCGGGCTTACGAGCTTGGTGGGCATTGTGGTGAACAATTCCATTATACTAGTCGATTACACCAATCAACTGCGCTCGGATGGCAAAGATGTGGTTTCTGCGTTAAAAGAGGCGGGAGAGACTCGTTTTATCCCCATTGTGCTGACCACAGCAACGACTGTTGGCGGCCTGTTGCCGCTCACGCTCATCGGCGGTACCCTGTTTGCCCCCATGGGCTGGACGATCATTGGCGGGCTGATTGTGTCGACTTTTTTGACGCTGGTGATTGTGCCGGTGTTGTACAAGCTGTTTACAAAAACAGAAACTCAAATTGCCTAGACTTGTAAAACGTTTTTGCTTTTGATGTTAAAGCAGAGCTGCCGCAGTCGCAAAGGTGCGCAGTGAAAATTTTCTCTTGTGTGACCGCTTGGCGATGACTTTCATCATACTCCAAATCACGTCGATTGTTTATTGAAAAAATTAACCGCTCTCTTTGCAATTCTAATTATTGGTTTCGTTCTATTTATCTGGTGGCGCGCCGACCAGGGACAGCTTCCGGATTCATCTCGGCGCTGTACAATTTCCCCTATGGTGATAAGGTGGGCCATTTCTTGTTGATGGGTGGGTTGACGTTCTTCCTCTGCTTGCCGTTTTGTTCGCGAGAGAAACATCGCTCTAATCGAAAGATGTATTATGTGATTCTTGCCATTACTCCCGATTTACGTCTAGCCGTTCGGGGACACATGTCCCAATTCATTGTCCGTCCGGGATCAATATCCCGGACGATCGTGCTCAACTACAATTCAACCATTTCCGCGTATCTTTTCCAGTGCACGCTTCGGGTCAAAATTCGGATTTTTGCCGGGAATGACTCCTCCTGTCGAATGTATCCACTCATGCAAACGCGTTCTCATAGTTTCAACCCGTTCGGGTTTTTCGTCCACCACATTGTGCTGTTTACCAATGTCATCGCTTAAATCGTACAATTCGATTTTGCCTTCGAGCACATGCTGCTTGGTGTCCGGATCGATGTAATCGCCAAAATATTCAATCAACTTAAAGTTCCCCAAACGTATGCTCGCGCCCGGCGTCGCGTCCCACAACGTGTCATAAAGCGGCGCATAGGTATAAATGGCATCGCGATCCAAACGGCCGTTGCCAGTGAAAAGCGGCTGCAAATTCAGCCCATCCGTTATATAATTTTGGGGAATGTCACATCCGGCCGCAGCGAGCAGTGTTGGATAAAAATCTACGATAGTTACCGGCGTATTGCATGCAAAGCCCGACTTGA
>CAYPZM010000320.1:0-6276 GCA_964414825.1 uncultured Cytophagia bacterium | reverse complement strand
GCATATGATAATCGAGGCGAGGCCGTAGCCGGTACGATCGACAGTGCCGACGTCGCCAATCGCGCCAAGAATCGTGCGCTGAACTCCCACCACTTTATGCACTTCTAATCCAAACTCATGCAACCGCTGAGTTACCTGTTCGATTTGCTCCTCGGTTGCGGTATCTCGCATTACGATGACCACGGCATCACCTCGTTTATATTCAGTGACCAAATTTTACACGGTTTGAGTGTTTAAACATCTTCAAACGATTGATACAAATGCTGCAAATTCTTACATGCGGTAATAATGGACTGGAAAATATCTCGGATGTGCTGTTCCTGAAGCGGCCCCTTGTTTTCCGAGACGATCTTGTCATACACTTTTTTTTCGCGTTCCTGGCTGTGAACCGAAATGCGGTTTTTAAATTTTTCATCTCCAATTTTGACGGCCAGAGCTGCGCGTTTGTTCAACAACTGTAACAGTTGCCGGTCTATCGCATCGATTTCTTGACGATATTGCGAAATACTCATAAACGCTCCATATAAAAAAAAAGCCCACTCGTGATGGTGGGCGGATATGCAGAAACGGAGATTGGAAAATCTGCTATATCCTCCCTCTCGAGGCGTAAAAATAATAATAAACGCTGTAAACAGACCAGTTCATTCTTGCACTCTGAATCTTTCAATAATTCTGAACAATACCTCAAAAGGTAATGAATTATTTTCAAGAATCAAATTCAATTTTACTAAATAGAACACAACACGCATTTAAAAATGCTTATTCCGATTGCGCTCTTTTTTCACAACGTGTTTCAAATACTACATTAAAAGGTCCAGAGTGCAGGAACCAATCCGCAACATGCTTTATGAGGGAGGAGAATATATAACCGAATACTCGGCGGTTTCAGCCACCTCAACACTTTCCACATGTATGGAAATGCGCTCGGTTACATAATCATACAAATATTTGGCAATGTGTTCCGAAGTCGGATTTATGGTGTCAAACGGCGGTACCTCGTTGATGACGCGATGGTCAAATTGGCCTACACATTCATCGAGGTGTTTTTTGAGGCTAACAAGATCAACGACCATACCATTTTCATCGACATCGGGTGCGGATACAATGACTCTTACAGTCCAGTTGTGGCCGTGGATGCGAGCGCACGCCCCGGGGTACTCGATGAGACGGTGCGCTGCAGAAAAGGTGGATTTGACGACAAGCTTGTACATGATTTTCCTTTATTTGGATTAAAGAGGGGACGCTTTTGGCCTCGAATTGTCAAAAATTTCTATTCGTTGGTGCATTAATCATGTGAAATCGTTACTCGTGATGATCGCGCCGGATAAGTGAAATCCTTTTCAAAAGTCACCCTCCCGTTTTGAAATGTGATTTTTATCACACGATTCATCGTGTTGAATCCATGTGCTATTCTGCTCTGTCAATTTTAAAATCGTAATGGGTGGGCCGACTTTGGTATTATTCTCAATCTCCCGACCAATCATCGCATTAATCGCACGTACCGGATTTCTCAGCATACCACCGGACCAGCGCTCCACCATGGGCTCGGCATGTTGCATTTGCCCCATCAAAGCAATGACCTGTCCGCCGCTACAGTCGCCGGGACATTCGTAAAGAATTGGCGTAGTAATTTTACGCTTTCTACCGGATTCGGTAGCGGCAAATTTAATCACTTGAAAAAAGGGGATTCCCGCAGAGTTTCGCCCAATGATAGCCGTTTCAATATTGATATCGCCGCTGGTAATGCGCTTATAAAGCTCGGGACGTTTGTCCCGGATGCGTTCCAAATAAGCCGAGCATTCGATATTGACAAGACGAATAAATTGTTCGATTTTTTGAGGGAATTCATTCGAACTTAACACTTTTTGTGCCAGAACTTTAAGATCAAAGCCATACATCAAATCCGAGCCCAAACCGGCGTGAGCAAAATAATAGTCGCCAATGCGCGTAATTTTGCACTCGGTACCTAATGACTCACCAAACTGGTTGAGAATACGGCTGTCCGCTCCCACATATACCGCATCCTGATTGCGAATCAGCACTATAGTTGTGCTCTTTGCCGGCGCAAAAATGCACACACTCAGTTGAGCAATAATGAAACATTTTAAAAAGAGAGACGCCACAACGTTCTTTCGCAAAGTTAGTGAACTAGTCTGGCAAGTGATAACAAATCAGCCGCAGTCTATCTTTCTAAAATTTTAAAAACTTGGCAGAATAGCGCTGACTATTAATGTGCAGTTCGTAAAAATACAGACCGTTGGCGACACTATTGTTCTGCGCATCCCTGCCATCCCACCGAACCGCGTGAGTTCCACCGAGTTGATATCCATCCACCAACGTTGCCACAGCTTGGCCAAGTACGTTATACACGCGCAGTCTCACATCCGCGTCGTGCTTTAACTGATAGGAAAACTCGGCATTCGAGCGCATGGGATTGGGGAACAAGCGGATTTTTAGCGTTTGAGCCTCATCCGCCTTTACATGCGTAAAGTAGGAAAGCTCGGCATCCATCCATTCCATGTGCGCCTGGAGATAATCCTTGAGATAATCGACCTCTTTTTGATACGTATCGCGTTGCCGGGCCCCAGCCGGACTGCGCCAAATTTCTTCCCCCAAAATAGGCCAGCGTTTGAAATTTCGTGCCTGGGCTTCATTCAAAAAAGCAGACAGAGAATCGATAAACGTAAACAGACGCTCGGTGCGCAACGGGCCGTTGCGATAGTGCTGCCAACGATTGGCGAGATCCTCTTTAAAGGCATCATCATACCATAGTTTTTTCCAAAATTCGGGGTACGCGTCATTAGACTTTTCAATGGTCCACTCTTCCACACAATCTCCGCAATTAAAAGTGGAATTGGATAGCGCCTGATCAAAATCCCATACCGGTCCAGCGGCAAGCTTTTTACCACGATCTTTATAAAAATAGCTGCTCCAGCCGTAAGCATCCGAATTGCCGGTGGCCTCTTGCACCAAAATTTCATCAATAAACGAGCCCACATCGATCCAGGAGTGATAGCCGCGCACGGGATCGTTGTAATAGGAGCTTTGCATCACAGCGCGGAACTCGTTGTCATAATTGCGAATGTATTCGATTTGCTCCGGCACAATGTTATCCGGCTTGGGGTATTTAAAGCGTCGCCGATTGCCGAAATCCGGGCCACTTTGCGCTACTTCCCAAATGTAGCCACCGGTTACGGCTTCACCGGAAATGTCTAAGGAATCCATTTGCGCGATATCCAGGCGGTCATCGTCCGGCTTGATCGATTCTTCGATCACATAAATGCCCTGGTATTTGCCGTTAAACATCAGCTCGACATGGCGCGTTCGCGGCGCCCAGCGGCCAATGGAGCGCGACATGAAATAGCCGATGGCATCGCGCAAAAAGGTTTTGTCGATATAGGCCGCGCGCAATATCCAATCATTTTCCCGCGGCAGTCCCAAAAGCTCGACGTTATTGTTGCTTTCATCCTCGTTGCGTGTTTCAATCGTGTAGGGCTTTTTCGGAAAACCAAGCGAAGCGTTGCCGCGCAATTCAATGCCGATCCAGCCGTCATACTCGTTAAAGGGATCAGTCATTGAATTTCGAGCTCCCGAGCCGTTGTAAATCACTCCCATTCGAGCCATGCGTTTGGGTTCGTTTACAACCGTGGTGCCCTGAGTGTCAATCACAAAGATGGGCAGATTGGAAGATTCAAACACTGTTGGCTCGGTAAACCAATCTGGCGTGCCTCGATAGTGCCGCTCGGACGTGCTGAGGCCGAGCGTTAAAAACGGTATAGCCGACATGTCCGATGACGTGGCATTTGCGTTATGCACCTGAACGGCGAGGACATTATCGCCGGCTTGCAGCAGATCTTGAGGTACAACAAATTCATCCGGTATGCCGCCCTGATAGAGTTCGGCCTCATGCTGCTGCGACGATGTTTGATTAAAACGAGGATGCGTGGCGCTCAAGCCGACGGAGCGGGCGATTTCCGTATCGTTCAAGTAGGCCACGAACGCATCATCATAATCCATATGAAACAAAACGGCAGTAATGGCTGTGGGATCAGAGATATCGAACGATTTCCGCATAAACAGTGAAAGCGTCGGCTCGATCTCCGTGCGGTCATCATCATCCCCATAACCAATGCCGCTGCGACCTTGCTGCCAGGAGATGTCGTTGAACCCTAATTGCCGCCAGTCCGAAGGCGGCTCTTTAATCCCGGGTGTGTATCGCCAAAAATCGCTCTCTAAAATTACCGACTCCCAGTGATCCGTAGTTTGAGCAAACAGAGCGGGAATGAACATGAAGAATATGCTGAGGAAACGCCAATCCATGTGATGCCTCCGAGTCGTGGTAGGTTTCTGCTTGCAGAAATATAGAAATTTTGCCCGCAAACTCAAGGCAAAATCTCAAGCGGATTGGCCCATTTGGCGAACGGGTACGATCAAAAAAAGCTCTCGCTATGCAGCACGATACGGCGGTAGCGCGTCAATTTCGGTGAACCATCATCAGTCACTTCCACAATCAGGTGGATCGAAAATGGCTCTTCCACGTCGCCGATTTCAAGCTCGCAAGCGGCGCCACTGGATTCGAGCTGCACGAGCTCCTGGTTTACAGTGGACGGCTCGTCATAGATCCACCATTGGAAAGACAGTTGATCACAATCCGGATCAAACGAATGTTGAGCCAAAAACTCGAACTTGGCGCCTGGTCTTGCGGATTGGTAAATCACTTGCGAGGAAGAATCGCCATCAACCACGACAACCGGCGGGTGATTGGCATGGTCAACATCTTGCACGCACCAGTCCATACGCGCGGTAAAATCGCGTTGAAAATGTTTGCGCCAGCGCGCCACCGTGAGACGGGCATTTTCGAGCTCCCCCACGCTGTCCATAGCATCGCGAAACAGATTATGCTCTGCCCGTTCGAACCGGCCGCCCCAGCCGCCAAAATTCGGATGTGATGGATCGTGCAATCCAAGCGGCAGAAAATAAAACCACGACGGCGTGTCGCCTTCTTTTAAAGCGCCGTGCGGATTCGGGGCCGTCCACAAGCCTTCGTCCGGGTAAAGTTCGCCCAAAGGGCCGTGGTCGGTTGTGATGTTGGTCCGCAGCCATTTAGTAGCCGTTTTGGACAGATCGCCATCCAGATACATGCCGCGGAACACGGCCTCACGTTTATCCACGCCTTCGGGCGCTTTGTTGAGAATGTACCACAGATTGGGGAACCGTTGATGAATCCACTCAAACAAGCCATCTTGATCAGCAATATCATAAACACGAATTTTGGAAATGAATGCATTTAATTGATCTTTAGAGCGATCATGTTGCACGCGCCACAGCGCCTGTGCCAAATCGGTCTGGCCGCCCCAAATGGCGATGTTCAGCGGTCGACTATCCGCTTGATCCACTACGGTAATGATAAAATTGGAAGCTTCGCTATCATGCCCCTCACCAATAGCAGACGAGCCGCGCTGCGGATTACCGCTTTTGATTCGCTCGAGCAGATATTCCATGTCCGGATAATTGGGGGCATGCTTTTTCAGATTCGGCAACACCTGGCCATAGGCGCGCACACGTTCCTCAATCAAATCCGGCCGGGTAATGGCTTTGCCCAGCTCGCCAGGCGTTCCCGAAGCGCTGGCGATGAGGCCTTTAATATCAAATTCATTCGCACAAGTGAGCAAACGTACCAAAGATTGACTATCATCCGGATCGCCGCCTATATCGGTAGTGATCAGCAGTCGCGGTTTGGCGTAAAGGGTGGAACTGAAAAGAATGGCTAAAAGAACACAAATTCGATGAAATGGCATAATTGGCTCCTCTCCAAATAAGCATACCTCAGAGATTTTAAAACCTCTGAGGTTTATAGCCAGAACGTATGAGGCCCAAATGACCCAAACGGAAATGAGAAACAAGGTAACCATTTTAACAAAGGAAATCAAATGTGTTTAGAGTTGACCATGTCACTTTATACATCGACATAGTCGATGTACCTCTAAAAAATAGGCACTTGGATGGTTTCTTTATTTGAGATTCTTCAAGACAGTCCCGCCATTTTGTTTTTGTAGAACAAACGCGTCAAACATCGTATCGTCCAGCGACCATGCCTCATAGCGTAACTCGGTTTTATTCACGGAAATGATCTGATAACTTTGCGTTTCGCCCTTTTCCACATGCATCAAATGAGCAAAATTTTCGTTATGGCGATACATTTTAGGGCCACTGACCGACACCGCATAAATCGGCGCGTTAGCATCACCCGCTACGGTCTGGCCCTGTAAAATTTTG
>CAYPZM010000319.1:0-6307 GCA_964414825.1 uncultured Cytophagia bacterium | reverse complement strand
ACGGATCGTAGGTGACCTTTACGGCTTCAATATGACCGGATTTACCCGAGCACACTTGCTGGTAGGTTGGATTTTTCACGTGTCCGCCCGTGTAACCGGAAACCACATCAAAAACACCCTTTTCTTTTTCAAAATGATATTCCACGCCCCAAAAACAGCCGCCGGCGAAAATAGCGGTAGCCTGTTTTTCCTGACCGGATTTACCTAACACCTCAGGCAGAGGTTCGCCCTCTTCAACAAAATCCATGGACAAGGAATTGACGCAATGCCGCGTGTTTTTGGGCGTAAAGCCTTCGCCCAAAAAGACGTGTCCCAAATGCCCGCCGCAATTGGCACACAAGATTTCCGTGCGTCGGCCGTCGGCATCGGTTTGGCGTATTACTGCGCCTTTTACCTCGTCATCAAAACTGGGCCAACCGCAATGTGAATCAAACTTGTCGGCGCTACTGTACAACGGCGCATTACATTGCGCACAAATATAGGTGCCGGTTTTTTTATTTTCTAACAGGTCACCGGTCCAGGGCCGCTCGGTGCCTTTGTTTAAAATGACATGTTCTTCCTCTTTGCTGAGTTTGTTATATTGTGTATCAGCCATCACACCTCCAACTAGCAGTAAAATTAAAATCAGGTATCGCATTTTTGCCTCCATAATATGGATTATTTTTGTACTTGTAAAACCCATAAACAGGGCGAAATGTTTCCATTTTCCGGGCGCGAAGAAAAATATGAGAATGTTGTGAGGATTTTGTGAGAAATTCGCATAGAATACAAAAATTTCAGCGATTCAGGACGCAAAGACGCGAGGGAAAGCAAACGATACATTTCATTTTTTATGGCTAATTCATTTTCCTCAAGGGACTTTTAAGAGGTTTGACAATTTATACCAAGACGGCTTTAAGCCCTACGCGGATTGGCTCTCGGAGATAAATCCCTTGTAAAACCATCTTGGAGTCTTGTTGGCTTTGTGGCAGAACGTGGATAGCGACAAAACGTTTATTCAAAAATAATGGTTTTGCGGCCATGCACCAAAACGCGGTGCTCGGCGTGGGCTTGCAAGGCGCGAACCAGAACAATGCGCTCCAGATCGCGCCCTTTGCGAATGAGTTGCTTTAATGAATCGCGATGACTGATGCGCACAATATCCTGCTCAATAATGGGGCCTTCATCCAACTCTTCCGTGACATAATGACTTGTGGCACCGATAATTTTAACCCCGCGTTCATACGCTTGCCGATACGGGTTACCTCCGATAAATGCTGGTAAAAAGGAGTGATGGATATTGATGATCCGATTGGGATAGTGTTTTACTATTTGGCCGGAGAGAATTTGCATATAGCGCGCTAACACAATGGCGTCGATTTCATGGTTGGCCAGTAGATCCAGCTCCCGTTGTTCCTGTTCGGATTTGTTCTCTTCGGTGATAGGAAAAACGTAAAACGGAATCGAATAGCGTTCGGCAATCGACTCCAAATCCGGATGGTTCGAGATAATTAATGGGATGTCGATGCCAAATTCATCCAAGCTGTGACGCCAGAGGATTTCGCGAATACAATGATCATACTTGGAAACCATAATCGCCACGCGCATGCGTTTTTCCATAAAGCTGATGGACCATGTGGCTTTGAATTCGCGCGCCAACGGAGCAAACGCGTCTGCCAGGTCGTCTGCCGGGATGGAAAACTGTTCCATACTCCAGGCAATACGGATGGAGAACATTTTGTCTTCAGGATCCACATATTCGTCCAGAGTTAAAATATTACCGCCGCGCTCGAAAATAAAGTGCGAGATGCGTGACACGAGACCGCGGCGGTCGGGGCAGTTTAATAAAAGAATGGCTGTTAATTTTTCTGACATATAAAACTCGAAATCATTTCATTAAAAGACCTCACGCATAGGCCCAGAGGTTCGCAAAGAGAATTAAGATAGATGCGAACCTCAGTATCTCCGCGTTTAGATGTAATTTACTCTGCTACCATTCGACAAGAAAAGGCCGCTCGATCTCCGGGCTCTGCAGCAAAAATTCGCCATCCGATCGCACTGGATTTCCCTCCGACGCGATCGGATATGATCCAATTATAAAAATAGTTATCGCGCCAACATTACTTTTTGCGTTCGAATGTGCTGGTCGTTTTCAAAACGCACCAGGTAAACGCCACTGGCCACATCCTGGCCGCGATCATTTTTTCCGTTCCAATCAAGGACATGGACGCCAGGCAGAAAATCGCCTTCTTTTAACGTACGCAAGTTCTCGCCAAGAACGTTGAATACACAAATTCGCATGTGAGATGGTGCCATCAGCGAAAATTTTAACTGCGTTTGCGGATTAAACGGATTGGGAACATTCGGATACAGCTCAAAAGTGTTGACCAATGCTGTAGATTGGGATACTACGCGCGTATCAGTTTCGCCGGAAACAAAATATCCGCGTCCGCCTGTGCCCACGACGATTTGATCACCATTGTGGGGATTAAACGTAATGGTGCCGCCGCGCAACACAGCCAGCCCGTTGTTCTGCCGGCTCCAGATTTCACCGCCGTCCTCACTGAGATATACGCCGGTCGCATAACATTCATCGTGATAGGGATGGTCGTCGGTGACAAATGCGATAATGTTGGGATCGTCCGGATGTACGGTGACATCGGCTATAAAGTCATCCGAGTGCAATTTCTCCCACTCGGAGCCGTCGTACTTCCACAAGCCGCCACGCTCGCGCCAGGACATGGCATAGACGACGTTGGCATCGTGCGGATCAGCCACTACGCGGGTTGCCGGTTTGGGGCCGTTGATGAGGTCGAAATTCTGCCCATCCTCGGAAGCCATTACGCCGTTCTTTGTCGCCAAATAGAGTTTTTGCGGTTGAGCAGGAGAAGCTGAGATTCTGGATACGTCAGAATCATCAAATATAACCGTCCACGAATCACCGGTATCATCGGAATAGTAGAGTGAACCGCCAATAGCCGCCCAGACATTTGACGAATCGTGTGGCAAGGCATAAATGCTGGTCACTTTTTTGTTATCCCACTGGTTCGGTAACCCCGCGCTGCTACCCATCTTTACTTTCCAGCGCTGGCCACCGTCTGTTGTACGGCCAATGCCTTCAAAATTGTATTGGCCGAGTGCGACAAACATGGTCGAGGTACAGGAAAAACAGAGCTCATTACCGCCGCCCCAGTTTCCTACCGGGGACCTGGCTTTTGTCCAGGAGTACAAATTATTGCGGCTGTGCCAAAAATTGCCACCGTCCATGGCCGCAAACGCCGCATGGTTGGGATCGTTCGGATCCCATTTAAAATCTTTGCACACCAGTCCGGAAAATCCGCGTCCGCGCCAGGTTTTCGAGCCTGCCGGTTGATAAGCGGTTGCATCATCCCAGGTGTCGCCGCCATCGCGGGTTCTCAAAATATATTCTGAACCGGCGCCAAGAATAAAATTTTCGTTATTCGGATCAATGGTGGCGCATTCCATGCTCTTTCCGGCCGGATAACATTTCTTCACACCGCCGGATGTGCTTTTCCAGGTGTCTCCGCCATCAGTGCTCAGGTAAGGATTATTGCTGGTCCATGAGGTATTTCCGGTAAACAGTACATCAGGATTGGATTTGCTGATTATAACCACATCGTATTTTGCTGTTTTATTCGGATTACTATCCGTGTTTTGCGCCAGCCCTTCATTTTTTGCCACCCAGGTTTGACCGTAATCTTCGGTTTTCCAAATACCACCGGCTGCATAGGTTGACGAGCCATCCGGTTCGTAATTGCCCATAGCCACATATGCGACATTGGGCAGCGTCGGATGCGGCTCAATCCAGTTGACATTTTTGCTGGGCAGGTTATTTGTGATATCCAACCAGGTTTTTCCACCATCTTCGCTGAGAAACGCTCCGGTTTCATGTACCGCGGCATAAAGAATGTCCGACGATCCGGCTGCAAATCCCGCCGCAACGATATTTTTGCTTTTTATGTTGCCGATTTGACTCCACGATTCGCCGCCATCTGTGCTCTCCCAAACGGCACCCCACTTTGGTGAGCCCGGCGAATTCCAGCGCCGATGCGAGCCGCCGACAGCAACGAGGCGCTCGCTGTCGTTAGGATCAAATAATACGACCTGAATCGGTGCGGTGTAATAGCCGGATGGGGCCGGCATACCCTTGCGCCTGGATTCCCAGTTCACACCGCCGTCTTTGCTCTTGTAAGGTCCGCTCATCGAAGCAACCCATACCACATTTGGATCCGTTGGATGCCAGGTGAAATCCGCCATTTCCCAACTGTCAAAGCCAAACGTGACATCCCAGGAATCACCGCGATCCAAACTGATGCCGACGCCGAGCATATCGCCGCCGCACAAGATTCGGTTCGAGTCGTGCGGGCTAACCGATAATGATGTTAATCGTCCACCGGAGCCGGGTTCGTAGAGGGGTTTCCAGTCGAATTCGAGGGCGAAGGTGCAAGTGGTAAGCAGCAAAAGTGTCAGTAGTATCTTTTTCAAAACAGTTCCTCTCGTAATGTAATTAATCCGCATCATTAATAATGATTGCACGCAAAAGGTGCTGCGCGGATAAATATCCGAATCTATTGCCCGTCCGGCATAAATATGCCGGACGATCGTAGCCGGACGATGGCAGGCGTTATACATCACAAATTCGAATAGCCTGAGCCAGTGAGGTCAGCGGATCGCGTGCCGGGACAAATTCCTGGCCCACAAACCCGGTATAGCCGGTTTCAACAATGGCTTTCATGATGGCGGGATAATAGAGCTCTTGCGTCTCATCAATTTCATTTCGACCGGGAACACCCCCGGTGTGGTAATGTCCGATATAATCGTGGTAATCCTGGATGGTGCGAATGATGTCGCCTTCCATAATTTGCGCGTGGTAAATATCGTACAACAGTTTCAACCGCGGCGAGCCCACCTGCTTGCACACCTCAACGCCCCATTTCATATTGTCGAACATATAGTCCGGGTGATTAACTTTGCTGTTGAGGTATTCGATATTGATGATGACGCCTTTTTCCTCCGCATATCCCACAATCTGTTTAAAGCCGATTACCGCATTTTTGATGCCTTCTTCATCCGCCAAACCTTCGCGATTGCCGGAAAAGCTGATGGTTCCCGGACACTCGAACTCGGCAGCCGCATCAATGGCGGTTCGCAGTCGATCCACGCAAAAGTCATGATTTTCAAGACGATTCATGCCGCGATTGATGGGATGCGAGGAGACAATTGCACACGTCAAACCGTGTTTTTTGACTGTCGGCAATTCATCAGGACCCAATAGTTCGATGGATTGGATACCCATTTTCGCGGCGGCAGCGCACAATTCATCAAAAGACATTTTATCACCACCGGTATAGCACCATTTGCTCACCGAATGTTTGATATTGCCATTTTGGGCAACGCGCTCATTGGGATGCACATCCGGAGCCGATGTAGCCGCGCGTGCGACTGCACTAAAAATTGTGGTGGCGGCCATGGTTTTAAGAAGAGTGCGGCGATCTACATGCGATGCTTTGTTTGACACAGACGGATTTGTTCTCATTTCTGGTGCTCCAAGTTTAGTTTAAGGCTTAATTGACGATCACTCGATACAGACCGGAACCGCGCGGCGGCAAATCGACGCTAAATAACATGCGAAACTCGCCCACCACTTGTTTGCGCCACAAATTGCGCACAATGCAGGTGCCGGAGACGCCAATGTCATCCCAACCGACCGATACGTTAACGGGTTCGGAATCGCTGAGATTAAAAAGGGCAATATACTTGTCTCCGGAATTGGGGATGTCTGCCGCCCATACCACTCGCGGGAAATTGCGGTAAATCTGACGATTATTGGTACTGTTTTGGTTCACTTGCAACGCTTCGCCATTGGTGATCAGTCGGTAGGTGCCGCCATCGGTTTCCGGCAAATGGCCGCCAAACATTAACGGCGAGCGAAAGATACACCACAGAGAAAGCATGGTCTGTTTTTCTGTATCACTCATACGAGAATACTCATCGGTGAGCTCGGAGGCGGAAAGTTCCATGCTGTCCGCCACATAGTCATCAGGGCCGGTTTTGCGCAGTTTGCCGAGGGGCAGCATATCGGCATCTGGCCAGTGACCGGGAATGGCCATGCCTTCCCACACTTTGCATAACTCGAATTGGCGATACAAAAAGGCCCAGTCGTCCCAAAAGTCGGCGGAAATGCGCCACAGGTTGGCATGTTTACGCAAATGCTCCAGGCGGTCGGGCGTCGCGGGGCCTGGTGACAAACTCAACACAATCGGCCGACCGCTTTCTTCAATGGCTTGATGCAGTGCTTCAATATCGC
>CAYPZM010000318.1:0-6307 GCA_964414825.1 uncultured Cytophagia bacterium | reverse complement strand
ATTCCACCAACTCACAGAACCCCAAAATTTAAAACTATTTCGGTCAGGCTCTACCGCTTTAACGAGCCCTATTTCTCCTTTGATGTTGAAATCATAAAGACAAAAATTGCACCCATTAAAATATATGGCAAAGAAAAATCCGTTTGTGATGCCGTTCGGCTGCGGCACATTATCGGAGAAGACATTGCCATGGAGGGGGTCAACACCTATATGCGGGCGCCCAAAAAGGATATCAATAAACTATTGCGAACCGCTGAAATCTGCAAAGTCAAACGCATTGTTGAACCGGCAGTTAAAGCCATGACTGGATTTTAACTTGGCCGATAAGAGGATTAAAAATATTGCCGCATCCACGCGTGAGCGATTGCTGATTTACGCCAAAAGCAAGGACGAAAATTACAATGCCATCCTGATGCGCTTTTTTCAGGAACGCTTTGTAGCAAGATTGGGATTGTCCAAATACAAAAAGCATCTCATCCTCAAAGGCGGCTTTTTGCTGCTGTCCCAACACGTGTCGCCGTTTCGGCCCACCGTGGATATTGATATGCTCGGGATTCGAGTAAATCAGGATCCGGAAGCGCTCAAGAGAATCATTCAAGAAATTGCCAGCATTGAACTGCCCGATGGCGTGACTTTCGAATCAAAGGATATGACATCGTCGGTCATTAAGGAAGATGCAGAGTATGAAGGACTGCGGTTTACCTTCACGGCCCGGCTTGGCGTGATCAAATCGAAAATGCAAATTGACATCGGCTTTGACGATGCGGTCCCCGGCGGCTTTATTGATAACCGCCTTCCGACGATTCTTGAGGACTCGGAATTCCCGGCCATTTTGCACTATCCATTTGAATCGATTATTGCTGAAAAACTCCAGGCCATCGTATACCTCGGCTATGCCAACAGCCGCATGAAAGATTTCTATGACATTCTCTTTCTGGCTTCGAATAATACGTTTTCGTCAAAGCGATTGAAAAAGGCTATAGCGGCCACATTTCGGAAAAGAGAAACCGATCTAGAAAATAGGCATTTTGTCTATGAGGATAATTATATCGATGTAAAAAAAGCTCTTTGGAGAGCGTTTCAACGAAAAATCAATGCGACAATGAATCGCGATTTTGAGAGCATTGTGGAAAAATTGAACACATTTCTCGAGCCTCTCCTAACAGCAGCAAAAAGCGAAATGATCTGGAAACCAGATTCTTGGGAATGGAAAAAGCTGCAAAAGAAATAAAAGCCGCTATCAGAAAATAAGTAAAGTTTTTATTTGCAATTTCTGCTTATATGGTGTATATTATAGCACCAAATGAGAGATTCACTTTTTTAAACACGGGGAGATACAATCATGGGTGTTTATTTAAAAACTCGCAAAGACGGCACCAAGGCCTGGTTTTATGATTTCATGCACAATAAAGTTCGTTACCGCGGAGTAGGAGGGACCACTAAAACGCAAGCACTGCGGACACTCGATAAAGTAAGAAACCAGATTCTTAGCGGAGATTTTGATCTTGAAGAAAAGAAAGGCGATGTGCTGTTTGAAAAATTTGCCGAACTCTATCTCAGCCGAAGAACTCACCTACGCAGCCGCGATCGCGACGAGCTTTCAACAAAGCACCTGGTAGGCTTTTTTAAAGGAAAGGTGCTCGCAGGAATTACGCCATCATTAATTGAAGATTATATCGCCGCTCGTCGCTCAAAGGAAATTTCCAACTCCACAATCAATCGAGAACTTACGGCCCTTCGCCGTATGTTCAATCTTGCTATAAAATGGAAGATGGCCAGAAGAAATCCCATGGATCAAATAGACAAACTTGAGGAGCCTCCAGGCAGAACACGTTTTCTCACCGAGGAAGAATGTAAACGCCTGCTCGACAGTTGCAGCAAAGCATTCCGTCCGATCGTTTTTACAGCGTTGAATACAGGTATGCGATTGCGCGAGATTCTGAATTTAAAGTGGGAAAATGTCTACATCGATTCGGTTGTTGATCCTTATATTGAGTTGGATCGCACAAAGAACAACAAAAAGCGCTTTATTCCTCTCAACGATGGCATGGTAAATTTATTGAGAAGCATCCCCAGGAATGAAACAAACAATGTGTTTTTAGGCGAGCTTGGCAAACCTTTAAAATCAATTGATTCCCCGTATCGAACCGCACTCCAAAAAGCGGGCATTACTGATTTTCGTTTTCATGATTTACGCCACACCTTTGCATCCCATTTTGTCATGCGTGGGGGAGACCTTTTTACACTGAAAGAAATCCTTGGCCACAGCTCCATGGAAATGGTCATGCGCTACGCTCATCTTGCAGCAGCTCACAAACGCAAACTCATCAATAACCTAAACGACATATTTCAAGATTGCCACCCTATTGCCACCTCAGCCAATTCACAATAAAAAAGCCCTGCTTTTCGGCAGGGCTTTATGCTTGTAATTTAAAAACTTATTTGTGTGGGCGATACTGGAATTGAACCAGTGACCTCCGGTATGTGAGACCGGCACTCTAACCAACTGAGCTAATCGCCCATGAGCAAGGTGAAATATAAAAAGAATTGCGAAAAACGCAAGATTTTCTTTTTCCCCCGCTTATTTATTTTGAATTTTCGAATTTTCTTCTATCTTTGCAAATCCTGACTGCATCAATTAAACTCCACTGAATAACGTATCCCCAACAACGAGGCGCAGATGAAACTCCACATTGTTGATGTTCTGATAATCTTTGCCTACATCCTCTCTACCATTTTTATTGGCTTGTACATCCGCAAACGTGCGGCAAAAAACCTGGACTCTTACTTTTTGGGCGACAAGGGAATGCCATGGTACGTGTTGGGCGTGTCCAACGCCTCCGGCATGTTTGATATCACAGGCACGATGTGGCTGGTGTATATCATGTTTGTGTACGGGCTTAAAAGCGCCTGGCTGCCCTGGGTGTGGCCGGTCTTTAACCAAATCTTTTTAATGATGTTCCTGGCCGCCTGGCTGCGCCGATCCAATGTCATGACTGGCGCCGAGTGGATTACCACAAGGTTCGGGAAAAATATCGGCTCCAATTTATCACACATTTCTGTGGTCGTGTTTGCCCTCGTTAGCGTTATCGGATTTCTCGCTTACGCGTTTCAAGGCATCGGCAAGTTTGCTGCTACACTGCTGCCGTGGACTTTTGGCAGCCCAAGCACGACTTCGCAAGTGTATGCGATTATTTTTATGGGCGTTACCGCCGTATATGTTGTCACTGGCGGTATGTTTAGTGTGGTCTTTACCGAAGTGCTGCAATTTATTATCATGACCATCGCTTCCATTGCTGTGGGCATTATAGCCATTAATCAAGTATCACCAGATGTATTGCACTCAATGGTGCCGGAAGGGTGGAGCGATCTCTTTTTCACATATCGTTTGCGTCTCGATTGGTCCAATTTGATGCCCTCGGTTATGGATAAAATCGCTGCCGACGACTATACCTTGTACGGCGGCATGTTCGGTGCCTTTTTTATGATGATGCTGTTTAAAGGCATCATGATTTCCATTGCCGGCCCAGCGCCTAATTATGATATGCAACGTATCCTGGCCACCAAGAGCCCTAAAGAAGCTTCGAAAATGAGCGGCTTTGTCAGTGTTGCACTCTTTTTCCCGCGCTATATGATGATCGCTGGCTTGACGGTCCTGGCAATCGTGTTTTATACGCCCCAACTCAAAATGATGGGCGCTGCTGTCGATTTTGAACAGATTCTTCCCTTTGCCATTCGAAATTTTGTGCCCGTCGGCTTGATGGGAGTTTTGCTCGCCGGACTGCTCTCAGCCTTCATGTCCACGTTTGCTGCCACAGTAAATGCGGCACCGGCTTATGTGGTGAATGACATTTACAAGCGCTATATCAATCCAACCGCCAGCAACAAAACTCTAATTTGGCTCAGTTATGCTGTCTCCATTTTATTTGTGGCGCTGGGCATTGTATTTGGATTTTTATCCGAATCCATCAACCAGGTCACGCTCTGGATCACCTCGGCACTGTGGGGAGGGTATGCGGCTCCCAATGTGCTCAAGTGGTACTGGTGGCGCTTTAACGGGTACGGCTACTTTTGGGGCATGATCTCCGGAATCATGGGTGCTGTAGCCATTCCCACCTTGCTGCCTAATTTTAATGCGATGGAAAGTTTCCCGGTCATTTTTGGTATTTCAGTGGTTGGATCGATTATCGCTACGCTCGTAACAAAGCCGGAAAAGGATGAGGTGTTAATCGATTTTTACACGCGCGTGCGCCCCTGGGGCTTTTGGAATCCGGTTTATGAAAAGGTAAAAGAGCAACAACCGGATTTTAAAAAGAACGACAAGTTTTTGCACGACATGATCAATGTAGTTGTTGGAATCGTCTGGCAAATGTCCATGCTGGTGATGCCCGTATATTTGGTTTTACAAAATTTCCGAAATTTTGCTTTTGGACTCGTAATATGGCTGATCACATCCGTATTCCTTAAATTCAACTGGTGGAACAAGCTTGAAGATTAGCGTCTTGAGCAATTGCTGAAACCCAAATATCCCGAATTCTTTCGGGATATTTTTTTGATGGGTTTATGAAAATTGCGACTATCGGCTGATGCACGGCGCGCTGACATGAATTTCCAAAAATAAGTTTTCACGAATACGCGAGTTTCATTTTGAGCGCTTGTGATTTGAACTATGAAAAAACAATCAAGATCAAAAATTTCCGTTCTTCAAGTCGGTCCCATGCCGCCGCAAATTGGCGGCATGGAGACTTTTTTTGGTGATTTGATCCATGCATTGCAAACAAGGGCCAATTTGATTGTGCTCGATATTGCCAAACTAAAATTGCAAAAAGGCGGCAAATACGCCATAAAAACCGGATATACTGGCGCGTTTAAACGCGATATTCGAATCACATTACACAGCTATCTCTATTCGTTACAGCACTTTATTAAATATCTGTTTCTTCTTATTTTTAAGCAGATCGATATTGTTCATATCCATACCGCATCGTACACATCATTTTGGGAAAAAGCCCTTTTAATCGGTGTTGCCAAATGCTTTCGCAAAGCTTTAGTGCTGCACGTTCATGGCGCTCTGTTCAAGGAGTTTTATCAGCACAGCCGAGCTTCGTTACAGCGCCTTATTCGCCGTACGCTGGCGACTTGTGATGCGGTGGTCGTGCTCTCTGACTCGTGGAAGCAATTTTTTTCGGAAATAACAAGGCCACAACATATTTTTGTTGTGGAGAATGGTATTGACCTGTCGCCGTTCCGGAATAAAACTCCTCATGACGATGGGGTTCGTCTGTTACATATTGGCGAAGTGAGCGCCCGAAAAGGTATTTTTGATCTGCTTTCGGCCATTAAGGATGTGCACCATCAACAAAAGCAATTTCACGTTGATATTGTGGGGCCCGGAGAAATTGAAAGAGCCCGTAAAAAAATAATCGAATATCAGCTTGAAGGGCTTGTGACCTTGCACGGCCCCAAGCGGGGAGAGGAAAAATATGCATTTTTTGAACGTTCAACGCTGTTTATACTAGCCTCCTATGCCGAGGGATTGCCCATTGCCATTATTGAAGCGCTGGCCGCCGGTTTGGTGATTATTTCAACATCGGTTGGAGGAATCCCGGACCTTATCATTTCGGGGAAAAACGGCTATCTAGTACAACCGGGCGACACAACAGCACTCGGAGATAGTATAAAAAAATTGCTCGAACAAACGGACTTGCGCCAAACGATGGCGAAAAACAATCGCAACTTGGCGTTCGAACATTATAATATTGATAGGTGTGCTGAAAAGCTGATGCACGTTTATAATACAATTCTGTAAAAACCGCCATCTAACCTACTGAAAAATAGGCATAAACCAAACATAAACAGAATTTTTTGGCTTGCATTTTGTTGATTTTTTAGCTATACTATCCTCCGGTTGTTTGAACCAAAACGTGTGCACGGATGTGTATGCCATTTAATCAAGGGACGTTTTATGGCGAAGAAACAGGACAAAATTATTGGATATGTGATCCTTGGTTTTGTTGTTGTCATGGTATTGATTGTGATCATGACCCTCGTAAACATCAATGTGCCCGGCGATGTCAGTTTTCCATACGATGGCAAAATTGCCATTGTTGAGCTAAACGGCATTATTACCTCATCGCGTGGAATCATCAAACAATTTAAGCGTTATGAAGATGACAGCAGTATCAAAGCCATCTTGTTTCGTATCGACAGTCCCGGCGGCGGCATTGCGGCATCGCAAGAAATTTACGAGTATGTGCGTCATGTGCGCGATAATGGCAAACCGGTTATCGCATCAATGGCCAGCGTC
>CAYPZM010000317.1:0-6316 GCA_964414825.1 uncultured Cytophagia bacterium | reverse complement strand
ACGCCGGATCCGGATGGCAAATGGCAATGGCTTTTTTCTCAAACAAGTCCATAAAACCTTCTTTGAGGTAAATGTCCTCACCGGTAAGGATCGGTGTTTCGCACGAATCGCGCAGCATCACATATTGATCGGTCAATTGCCAGG
Source organism: uncultured Cytophagia bacterium (assembly GCA_964414825.1). GTDB lineage: Bacteria > Zhuqueibacterota > Zhuqueibacteria > Residuimicrobiales > Krinioviventaceae > CAYPZM01. The sequence goes on along the minus strand of CAYPZM010000317.1, from coordinate 6,172 downwards.
GAACCATATCTTCGTACCAAGCGAAATTGTACGGATCGAGCGCCCGGGCGATTTTAATACAATCTTCCACCGGAAAATGGCCAAAGTGATCAATGGCAATCGGCGTTTTCCAACCGACGATATCGCGCACCGTGGCGGCATAGTCCTTGAACATTTGCAGCCCTTTTTCGGTGATGCGGATGCCGGTTAGCGGATGCATAATCCGGTTGGTGTCGGTCATGCCCGAAGGATAGGAGAGCGTGCCTTCGACGCCTTTGAGCATGCCAATGCCGATGTCCATTTTCAAAAAGGTGAAACCGCGGTCGGTGCGTTCTTTGAGGCGTTTGCCCATCTCTTCAGCATTATGAGTACTAGGCGTATCCGCATACAAGCGGATTTCATCGCGGAACTTGCCGCCGAGCATTTGCCAGCACGGCACGCCCCAGGCCTTGCCGGCCAAATCCCAGCATGCCATTTCAATGGCAACGACACCGCCGGCCTGGCGCGCATGGCCGCCAAATTGTTTAATTTGTCGAAAAACTTTATCGACATTGCAGGGATTTTCGCCAAGAATTCGGCTTTTCAGCATGAGCGCATAGGTGGGACTGGCGCCGTCACGCACCTCGCCATATCCGGAGATGCCTTGATTGGTGTCCAGGCGGATGACATAGCGCCGCCATTCCGGGCCCATACGCACGATGCGCATGTCGGTGATTTCGAGCTTGGACGGTTCGGAAGCGCGTTTGACATTGTTTTCCACAGCTTGCACGTCTCGCGGACTGAGCCAGCTTCCCATGGTACCGGCAGCGGCTGCCGCGCCCATGGTTTTAAATAAATCTCTACGTTTCATATTTATTTCTCCCATATTTACATGCTGTCGAGGTGTTTGTTCTTTGTATCATAATGCTTTATACATGCGCCAAACACTCGACACTGATTATTCACTTAGGTGGCTTGTATTTTGGTTTCTTTTTCAAGTTCAGGCTTTTTGTTTTTCTGCCAATAATTGGCGAGCACCGAGCCGGAAATGTTCATCCACGGACCGAAGATGGCGGGGCCCAGAGCGGCGTTTGCGGAATTTAGGACCGTCATTGCGAGTCCTGACGCCATACCGCCGTTTTGCATGCCCACTTCAAAGGCGATGGTGCGGCAACTGCTTTCTTCGAGCTTGACGGCGCGCGCGATCCAGTAGCCGAGAACATAGCCGATAAAATTGTGGATGATGGCCGCCAGGATCAATGCGAGTCCCACAGATAGCAATTTTTCGCTGGAACGCGCCGTAATAATAGCGATGATAAAGCAGATGCCGGCCATGGAGACGAGCGGCAAGGCACGATCCATCCAGTTTTCCGGGCCGTTCAGCCAAATGCTGATAATTAATTTGGCGAGCGATACCACGCCAATGAGCGCGAATCCCAAAACCAGTCCGCTTTTGATGGCGGCCAGGGAACCATACGCAGTCGCGGGAATGAATCCGAAGATAAAGGCCAAGCCAATGCCAAGCGCGGCAAAGATCGCCATTGGAAGTGCGGAATGATACATTTTTTTCTTGCTATAGAGGAGTTTGTTGGCGAGGAGACCGGCGATGATGGGGACGATGATCATATTTAAAATCGACAGCATCATGGCAATAAAATCGATGGGCACGAGTTTGCCGGCGAGGGTTTTCATGAGAAAGGGGGTCATGACGGGCGAAACCAGAGTGGAGCAGGAGGTCATGGTGACCGACAGGGCCACATTGCCGCCGGCGATAAAGGTCATGAGATTGGAGGCCACGCCGCCGGGACACGAACCGATGAGGATGACACCGGCCGCGACTTCGGGCTCAAAGCCCATGAGGGTGGCAATGCTGAGACCTGCTAACGGCATAATGCTGAATTGCAGTATCAAACCGATGAACACCGGCCAGGGAATTTTGACTACGCGAGTGAAATCACCGACGTTGAGGGTAGTGCCCATGCCAAACATGATAATTTGGATGAGCGGCACGATGAGAATTCCGAGATTAAAGCCGAACCAGGAGCCAAAGGCACTGGGGTAAAATAAGGAAACGGTGACAAAGACCAAAACCCACACGGTAAAAGCAAAGCTTTTCAGAATTCGGTGGCCGGTGGCAAAGAGAGCGGCGCAGAAGAATGCGGCCACGAGTGAGAATCCAATGACTAGTGTTACACCTGTGACGGCCAGGATTGCCGTGAGAACAAAAAGTGCGATGGCGAGGTAACCAAAGAGTTTCATGGGCAGATCCGTTGTTTGTAAAGGCTAGTGATTTGAAGAATAATAAACAGAATTCCGTTCACAAACACAATGGAAATTCGGGGGGATTGAGATATTTTACATTTTTTTAAAACCATGGCATTCCCGCATGCCGTCCCAAGCTCAGCTTGGGACGGGGCTAACGCGTGAAGCCTGGCTTCACGTGAAATGGAAAGGGAGTCATGCGAACGAGGCTGGGCGAACCATAGGTGAGGCATGCGGCCGAACTGGGCCGCCACTGTTCCGGCTTGCTCACAAAGCCTTTTTCCACAGGGTTCCAATGCATGTGTTTCAAAACTCTGCACAAAAAGACCTCATCCACAATTAACTTGGGTTTGAATCCTTCTTGCCACACTTGATAATCACTTTGAGTTTTATGCCGCTTTTTATAGTAGCTGAACAGATTCAGAATCCACTTTTTATTCTCAATTTGCAATTGGTTTATAATTTGGCGCGCAGCATGACGTTTTAGACTTTGCATGGTTTTGCTCATTTCAAGCGCATGACAAAGAAGGTGGAAATGGTCATCCAAGATCACCCAGGCATAGATGGACAGTTGTTTATGGTCGACGCAATAATTAAATGCCTTTATCAGTAAATCAAAGTATGGTTTGGATGTGAATATTGGAACCCATTCAAGGACCGGTGATGTAACAAAGTATAATTTGTTTAGCGCGAAATCCGAACTGCTATTTTGCATTGTTTACCCCCTTTTGCATGAAGCTGAGCTTCGTTTGTTCCAAGCGTCCCAAGCTTAGCTTGGGCCAGAGTGAGTTAATAACGCATCACTCTGGCCGAAGCTGCGATGCGGACCCCGCATCCAACCAAAGCACCGTATTAGGATGTTTGCGCAAAATTGACGCCGGACATAGCGTGGAAATCATACTATACAACGTATCGTGCACAGCTCGCGCCTTACGAGCATCCGGAACCACGGACGAAATAGTTTTGCATCGCATAATCGCTGGAATGGTCAAGCTCAAGGCATACGTGGGCACTTCTTCCAAAATCGGAAACCAGCCCTCTCCCAATTGCTGACGGCGACACGCATCATCCAGCTCCACCACCTTGACCAACTGCGGATCCTCAAAATCCGCCACCGGCGGATCGTTAAATGCAATATGCCCGTTCTCACCAATGCCAATGCATGCGATGTCAATCTCATGTTCTTTCAGCAAAGCTTCATAGCGTTGCACTTCAGCATCAATATTCTCGGCATCGCCCTGCAAAAAGTGAACCTGCGCCGGTTGCACCTCGTCCAAAATACGCTCTTTGAGATACTTGCGAAAACTGGCAGGATGGTGTATCGACATATCTTTATATTCGTCCAGATGAAAGACAGTAATTCTCGACCAATCAATGTCGCGCGTTTTCAGAGCATCCAAAAAATCAAACTGCGACGCCCCGGTTGCCAAAATCAAATGGGCGTTCCCTGTTTCCCGGATAGCTGCATTGAGGCGCTGGGCCACAAAGTCAGCAGCCGCAGCTCCCATGTCGGTATGTTTCTGAAACACGCGAATGTCCAGGTGATCAACGGTAAAGTTTCGAATCATAAAGACTCCTATGGATATCGTTTCGTTAAATAAAAATGGTAACTATTTTCAAAACAATTCAACGATGGCAAAATACGTCGTCAACAATGCGAACAGAATTACTAAAATCAATCCGATATTCATCTTGAAATCAGCGGTGTGGTCTTTCATTAATAGCTGTTTATTGATCAGCATAAAAATTGGAAGAGCCACGGCCGGCAAAATGCACGCCTGAAACGCTTGTGAAAAAATCATCATGGCCGGGGGACGCTGTTCCAGGACGTGCAGTCCGAAGCAAAAGAGAATCCCGATAAAGCCCAAAATGCGGTACATCGGCGAATGGATATCTCGGGGACGCCCGGTGTAATCGGAAATCAACCAGGGCGCGATGAGTACGATAGGGAAGACCGTGGAAATACCGGCGGCGGCAATGCCCAAAATCAAAACAAATGCGGCGATTTTGCCGCCAATGGGTTCAAACAGATGAATCATTTCGACGGTGTTGTCGAGTTTAAACCCCATGACGTGCAACGTGCCGGCAGACACGGCCATGATAATACCGCTGAGCAGCAGCATGGTGGTGGCGGAAACCGCGGCGTCGCGCTTTTCAGTGGATAAATCGGCGAGCCCCCATCCTTTTTCCGCTACAACGGTGCTGCGAATCACAAAAACCGCAGCGGAACAGGTGGTTCCGGCCATGGCCGCCACCAAGGCAAAAGCACCCGGTTCTTGCGGCACGTTGGGTACGAGGCCGCGCGCGATGACGCCAAAACTCGGTTGGACCATAAAAAACACAACAATAAAACACAAACCCATAAGAATGACAAAGACGGTCAGAATTTTCTCAAACAATTGGTAGCGGCCGTACCAAAACAGCGCATAGAGAGCAATTACCAAAATCAAGGTGATCCAAAAGGTGTTTATGCCAATGCCACCAGCGAAAAGGCGCGTGCCCTCTTGTAGCAAATCGGAGACAATGCCCATAACGCCCATAAGCGCTAGCAGCTCACCGATGATCAGAGCGATCATGATATAAATCGCCAGAATGTTGCCGTATTTCCACTGTGTTTTTATGTTGTATAGTGCGGTGTGTCCAGTTACCAACGTGACCTGGCCGTACGCGACCATCAAAATATAGGTGAACACACACGAGAGCACCAGCGCCCAAAACAGGGTCATGCCGTAATTGGCACCGGATTTTGCCATGGTTGTAACGCTGCCGGTTCCAATGTTGTATCCGATGAGAAATAACCCGGGTCCGATGGCGGAGAGGAGTTTGGCGAGTTTGCTGGAGTTTTGTTCTTTCACAGGCGAAATCCTTGATCAAATTAGTTATGCGATATCTCAAATCTTAAGTGCTGTCTGCTCGCGATGATGCTACTCCCTCGTATACACCACCTTTCCCGCCAACATCGTCTGCTGCACGGTCAATTCGCCATTCTCCAATGTAAACAATACAAAGTCCGCGCGTTTGCCGGGGACGATTTCTCCGATTTGCTCAAGCCCAAAGTGCCGCGCTTGATTGCGCGTGGCCATGTGAATGGCATCCGCAAGCGAACACTGCGTGTATTTCATCACATTTTGCACGCCCCGACCAATGGGCAGCGATGCGCCTGCCAGCACATTTTGCTCCGGGTACTTGATCGTCCCGTCCGGGGTCATCACGACTTTTTTGCCGCCGGCTATGTATTCTCCCGGCGGCATGCCAGCCAAATCGAGGGCGTCAGAAATCAGCATCACACGATGCGGGCCTTTAACTTTGTAAAAGGTTTGCACTTCTTCAGGAAGCAGGTGATGGCCGTCCACAATAAGAGTAGGGGAGAGGCGGTCGTCGGCAAGCTGCGGCCACAACGGATTGTTGTGGCGGTGAATCATATTGGAGCAGCCGTTTCCCAAATGTGTGGAAATGGACGCGCCAGCATCCACAACGGCTTTGATCTGCTCACTATTGGCGCCTGTGTGACCGATAGCAATGACAATCCCATTGGCTACCGCCATTTGCGTGAGTGCAACCGCGCCATCAATTTCCGGAGCCAAGGTGTGCAGGAGAATTTTACCTTCGGCTGCGCGAACGTACGAGGCAAATTGCTGCCAATCCGGTTGACGTACATATTCCGCCAAGTGCGCGCCGCGAAAGCCATCTTCCGGAGAAATATAGGGTCCTTCCAAATGGAATCCCGGAATCGATAAACCGATTTCCGGTTCCTTGGACGCCTCGGCCAGCACGGCAAAATTTCGTTTGATCCGCGCATCGCTGTTGGTGATGATGGTCGGGAAATAGGTCGTGACCCCCTCTTTCCACAACGCCTCGGTGGCGCGGCGTACGCTTTCGACTGACAAATCTTCGCCGCTAAAATCGACTGCCGCATAACCATTAATCTGAATGTCAATAGATCGGAAGAGCA
>CAYPZM010000316.1:0-6339 GCA_964414825.1 uncultured Cytophagia bacterium | reverse complement strand
TGAAAACGCTATGGCACCATTCAAACTGGACACGGGCCCGTTGTTCCGCGCCGGTTTGATTCGCCTGGCCGACAATGAGCACGTGTTTCTGTTCACCATGCATCACATCATTTCCGACGGCTGGTCCACCAACGTGTTGATGCGCGAATTTACCGAATTGTACGATGCCTTTTGCCACAACCGTCCCGTCCGGTTGCCTGCGTTGGCCATTCAATATGCCGATTATGCGGCGTGGCAGCGCGGCTGGCTCAAGGATGAGATTTTAAAGCGCCAAATTGACTTTTGGAAGAAAAGCATTGGGATTGATCCGCCGGTTCTCGATCTGCCCACGGATTTTTCGCGCCCGGCCATACAAACCTTTGCCGGCGATGCCGTTTCCATCAAGATTCCCAAAGATATTTCCGACGGATTGGCTTACTTGAGCCAAAAGCAAAATGCCACGCTGTTTATGACTCTGCTGGCGGCCTTTCAAGCGCTGTTGTATCGTTACTCGCACCAGGATGAAATTCTGGTCGGCTCTCCCATTGCCAACCGCAATTATTCCGAAACCGAAGGACTCATCGGCTTTTTCGTCAACACGCTGGTGTTGCGCGCCGAATTCAGCAAACACATGAGCTTTACCGAGCTGCTCAATCAGGTGCACGAGTTCACTCTGGATGCCTATGCGCATCAGGATGTGCCGTTTGAGCAGTTGGTGGACGTGTTGGAACCGGACCGCAATATGAGCCGCTCGCCGCTGTTTCAGGTGATGTTTGTGCTGCAAAACACGCCACGCGACGTGGTGCAACAAGCTCCGTCGTTCTCCATGCAGGTCATCGAGCCCGAGGAGCGCGCCGTAAAGTTTGATATGACCCTGGTGATGGCCGAATCGGAAAACGGCTTTTTTGCCGAATTTGAATACAATACCGATCTCTTCCGTCAGGAAAGCGTATTGCGGATGGCCAACCATTTTCAGGAATTGCTGCATCAGATTGTCAATAATCCCGGAGCGAAAATTAGTGAACTTGAACTGATGTCTGCTGAAGAAAAGGCGACTATCCTTGAATCCTGGAATACCACGACCGTTGATTTGCCAGACGACACCTGTGTTCATGAATTGTTCGAAAACCGCGTCTCCAAAACACCCAACGCCCCGGCGCTGTATTTTGAAGGCCAGGAGCTCAGTTTTGCCGAATTGAACGAGCGCGTTAATGCGCTGGCGTTTTATTTGAGAAATCTGGATGTTGCGCCCGAACAGTTTGTGGCTATTTCGGTTGAAAAATCGATTGAGCAGGTCGTCGGTCTCCTTGGGGTGCTCAAAGCCGGCGGTGTTTACGTGCCGATTGATCCGACTTATCCGGCTGATCGAATTGAATATATTTTAAGCGACGCGAACATTTCCTTATTGTTGACGCAGGATCATCTTGCAGATCGATTTGATCAACCTGGTTTGCATATCGTTCGCCTGGATGCAGATTGGCCGTTAATCAGCAAGGCGGAAACAAAAAATCCGGAACATGTCAACTTGCCCGAACATCTCGCGTATGTGATTTATACTTCCGGCTCCACCGGCAAACCCAAGGGCACCATGCTGCAGCATCGCGGCCTGGTAAATTTGACACTGGAGCAAATTAAAGATTTTCAACTCGACGAAACCTGTCGCTGTTTGCAGTTCGCCTCGTTCAGTTTTGATGCGTCAGTATCTGAAATTTTCACCACACTCATCAGCGGCGCCGCCCTCTATCTGGCACCCAAAGACAAGGTAATGCCCGGCCCGGATTTGCACAAATATTTGATAGAACACCACATCACCACTATTACGTTGCCGCCAACCGCGCTATACGTAATGACGCCGGACGGGCTGGACGATTTACGCACGCTGGTTTCCGCTGGCGAGGCCTGTTCGCTTGAGCTTGCGGCGAAATGGTCAAAAAATCGCAGATTTTTAAACGCCTACGGCCCCACGGAAAATACGGTGTGTGCATCAAGTTATGCGGTGCAAGAGGTTGGCAATGCGGCTACTATGCCCATTGGCAAACCGATCGGCAATGTTCGGCTGTACGTTCTGGATGAGCAACTGCAGCTTGTGCCGCCTGGCGTTGCCGGCGAGCTCTGTATTGCCGGTGCCGGTTTGGCGCGCGGTTATTTTAATCGCCCCGATTTGACGGCGGAACGTTTCATTCCCAATCCGTTTGGTAAAGGCGACCGATTGTACCGAACCGGTGATCTGGTGCGGTATCTGCCGGATGGCAACATCGAGTTTCTTGGTCGTATCGATTTTCAAGTCAAATTGCGTGGATTTCGTATCGAGTTGGGAGAAATCGAGCAAGTGTTGTCAAAATTGCCGTCGGTCCAAACTGCCGTGGTTTTAGTCAAAGATACGCCGGAGCGCCGCGGAGACCAACGTTTGGTGGCGTACGTGGTTGATCAGCCGGGGCAACCGGCAACCAACGAGAACCTGCGCGCAACATTGCAAGAGCAACTGCCGGATTATATGATGCCGCAAGTTTTTATTCATGTTGACGAAATACCGCTGACGCCAAATGGCAAAGTCGATCGACGGGCCCTGCCCGATATGACGGTAGAAGATTTCCAATCCGACGTGCAAGTTGTGGAACCTCGAAACGATACCGAAGCGATTCTATTGAGAATCTGGAAAGAACTGCTTGGTGTTGAAGATATGGGTGTGCTGCACAACTTTTTCCATAATGGCGGTCACTCGTTACTGGCCACGCAGCTCATTGCGCGGGTGCGGGAACAGTTTCAGCGCCAAGTTCCCATCGCTCTTTTGTTTGAAGCCCCTACCGTTGCCGAAATGGCGCTGGCCCTGTTGCAACAACAGCAGGTGCAGGCGCCTCCCATTGAGCCGGTTTCGCGCGATCAAAAACTTCCGCTCTCTTTTTCACAACAACGGCTCTGGTTTCTTGATCAAATGGAGCCCGGGAACACCTCATTCAATTTGACCGAAAGCGTGCGCATTTTAGGTGAGCTGGACGTTGAGGCGTTTCGCGAAGCGCTCATCAGCATTGTGCAGCGTCATGAAGTGTTGCGTACCACGTTCCATCAGGATGACGATGGTTTGCCGTATCAGGTCATTACAACCGACTCGGATATTGATGTCGAACTCGTACATTTGACCGGATTCCCGGAATCAACCAAACGTTCCATAGTGCAGGAGGCGATTTTGGAAGAGATTTCTACGCCGTTTGATCTGCAAAATGGACCACTGCTCAAATGCCGCCTCCTCAAAACCGATACGCTTGAACACGTGCTGCTGCTCAACATGCACCACATCGTCTCGGACGGCTGGTCTATGGGCATTTTTGTGCGTGAACTTTTGACCCTGTATGACGATTTTAGCCACAACCGCCCCATCTCGTTAGGCGAACTGCCCGTCCAATATGCCGATTTTGCTCATTGGCAGCGCAACTGGTTAAAGGGCGAGGTTCTGGAACAGGAAATTCAATATTGGCGCGAAAAGCTCGACGGATGCTCGCCAACGTTGAATATGCAGACTGATCGGCCAAGGCCTGCTGTCAAGACCTTTAATGGCGAACGTATTCGTTTTGAATTTCCGGCCCGATTGAACGAGCTGCTCGAAGCGACGAGCCGGCGGGAAAATGTCACGCCTTTTATGGTGTTACAGGCTGCTTTTGCAACGCTGTTGTCAAAATACAGCGGACAAGATGATTTGAATATTGGCTCGCCGATTGCCAATCGTAACCGAAAAGAGACCGAAACGTTGATCGGCTTTTTTGTAAACACGCTGGTGTTTCGTAATGATTTGAGCGGTTCACCAACGTTCAGCGAATTTTTACAGCGCGTCAAACAGACCGCACTTGAGGCGTATGCGCATCAGGATGTACCGTTTGAAAAACTTGTCGAAGCGCTGCAGCCCGATCGCGACTTGAGTCACACTCCGTTTTTCCAGGCAATGTTTGTGTACCAAAATACGCCGATGGGCGACGGCGGCGGAACCGCCAATTTGCGAATAGAGGGTATTGAAGCGGATAATGACCATGTTCAGTATGATCTGGTGTTGAACATGAGTCCGGGTAGCGACAGCCTGGCAGGCACATTACAATATAATGTGGATTTGTTTGATCGCTCTACGATGCAGAGGTTCACCAACCATCTGCAAGAAATATTGACTCAAGTTTTGGAAAATCCGCAGCTCCATCTGGATGATGTTTTGCTATTGTCGCCCAAAGAACAAGAGCAAATAACCGTTAAATGGAACAAAACCGATGCGCCATTCGATCGTGACCTGTGTGCCCACGAGCTGTTCGAACAGGTGGTAATTTCTAATCCCGATTCGATTGCCTTGAAAACCCAACACGATCAACTTACCTATAAAGAGCTGGATGAACGCGCCAACAAACTCGGGCATTATTTACGCGAACATGGCGTAAATCTTGAAGATCGCGTAGGTATTTGCCTTAACCGATCTGTGGATATGGTGATTGCCCTTTTGGGTGTGATGAAGGCTGGCGCCGCTTACATTCCTTTGGATGAATCGTATCCCAAGGAGCGCCTGGATTATATGATTCACGATTCCAATTTAAAACTAGTTTTGAGTCAATCGACGACCAATGCCGAGTTGCCCGGAGATGTTGTGGAAATCGTAAATCTGGATGAGATCGAATCCGATCTCGATAAATTCCCCGCAAACAAACCGGATGTTTCTATGGACCCGGATAATCTGGCGTATATGATTTATACGTCGGGTTCGACCGGCAAACCCAAAGGTGTGATGCTGCGACACCGCGGTATCAATAATTTGTCAAAAACTCAAATTGATGATTTTAAAGTCCAGCCGGACAGTGTGGTGCTGCAATTCGCTTCCTTTAGTTTTGATGCCTCGGTATCGGAATTTTTTATGGTTCTGCATCAAGGGGCAACCATGGTGTTGGCGGATCGCGAAACGTTGCTATCGCCCTCTTTGTTGTCAAAACTCATACACGACGAGAATATTTCGGTGGTAACATTGCCACCATCTTTGCTCGCTGTGTTGTCGCCGGATGATGTGGCGCCGCTCAAAACCATTGTTTCCGCCGGCGAAGCGTGCTCTAAAGAATTGGCGGTGCGTTATGCCAAGGGACGACATTTTGTCAATGCTTACGGGCCAACTGAATGTACGGTCGGCGTTTCAAGTTACACCGTAAAAGATGTGCCGGATGCCTGGACCACTCTGCCCATTGGCAAGCCGTACAACAATTTTAAAATATATATAGTGGATGCCCGCCTCAATCCTGTGCCCGTTGGTGTGTTTGGCGAATTGTGCATTGCCGGTATTGGGCTGGCGCGCGGGTATCACAATCGGCCCGATTTATCGGCGGAAAAATTTGTCCCCAATCCGTTTGCCACGGCGCCGGGAGAGCGCATGTATAAAACCGGCGACTTGGCGTATTTTCTCGAAGACGGCACCATTCAATTTGTTGGCCGGGTGGATGACCAGGTCAAAATTCGCGGCTATCGCATCGAGCTGGGTGAAATTGAGCGAGTATTGACCCAGCATGAACAGGTGCGCGATGCCGTGGTTTTGGCGAAAAACGTATCCGGCAGTAGCACGCCGAATTTTCTTGCCGCATATGTTGTGGGTGGTTCGGATAGCAATATTGATGTGCCTTTGCTAAAAGCCTTTGCTGCCGATTTGCTTCCGGAATACATGGTTCCCAATTCCATTACGACTTTGAAGGAATTGCCACTCACACCAAACGGCAAAGTCAACAAACGCGCCCTGCCTGATCCGGATGTTACAGTTGCGAAACAGCGTGACATTGTGGCGCCAACGGACGAGCTTGAGCAAGAGCTTGTTGAAATGATGCAGGAGCTTTTGCAGGTTTCGCCCATTGGCATAACCGACAACTTTTTTGACATCGGCGGACATTCGCTATTGGCTGTACAATTGCTGGCGAAATTGAGCAAGCAGTTGCATCAAAATTTGAACCTGGTTGAGCTGTTTGCCGATCCCACCGTAAAAGGTCTGGCCCGGGTTATTCGTGCCAAACTTACCGGAGAGCAAGCGGATTCCTGTCTGGTGCGCTTTCACGATAAAGTGAACAAACCGCCGCTTTTTATGATTCACCCGTCGGGCGGCAGTGTGCACTGGTATACGGATTTGGCCAGGGCCATGGGTGAGAATCAACCTGTCTACGGCCTTCAGGCCAAAGGCATTAATAATGTTGATGATATGGATCGACGTGTTGTTGACATGGCGACCCGTTATGTGGATGCGATAAAATCGCGACAAAAAACAGGCCCCTATTTTATCTCCAGTTGGTCTATGGGGGTGGTCATTGCGTTTGAAGTGGCGCAACAGCTAAACGCTGCGGGTGATGAGGTTGGCATGCTTGCCAT
>CAYPZM010000315.1:0-6349 GCA_964414825.1 uncultured Cytophagia bacterium | reverse complement strand
TTATACCATTTCCGATCAGGACGATACCGGCCGCTGGATGCGCATCACCTTTCCGGATCTGTTTTATGTGGTCTCGCCCAGCAGCGTTTGGTGGACCGAATATTACAAAGCCACCTGGACCGGTATTGCCGGTGACCGCCATTATCAAAACGGGCCTATGGATTATTTCGAGCTCGTGGATAATCCCTGGCTGCGTGAAAATATCATAGAGAATCATGGCCCGCTGGGTGCGTTATACCCGGAAGTGGAATTTATTATGGAAGGCGATACGCCGTCATTTATAGGATTGATTAACAACGGGATGGGCAGTGTTCTCTCCCCCTCCTATGGTGGTTGGGGCGGCCGTTATCAACTCGAGCAAACTTGTGCGGAAACGCGGCCGATTTGGTCCAACAGCCGCGACCGCGTGCAAGCCCAGGACGGCTCCTGGCATACCACAGCGCAAGCCACGATTTGGCGCTGGCGGCAAGCGTATCAGCACGACTTTGCCGCGCGTTTGGATTGGTGCGTGGCAGAAACATTTGCAGATGCGAATCACAATCCCATTGCCGTGCTAAATGGCGATACAAGCAAGAATGTGATCGAACTTTCTGCCGTGCCGGGTCAAGTTGTCAAGCTATCCGCTGATGGCTCCTCGGATCCGGATGGCGATATGTTTGGCATTTCATGGTTTTACTATCGCGAAGCCGGCACCTTTGCAGGCGATGTCAAGCTGTCAACACCGAAAGGATCAACAACCACTTTTACGGCTCCCAGCGTGCAAGAGCCCGCCACCATCCATATTATATTACAGTTGAAAGATGACGGGGAGCCGAGTTTATATAGTTATCGCCGCGCTGTCGTAACCGTGAAGAAATAAAGACTTGCTGATCCTCCCCCGGATAAACCGACATCCAAACGGTACCGGTCGTTTTCAGAAAACTCACGCAAAATCGCAAAGCAATTTCCACCCCTGTTCTTTTGAATGGAAGCGGCAATAATCCACTGTCACAGACATATCTGATTTTGCGTGAGTTTTTATAGGAAAATACCAATGAATTTGCGGCCTTTTTCTTCCGTGATCAATCTTTTGCCACATATAAGCAAGTGTGCGCCTGCAAAACTCCTTTATAAGCAAAATCCTCATTTTCCACTTTTCACAACTTCATACTAACTTAACATAGACTCGCTACTTTGGTCTATCTTTTTAATAAAAACCTGTGGAGGATAAATGAAGATTAGGATGGATCGTTCTCGTCTCATCGGTCTTTTTGGACTGATGGTAATTTTGCTCACAACATCCTTGTTTGGGCAACAGTACGGTCAAATTGTTGGAAAAGTAGTTGAAAACGGCACGGATATGGAACTCCCTGGAGCGAATATTCTCGTCGAGGGAACTAGTCTTGGAGCCGCATCTGGCATTCAGGGAAAATATGTCATATCAAGAGTTCCGGCTGGCGAGCAAACAGTAAAAGTCAGCTATTTGGGCTACGAAACTGAAACGGTTACTGTAACCGTGCTGGCAGGTCAGAGTATCGAACAAAATTTTACACTTGACCAAACCAGTGTAGCGGGTGAGGAAGTTGTGGTGTGGGGAACACGCGCAAAGGGCCAGGCCATGGCATTGAATCAGCAAAAAAACGCTCCCAATATTAAAAACATTGTCGCATCCGACCAGATGGGCCGTTTTCCCGACGCATCTGCCCCGGAAGCTGTGCAACGCATTCCCGGCATTTCCGTGCAGAGAGACATGGGCGAAGGTCGCTATATCCAAATTCGCGGTGGATCGCCTCGAATGACGTCCGTTTCATTTAATGGAGAACGCGTGCCGTCTCCGGAAGGCGATGATCGTCAAATCGCACTCGATGCTGTGCCGGTTGATGTGTTGGAATCCATTGAAGTTTCCAAAGCCATTACCCCGGATATGGATGCCGACGCCATTGGCGGCTCGGTCAATTTGATCACAAAACGAGCGCCGGATCAGCAACTTTTTCAAGTTGAAGCGGCGGGCGGCTACGCTCCGATCCGGGAGCAATATTCTCCAAACGGCTCGATTACCTACGGAAACCGTATTGCTGATGGCAAATTTGGAGTGCTCGTATCTGCTTCGGCAAACCGTAGAAACTTTGGCGCCGACGATGTGGAGCCGGATTACGAGTTTGAAGAGCCCGGGCTGACTGATGATCAGTTAACCGAACTCCAGGTTCGCCATTACACGCTTTGGCGAGCACGCATGGGTGGTACGGCAATGCTGGATTACAAACTCGACAACAATTCCTCCCTGTATTTGAGCGGTATCTACACCGAGCTGCAGGATAATGAGCAAAGAAGACGGTTGATTCAAAATATTGAGGACGGCGAGCTCGAATATAATCACAAAAGCCGACTGGAGAAACTGCGCTCCATGAACGTTACCGCCGGTGGCGAGCATCTGTTTGGCTCCGGTTATCAACTGGATTATCATGTCACCATGACGCAGTCCGAAGAAGAGACGCCTCACGATCAGGAAATTGTTTTTTTGCAAGAGGATGTAACGTTCAACCCGGATATCAGCGATCCCGAATACATTCGCGCCAATCCAGGCCCGCAATTTATTAATGGAGATTATCTTTTTGACGGCTTTGAACCCGCAACAAGTAACACAAAGGACAGAGATTATGTAGGCGCTTTAAATCTGTCCGTTCCTTACGAACTGGCGAATACGGTTGGAAATCTCAAAGTCGGATTCAAATATCGCGACAAGCAAAAAACGCAAGATGTTGTCGAAAACGAGTATGGTTTGCTCGACGATGCCAAAGATATCTTGCTGAGTTCCACGAATGACCCCGATTTTAAATTCTCCAATTTCGGCCCCGGCGACTATCCGTTTCCGTCGAATGTCACTTCGGAAGATTATGTAAATGATTTTCTCGATAATAACGGTTCCGTTCTGGAAGGCGAAGCGGCGATTGATGCAGATGTTGAGGATTTTGATGCGAGTGAAAAAACCATCGCCTTGTACGCCATGACCGAGATAAATTTTACTCCTCAATTCATGTTTCTGCCGGGCATTCGTTATGAAAAAACCGATGTGACCGCCAACGGCAAAGAATACGATTCCGAGACCGAGCTTATCACGCCATCAACCGCGGAAAAATCTTATGGAAGAGTTTTTCCTATGGTTCATGCCCGTTATCGCCTCACACCTCGAACCAACATTCGTGCGGCATTTACTTCTGTTTTGGCGCGCCCGAACTATTTTGATATCGCGCCTTATCGGCTTCGTGATGATGAAGATATCGAGCTTGGCAATCCCAACCTGGATCCGACATTTGCTTATAATTACGATCTTATGTTCGAGCATTACGCGCAGAGCATTGGTGTCATCTCGGCGGGTGTTTTCCACAAACAGATTGATGATCCGATTTTTAATTTCATGTGGGACAATGACCTGGGCGGTGAAACCGTGCAACCGCAAAATGGTCAATCCGGCACCATTACCGGCATCGAGTTTGCACTGCAACATCAAATGAAATTCCTGCCGGCGCCTTTTGACGGCCTGGGCTTTTACGGCAACTATACGTATACCACCTCCGATGCGACGCTTCCTGACGGTCGCGAAGCCAAATTTGCCGGCCAGCCGGACAATGTTTTTAACGTCGCATTGAGCTATGAAAAAGGCGGTTTTTCCGGACAAATTAGTTTGAATTACCACGACAAATATGTACTCGAGTACGGCGAAGAATCGGCATCTGATTTATTTGTCAATACACACCTGCAGTTGGATGTAACGGCGAGCTATCGTGTAACACAGAATATTAACATTTTTGGCGAACTGGTGAATTTGACCAACGAACCCTATCGCACTTATCTTGGTGTAAAAGACCGCCCCTTCCAACTTGAATATTATAAATCATGGGGTCGAATCGGCATCCGCTACAGCATGTAATAAAACACATAAAATTTTTGTAACTTACTCAAAGGAGGTGGCTTTTTAGCTATCTCCTTTGTATTTTCTGGAAAAATTGGAGAAAGAATGATGAAACGATTTCCGATTTTGCTTTTGGTCATTCTGGGTGCAATTCTCGCCTGCAGCCAACCGGAAGAGAATCTTGACGTGTTTACAGTGGCAGAAGTCTATCAAACGGAGCGCGATGAGGGCAATAATATTGATTCTCCGTCCGTGTGGCATGGGCCCAATGAGGAGCACTGGCTGATCGCCACCGCCAAAGAGGGCGATGCTTTGTTTGTGTACAAGGCCGCAAATGGCGAGTTTATAATAAAAGTTGGCGAGCCCGGAACACAGCCGGGACAGCTTGCGCGCCCCAATGGTGTATTCGTCATCGATGATCTGGCGATCGTTGTCGAACGGGATAACCGTCGCATTCAGGTTTTGGATTTACCGGAATTTAATTCCCTTGGTTTCATTGGGGATACGCTGCTCATCAATCCCTACGGGCTGTTTGTGCATAAATTGGAAAATGGCGATTACTCGATGTATGTCACGGACAATTACGAAACCGTGGATGAAAAAGTACCTCCGGACGATGAGCTTGGCAAGCGAGTTCATCACTATAATTTTTCGCTTAACGAGAATCAACTCGATTGGACACTCGTCAAGCAGTTTGGCGAAGCAAGTGGTGCCGGGGTGCTGCGGATTGTGGAATCGATATGGGCGGATGTCGAGCATAATCGTTTGCTCATCGCAGAAGAGGACGAAACCCAGTCTTCGGTCAAAGTGTATGATTTGCAAGGCAATTTTACGGGCATTATTTTTGGACGAGATGTTTTCAACTATCAAGTTGAGGGCATTGCTTTGTATGAAACCGATCCCGAAACCGGGTACTGGATTATTACGGATCAAAGTCACGAAAACAATCGCTTTCATATTTTTTCGAGAAAAAACTTTAAATACGTCGCAACCTTTACAGCGCCCAACACAACCAACACCGATGGCATCTGGCTTTCTCCAGTAGCTTTTGGCGATTTTTCCAAAGGTGTCTTTTTCGCTGTTCATAATGACGGCAACGTTTCTGCCATCGACTGGGAGAGCGTGATAAATATTACAGGGATAAACGACTAATTGTCCGGTGCGCAGAATGAGTGTGGATTTTCAGAGCAGGTATAACAAACAAATAAAATGGTTGCTGGAAGGGGATCCCTCAATTCGGTATCAAACGCTAAGGGATTTGGTAAATGCGGATGAAACGGAGATTTCCAAGGAACGACAGAGAATTCTAAAAGAAGGTTGGGGCAGACGATTGCTGGATCTGCAAGACGAAAACGGAACGTGGTCGAATGCCTTGTATTCTCCAAAATGGACATCAACGTTTTACACGTTGCTTTTATTAAAGCGGTTTGGTGCATGCCATAATGAGCAAACTGAAATGGCATGTCGAATTCTTCTCGATAAAGGCTTTTATAAAGATGGCGGCATCAATTACTGGAAAACCTGGAAGCAAGGCGAGTGTTGCGTGACGGGAATGCTGCTTTCGATGCTGTGTTATTTCCAAATTGAGGATGATCGTCTGCCTCGAATGGTGGAGTATTTGCTTTCAGAACAAATGTCCGATAACGGGTGGAACTGTGAACGATACAGAGGTGCCAAACACAGCTCATTCCACACCACCATCTCTGTGTTGGAAGGATTGTGGGAGTATGAAAAAACCAATCCAAACCTTGGTGTCAGACAGGTAATTCAAGAGAAACAAAGCGAGGGAATAGAATTTTTGCTGGCACATCATCTGTACAAATCAAATACAACCTGGAAACCCGTTGATCCGAAAATGACCAAGCTGGCGTTTCCACCGCGCTGGCATTTTGACCTCATCCGTTGTTTGGATTATTTTCAGGAGAAAAAGCAACAAAAGGATGAACGCATGTGTGACGCGATGGAGCTTCTCCGGAACAAGCAAACATCAGACGGATTTTGGAAACTCGAGATGAAATTTCCTGCCAAGATATTTTTTGACATGGAAAAAGTAGGTAAGGAGAGCCGCTGGAATACCCTCCGAGCCCTGAGAATTTTAAAATGGTGGGAAAGCTGAACCCTTACGATGCCAAATGACTTGTGACTAGTAGTCTACAGAGTTTTTCGACAGAACTATCAAGACAATATCACCGCCAACTGCCTCTCAACCGCGCTGACAAACTCGCGATAGGTGGTTGGGTAACGCCGGGTTTGATACAACAGTAGCAAGCCGGTAACGGTGTAAAGCAACTGCTCCTTTTTCAGCTCGACTTGTTCGGCCGACAACTCTTTATTTTCCACACAATACATCCACTGCTCTTCCAACTCGCGTTCCAGAAAACTTACAATCGTTTGCAGTGTCGGCTGGCTGCCGGCAATATCCGTTGGCTTTTCCAAATAAAACAACTCAAATATGCCAGG
>CAYPZM010000314.1:0-6435 GCA_964414825.1 uncultured Cytophagia bacterium | reverse complement strand
TGATATTGATAATCCAGGTTGAAAACATCGCGAGCCGAACGGGAGCGCGCAAACGGCGTCAAATAAAATACGCGACCGGGATGGCCGCGCTCGGCCCGTAACGATTGCCAGCCAGCCGAAGCGCGATGGGCCTTGTCTTGCCAAACTGCGCGCATAAACAGATTTCGCGACGAGATGTCCGCATTGTAGCGTTCTTCTTCGGTTAGCCGGTTATCCGAGCTGTGAAAAAAGTATGGAAAATTCCCATCGGACTGCAACGATTGAAACGAGGCCATCACCCGCATGTGTCGCCACTGCGCGGCCACCGACGGTTCAAGCTGAACAAAAGAATAGGGCCCGACCTGGGTTGAAAGCGAGATCACATCTTGGCTATGGCGTTTGGTTTGAATGGAAACAACTCCGCCAAGCGCACCATTGCCATACTCTGCAGAAGCACTGCCTTTTTGAATTTTAACCTGCTCAATGGCGGTTATGGGGATAGCGGACAAATCCACCTCGCCGGTGAGCTGATCATTCAGCTTTACACCATCCAACAGCACAAGCACCTGGTTGGCGCGGCTGCCGCGAATGGAAATGGTTTTCTCGCCGGCCGTACCGCCGCCATCCAAAATCTCAACGCCACCGACGCGTTTAAGCAGATCCCCGACATTTGCGACTTGGGCGCGCTCAATGTCAGCTCGAGTAAGAATCAATGCGTTTCGGTCCGGAGATTCGATATGACGATCCGCTTGAACTTCCAGTTGAGAAAGTTCAAGCACGTGGGGCGTTAAGCGAATTTGCAAAACCACCGGAGGGCCATCTGTTACGCGGGCTGGCAACTCGACGGATGTGTAGCCTATAAAACTGGCGCGTAAACGATAGTCACCATTGAGCAGATTTTCAAACTCGAATCGACCGTTGGCATCGGCAGCGGTTCCCATGGCCGAGTTTAGGATTTCAACATTTGCACCCGGCAATGGCTGCGATGTTTTGGCATCCAGCACCATCCCCTGAATTTTTATGGCAGATTGAGAAAAGGTTAAAGAATGGAGCAAAACGAGAACAAAGCAAGCCAACAGGATTCGCCTAAACAACAGTTTGCGAAAACCTGAAGCGTGGCCAAAAGGAAAATAAAAAACCCCAACCGGCCACAGTTGGGGTAGATTTTGTCGAATAGTGGACAAGCTTACCTCTCCCGCGAAGGTCGTACTTACAATTCTGGCAGGTCTCCTGACTGACTTGAGCCTGATCGCCTTCCCATTCAATTGAACAGTGGCGTTTTGATCAGACCTTTTAGACCACCTTTGTGGAATCAAGATCACAGTAGCGGGGCTGTCCCGGAATTACACCGGCTTCCCTATTTTCCGAATACGGACCAGAATCAGAATAAATATTTACATCATCAATATATAAAGATTTTGCGGATATCACAAGCCCTATTTTGAGCTGTGATCGCACCTCCGCAAATGACACACGTGCAACCAGAGATGAATTTCTCTGATTTACGAATTCCTGCGGATATATTGTCGCCAAATCGATGCGCTCTTGATCGCAAATCCATTGCATCACACGTCCGGAATTTGTATGTTTATCCCATGAGTAAAATCAAAAGCAAAGCCGCAGGTCTGCTGCTGTTTCGCCGGGTTCAAAATGAACTCGAGTTTTTTCTGGTTCATGCCGGTGGCCCGCTATTTAAAAACAAATGGGACGGATATTGGGCAATTCCCAAGGGTCTTATTGAAGAAGGGGAGGAGCCGCTCGAAGCCGCTATTCGGGAATTTGAAGAGGAAACCGGACTGACGCCAAAAACCGATAACTATATCGATTTGGGTACCATTACACAAAAGAGCGGCAAAGTCGTGCACGCCTGGGCGATTGAGGGCGATTGGCCGTTAGACCGCCCCATTCGCTCGAATTTGTTCTCGCTGGAATGGCCGCCCAAATCCGGAACCTGGCAAAAATACCCCGAAATTGATGATGGCCGCTTTTTTGATCTCGAAACAGCACGAATTAAAATAAATGAACGACAAATTCCGTTTCTCGAACGTTTGATTGAATTTCTCAAATCCGCATGATAAGACACGTAAATCGCCGCGACTTTATTCGTTCCACCACTGCTTTGGGGGCACTAGCGCATATTCCGACGTTGTTGTCCTGCCAATCGGAAACTGACTCTGCCCATAATATCGTCTCCAAATTTCTGCGTTTAAATGATAAACGACTGCCGGAGTGGCTTAAACGCCAGGATTTGCGGCTTACATCGAATCATATGGGCGCCATGAACGATAATCACAATGTCCCTTCGCCGGGATTGACGGCTGCCTTTATTCGAGATGCCATTTGCGCATTGGTTTCGCTGGAATCATTTTATTATAAATCCGCAAAATTACAAATGTCACTCCACTATGCCACCAATTATCTGTTGCAAGCCCAGCATGCCGATGGCACTATTGATTTGCCCACCACAAACTTTCACTCGTCGCCAGATACGGGATTTGTTCTGGAATGGGTTTGCGGAGCCTGTCAGGTATTGAAAGATCACGGTTATTACGAGCTCAATTCCACGAGGCATCTTTTGGAATCGTTTATTCTGAATGCAGCGGCTGGGTTGGTGAAGGGCGGCATTCATACGCCGAATCACCGTTGGGTCGTCTGCATGGCGCTGGCGCGGACGTATTCGCTGTTTCCCAAACAGGCCTACCTAAACCGCATAGACCGTTGGCTTCAAGAGCACATCGATATCGATCCGGATGGGCAGTTTACCGAAAAAAGCTCGGCCATTTACAGTCCGTTGACCGACCGCTGCTTGATCAGCATGGCGCGCCTCCTTGAGACCCCCGAACTGTACGAGCCGGTGCGCAAAAATTTAGAGATGACCAAATTCTATATTCATCCTAATGGCGAGGTGGTGACCGAAGCGTCCAAGCGGCAGGATAAATACAAATATGGATCTATGGCGCCTTATTATTATCCCTATCGTTATATGGCCTTGTTCGACCAAAATAGCAGTTTTGCGGCTATGGCGCAATGGATTGAAAACAAGAATCTGGCGGACCTTGCCCCTAATTTGCTCTATTTTTTAGAGGACACGTCGCTGAAAGCAGAACTACCGATGCCATCGGCGTTGCCGAGCCATTATGTCAAATTTTACAAATATTCGGATTTAGCCCGAATTCGCCGCGGCAGCATCAGCGCTACAATTTTGGCGAAAAATTTCACCTTGTTTAGTTTTCGCAAAGGCGAGGCGATTTTGCAGGCGGTTCGTATCGCCTCGGCATTTTTTGGCAAGGGCCAGTTTGAAGGCGAGGCATTGGAGTATGCTGATGGCAAATTTATCATGACTCAAGAATTGGAAGGTCCTTATTATCAGCCGTATCCGGAGGATGAAATTCCGGAAGATGGCGATTGGGAAAAAATGGACAAGGAAAAGCGGCCGAAAAGCAATATCCAACACCTCAAATCGACGGTTACTGTAACTGAAAAAGACGGGCAATTCGAGCTATTATTTAAGGTGAGCGGCACAGACGATGTGCCCCTGGCTATCGAGCTGGCATTCCGGCATGGTGGAAGGTTGCAAGGTGTGGAGCCGGTACCTGATATAAAAGATGCCTGGTTTTTAGAGCAAGATGTTGGCCGGTATTTGTATGCCGGGCAAATCATAGAGGTCGGCCCTGGATGTCACGCACACGACTGGACACAACTGCGCGGCGCTGAAGACAAACTCGATGCGCAAAGCGTATATTTGACGGGATTTACGCCGTTTGTGTGGCGGATGAGGATTTATTGATCTTTGAATTCTGCAATCGCTTTAGCGTGCCGCACGCTTGCAATATACTTTCAACCCTTTGTCCTTTTATGCCGATATCCCCAATACATCCCTATCGACAACCCTGCGAGACCTAAAACAACAAACACCCAACCCGGCCATTGGCTTTCGCGAGGCCTACCCGCATCGCCAAACAAGCTGAATGACGCCCAGAAAAACGGATGCTGGTACGAATTTCCGCCTGCTATTTTTCCTTCTTTGAGAATATCCAGCTTGGCTTTTTGTAATGCTTCTGCTTTGGACAAACCGCCCTCTAGATAATGCGCATAAAATTTTGGCATAAATTCCGAAGTGAAGCGGTCTTCCACTTTCCAGTGCGACATGAGCACGGATTTGGCGCCGGCAATGAGAAATTGTCGCGGCAATCCCAAAACTCCTTCGCCTTTGGCCATTTTACCGCGGCCGGTTTCGCAGGCGCTCAACGTCACCAAATCGTAGGGAGTTTCGCGTTCGGTGATTTCATAGCCCATCAAAATGCCGTCCTGAAACGTGTGTTCTTTCATATACAGTACCAGTCCGGAAAACGCCTCGGAGAGTGTATCCACAAAGGCGTGCGACGCGATGTGCAGTATATCGTAGCTCTCAGTTTGCGCCAACTGCTCTTCGGAGGCCAGCGTGTCGGTCAATATGTGGCAATGTTTAGAAAAGCGCTTAATGCGCTGAGCTTCGAGGCTGGAAAATAACAGTGGCTCAAAAGTCCAGCCCGTGCGAGAGCGCAAATAGAGTTCATCATTTTCCACATAGTCTTCGGCGCTAAACGGGTCGGCCAAGACCAGCAAACGCGGTTTATGACGATCGTGCTTTAAATGATCCATGGTAAATGTGGTGGGACTGTAAAAAAACGAATAATTGTGCACCAAAAAATCTTTGGCATATTCGGCTGGTTCCACGGGCGTATAAAATGATTTTTGCGGTGCTTGGGTGAGCAGCAGATCAAACGGTAGATTGGCGATAGCCGGATTCGTTAGCACCAAAATGGAGCGGTGTAGCGGAAACTGATTTTCAATCGGCTGAAACAATATTTGATACAATTCAAACGCAATTTGACTAAAAAAAGGCGTTTTGCGAATTCCCAGTTCATCCACATGGTGCAAAGGGCTCGTGAGTCTTTTGATGGCGCGTTGCGTGGAATCCAGGCGTGCCGGCAGCTCGATCACGGCTACAGAATCAGCATTTATTGCCAGCGCAAACGCGGCGCGTTCGGACAAATGATACAGCAACACGCTCTGCTTTTGCTCAGCCAATTGCGTTCTGACATCCTTTAGGCGACGTTTCGAACGATGCAAAGAATCCTTTTTCATATGCTGAAGAATTGCCTGAATACGTTTGAGGAGAAATTCGTATTTTGCCGCCTCGATATCAGCGAGCATCTGATCCCATTCCTCGGATGAGCGGTTCCGTTCCTGGCGCAATTGCTTTTGCTTCAGCATTAACTCGTTTCGCGCCTCTACATAATTGGTATCGTGCAGCAGCGAATCTTGCAGTGCATCGTAAAGCGGTTTGTTGGCCAAAATATCTTTAAGCATGCGAGCGTGCATCATTTCTTCGGCTTGGAAAATACTGTCCAGCAGCGCCGAATCCTCATAGTGTTGATGCTGTTTAAAATAGCATTCCGCCAACCTCAAGTAACATTCCTGGCGATTGGATAGTCCGTCAATTTTAATATCATCGGCCACCAGGCTGTCGCGAAATGCTTCATACGTATTTATGGCGTTTTGATAATAATCTATAGCCCGATCCAGGCTGTGTTGTTGTTCGAAGAGCTTGCCAAATTCCAAAAGCGCCCAAGCTTTAATCCGGAACAACGCATTTTCGTCTGCATAGTCTATAGCGTTGTTTAACGCTTCAATGGCTTTGGTGGTATCGCCGGTTAACCCGTAAAGACTGCCAAGAGGTACAAGAAACCATCGCAAAAATTGCGGGTGATTATATTCCACCGCGAGCTCATAACCGGATTTGTATTGTTCAAGGGCTTCCTGAATCATACCCCGCCTATAGTAATACCTGGAAAGTTCATGGTGCCAGTGCAATATTTCGCCCCAAAGGTTATGATCCTTTGCCATTTCAATGCATTGGGAAATGACAGATTTGGCTTGTTCAGGTTGCAATTGATTTAACTGAACAGCAGCAAGATGCAGTTCAGCTTTTTTTGTCCTGTATTCATACGAATTTGCTTTGGCAATGTCCAATGCGCGCTGGTAATAGCGGGTTGCAATATCCGGCAAAGAAATGGTTTTGTAGATTTCACCTTTTAGCTCGTAGGTGTAAATCAGGTTATACGGATGGTTAATTTTTTTGTACAATTCGGCGCAAATGTCTGTGTATTTAAGAGCATGGGCGAATGATGATGTAGAGAAATAACTCATAGCCAGCCAATAAGCGGAATTGGCCTGTTTTTCCGGTTCATGGATTTTAGAAAAGAGTTGATGTGCTTTATTAAAAGCTTGTATGGCATTCTCATAATTTTCATTTGTTCGAAATCCTTTGCCTTCATAATAACGGGCAGTGGCCAAAGCATAATAATCGTCGATTTCTTGTGCCACGGTCAGAGCGTCGTGTGCATATTTTAAAGCGAGCTCGGGTTTTTGATCTTCTGTACTCACTAATGCGAGGTAAGACAATATAAGAGA
>CAYPZM010000313.1:0-6440 GCA_964414825.1 uncultured Cytophagia bacterium | reverse complement strand
ATAAAAACAAAAGTGAAAAAAGCATGAAAATATATAATTTATGCATTGTTCTCATCTCCCTAAAAGTCAAATGATTTGGATTTATTTAGCACATAAAAAAGCGATACGGAAAATCGGTAGCTCGTCGTAAGCTGCGTGCCGTTTAGCTCACGATACACCGGGAGCTGCGCCGTTGTACGCAGAGTCCAATCTTGCGCAATTTTAAAATTGATGCCGGGGATGACCATGAACCACTGCCCACCGGTATTGGCAATGTCCTCGCCAAAGCGCTGGTCCGGCGTAACATTGCGGTAACGCAGGGACATGGACACATTGAAAAAAGTATCCGTACGATAGCTGGTGCTGAGTGTGGTGATAAATTCGTTGCCAAACCGGTAATCGAACGAGTTGGTCCCGGTGTATCGAGCCGACACGTTGCCAAACACGTTTAACCGAGTTGTGGGCAAAAATCCTTGATAGAAATAGGCCCACGCAACCGCATCCCAGGCGCCGGTGCCGGGCTGCATATCAGCCGGAGCAAGAATTCCATTGCTGCGTAAATCGTGTTTGCCAACCGGAATTTTGGGTCCAGCTCCCAGCGTCAATTCGCGCTGCGTGGACATGGTAAGCGGCATCACATTATATTTGAGCAGCACAACCGCGTCGCCAATCCCGCGTGTATCCAACCGATCCATGATATTTGACGACAATGGCGATTGAATGGAACGCCTTTGCTGAATCATGGAAACCAGGGCGGAAAGCGACCAACGATCGCTCAATCCATAACTGGTTTCCAGCATCATCGTATTCACAATGCGCTCGCGGAAAGAATCGTCCAGCCTCTCACTGCCTGCCACAACGTCTTGCAAGGTATTGCGTTCGTAAGTAAGGGCAAATTGCCACTGGCCCGCGGGCATGGCCGGTAGCTCCAGCGAGCCCAGTAATGGGACTCCTGCAGAACAGCAGGCTTGGCCAATTGCGACACGGGGCAAGGCACCGATTATCAAACCGGTTAAAATAACGATATATACATAATGTGAAACTCTGGTTTTCATTTCGAATCCTTTTAATGTCTCAGCTATTTAGTCGGAAATCGGTTGTTAGCCTTACACTTTTTTCGCACACAAACGGCAAAACGTCTTTGTGGGAATCACTTTGAAAGGTTACGTGTTTGAGAGGTAATTTTTAAGGACGATTAGAATGATTGCTAATTTTAAAACAGCAAGCGGCACGATAGTGCCGGCCATTTCAGCGGAGCAGATGCGTCAAGTGGATCGTATAGCCGTGAAAGAAACCGGCCCCAATTTATTTCAAATGATGGAAAATGCGGGTCGCAATATGGCCATACATATTATGGTAATGAAGGCTTGTGATCAACATTCCACCATCGTGGTTTTGGCGGGAACGGGAGGCAATGGCGGCAGCGGCATTTGCGCGGCACGGCATTTGGCAAATCATGGCTTTGCGGTTTTTCTGGCGCTCACTCATCCGGATCGACTGGGTGATGTGGCCTTGATTCAGCAAAATATGTATCAATTCTCTGGCGGACAGGAGTGGCCGCTGCATGAGCTCCTTTTACCGGATAGTATTGTCGATGTGATTATTGGTCAAGCGCTAGATTCCAAGCCACGAGATAGGGCTCTTGAATTTATCGAATGGGCCAACGAACAGCATTGTCCGATAGTGTCATTGGATATTCCCTCCGGGGTTCATGCGACAACTGGAGACACTCCTGGGAAGACAATCGAACCGGCGCAAACCATAACTTTGGCACTGCCAAAGACCGGTTTGCTTCCGGAACGAACGGGCGAGCTGTTTTTAGCGGATATTGGAATCCCTCAATCCGTTTACAAAAGCATAGGGCTGCACATGGAGCAACCGTTTTCCGGATCCTACATTGTTCCTATCAGACCTGCTTGAACGGCTTTAGACGACGGCGTGGTCGTCCGTGCCGCTGGGCGTAAAGGTGTCTATTTCCACCGGCTGTCCGTTTTCCATGGAAGCGTAAAATGCCTCTTCGATGCGCATGTTGTTAAGATATACAGCGCCATCGGTCTGAAAAGGCTTGTTGTTGAGTAGCGCATCAACAAAAAAGGTTTGCGTGGCAAATACACAATCACCGCTAAAATTCTTATTCTGATGCTCATAAACATGATCGGCCTCCGGCTGCCCGAGCTCCTGCACGGTTAGCCGGCCATCATCATACAATCGAAGGGTGCCGCCGTTGCCTTCGATGGTGTATTGTCCAAACGTGTAGCGCGGATTTTCGGTATTGGGCTCATTGTACCGATTCGCATCCCATAAACCGACAGCGCCACTTTTGAACTCGAACGTGAGCATGGCAAAATCTTCGCCGGCGATAACGGGATTGAGTTTTCGCATAATCGCATAAACTCGATTAATGTCGCCGGCATGATACTGAAATGTATCGATAAAATGAATGCCGGTTTCGTGCAGCAACAGGCGGGGCATGCTGCGGAAATAGGGCTGCCGCCCGAGATAGGCATCGCGGCCCCAGCCGTCGCCCTGGCGGGAGCGAAAATTGAGAGAAAACAATGTGTCGCCAATGGCTCCGGCTTCGATCAATGTCTTAATCTCCCGATGCCAAGGCTGAAATTGAAAATTTTCATGCACCATAAAGCGGATTCCGGCTGCCTCCGCCGTTTCCACAATCTGTTGCGCTTTAATATAGGTCGGCGCCAGTGGCTTTTGGCAGACGACGGTAATTCCACGTTCCGCTGCGGCTTTCACCATGGCCAAATGGTTTTGTGGAGGGGTGATGATATCAATGAAATCCGGCTTTTCCATATCCAGCATGCGCTCGACCTCCGAATAAAAGCGCGGAATGTTGAAATGCTTGCACACGCCGGAAACTTTTTCTTCGTCCAGATCGCACGCCGCCACAATTTCTACCTCTGGAATTCGCGACCACGCTTCATAATGAAACTGGGCAAAATAGCCGGCGCCCACGCATACACCTTTTAGCATTAGAATTCCTCCAAACTTTTATCAGGACGCATGAGCATCCACACCATAATTGCGACGCTGTTTAATACCGCACCAACTATAAAAAACGGCACTACCGAGCCGGTCCATTCAAAAAGATAGGGAAAGGCCAACGCCGTAATGAACGAACCGATGTTGCCGGCCATGTTCATGGTGCCGGATACGGCGCCGGAGTGGTGTTTGCCAATGTCCACACAAAATGACCAGGACGGGCTCAGGGTCATATCGGCGCCAAAAATGGCAATGGACAAAAACAGAATCGCGGGCAGAACATCAGTCATGTAAATACTGGCGACAAGGCCGATGGCGGCGAGAAAAAAACCGATCATAGCCGGTACACGGCGCGAAGCTTTCCAGTGGCCGTTACGATAAATCAGATCGACCAGCCAGCCGGAGAACCAGTTACCAAAAGCGCCAGCGACAAGCGGTACAGCGGCATAAAAACCAGCATTGACCGCGGTTAAATGGTACGTATTTTTTATGTGCGGGAACAGCCAGGTGAGCGTAAAGAAAAAGGTAAAGTTGCTGCAAAAATATTGCAGCATGGCCAGCCACATATTTTTCGAGCCAAACAGAATCGAGCCTGATAGCTTTTCTTCTGCTCCCGGCTTGCTTTGTTGGCGCATTCGAAGAATATAGTCGCGCTCCTCATCAGAAATGTTTTTTTTGAGTGTCGGATCGTCTCGAAACCAAAAGAACCAAAACGTGGCCCAGGCAAAACCAATCACAGCAAGGATAAAAAAGGTGAGACGCCATCCCAAAGCGGTTACCATCCAGGCGACCAATGGCAGGGCAAACGCGGCACCGAGTCGCGAGCCGGAAAAGTTGATGCCGGTGACCAACCCGCGTTCTTTCATGGGAATCCAGGAAAAGGTAGCGCGCGCGATTCCCGGAAAGGCGCCCGCCTCACCCATGCCGAACAAAAAACGAAACACGAGCAAGGAGATAAAGTTCAATGCCGCGCCGGTTAGCCCGGTAAATACGCTCCAAAAAGTCACTACGCCGGTTAGCACGCGACGCGGCCCAAACCGGTCAGCGAGCAATCCGGATGGCGTTTGAAACAGCGCGTATCCGAGAGCAAATGCTGAAAGCACCCAGCCCATTTGGGTATTGGACAGACCGAGGTCAGACGAAATGGGATCTTTGGCCGCAGAGATGCAGACGCGATCAATGTAGAGCAGCACGGAGAGCAAAAAGGTGCCGGTAACCAGCAGGTAGCGTTTTGGGATGGTTTTCATAGAAATTCCTCTTTTGATGAGGTATTTTATTATTTGTGGTAGTGTTTACGAGAAAATCGGGCTGGAAGCCCGATTGTATTCTGCGTCCAGGGATAGAATCTCTGCACGAATTTGTTGTTAATCGTCTTCCTCAATCGCCAAAGCCCGCACTGGTGCGCCATCGCCGCCCTCAATCTTCAGGGGCAGCGCCATAAACTGCACTTTGGGTTGCGAGATTAAATCGAGGTTGCATAGTCCTTCGATGATGATAATATCCGCTTTTAACAAAATGATATGGATGAGCTGAATTTCCTGTCGATTGTTGGGATCGGCAACCGCTGGCGGCTCCACGCCGAGCATATTGACACCCTTTTGGGCGCACCATCTCGCCAGCTCCTCACTAATGCGCGGCAAAAATTCGCGATGCTTTGGCGAATCTACATATCGGCTCCAACCGGTACTCAGCAGCAAACTTTCGCCGGGTTTGAACTGCGGCGCAACCTCGCCGAGCATCTCAACCGTGATTTCGGCTCGCGGCTGAATGTTCTGTAACGGCACAACCCAGGCTGGCCCCATCAAGCGTTCCAGCGGCCAATCGGTAACGGACTTTTCATTGACATTATAATGATTCGGCGCATCGAGATGCGTGCCGCAGTGCGAATAGAGATGATACGTTTGCGCATTCCAACTGTGCTCGGGCATACTGTAGGTCGGCTCGAAACTGACGCCGCGCATGCCGTGTTTTAGAGTCAATGTCAAATCAATTATTCTTGCCATGTTACAGCGCCGAAATGATGGCATCGGTGACTTGAGTTGTGGTTGCCGAGCCGCCGATATCTCGGGGCCAGTTGGATTGATCTTGCAATGTCTTAAAAATGGCCTGTTCAATAGCTTGCGCTGCAGCCTCTTCGCCCAAATGATTCAACATTAAAGAGCCGGACCAGATCGCGCTCACCGGATTGGCAATGCCTTTAAACGCAATATCCGGAGCCGAACCGTGAATCGGTTCGAACATGGAAGGATAATCGCGCTCGGGATTGATATTGCCGCTGGGCCCGAGTCCCAAACTGCCCATAAGCGCCGCGCCGAGGTCGCTCAAAATATCGCCAATCATGTTGGTTGTTAAAATCACGTCAAAGTGTTGCGGCCGCAGGACAAAATTGGCACTGGCATTATCAACATACATTTTTTCATAGGTGACATCGGGATACTGTTTGGCAACCTCGCCGATCAGTTGATCCCAATACAACATGCTATGAATGAGCGTGTTGGATTTGGTCACATTCGTCACCAGTCCGCGGCGGCGTTGCGCCAGTTTGAATGCGTAATGCGCCACTCGCTCAATGCCTTTGCGCGTAAAAATGCTGGTTTGGAGTGCAAATCCTTCAGGCGTTTCCGGGTTGATAAAATTGCCGGTTTCGGAAAACTCGCCTTCGGTGTTTTCGCGCA
The DNA here is from genome assembly GCA_964414825.1 of uncultured Cytophagia bacterium. Lineage (GTDB taxonomy): Bacteria > Zhuqueibacterota > Zhuqueibacteria > Residuimicrobiales > Krinioviventaceae > CAYPZM01. The sequence goes on along the minus strand of CAYPZM010000313.1, from coordinate 789 downwards.
CAATGACAAAATCCACCTCACCGACTTTTGCATTGCGCAATGGACTCGGCACGCCAGGAATCAGCTTGACAGGTCGATAATTGACATATTGATGAAATCCCTTGCGCACACGAAAGGTGTAACGCGTCGCCGGCAGCGTATCGTCAACATCAGGGTGACCAATGGCGCCGAAATAGATGGCGTCGAATGTTTTGAGCTGATTGAGGGCATCGCTCGGCATAAACTCGCCGGTTTTTTCATAGTGCTTGGCACTGTAGGGAAATTCCGTGTATTCAATGTTAAAGTTATGGGAAGCGGCAACGGCATCCAAAACGCGTTTGCCTTGCGGCACAATTTCCTGGCCAATGCCATCACCCGGAACAACCGCGATGTGGTAGGTTTTCATGGACTCTCCATTCAGTATTAAATAAAAAGATCTTTGGAATTTTTTAATTCAACGCAGAGGTGCAAGAGGTGCAAGAGGTGCAGAGGTTCGGCGAGGATATTTTTTCGCTATAGCACATATTCTTCAACATAATTCTCTGGCACTCATCCATCAACAATATTTACTTCCTCTGCGTTTGCTCCGCGTACTCCGCGCCTCGTATCTTGAGTTTTTTATTCAATCCAAATATATACAAAGTGTATATCATTATTTTATTCATTTTATCAACGCAAAGTCGCCGAGGTCGCAAGGTTCGCAGAGGAGAATTGCTGTGTCGAAAAAATGACTCTGTTTTGGCATCGAGCAACGCGTAACTATTCAGCCGTCAAATCAGCGAAACGGGTTCATTCTCGAAAGCGGTTTTC
>CAYPZM010000312.1:0-6520 GCA_964414825.1 uncultured Cytophagia bacterium | reverse complement strand
GTTGCCCCGCCGCTCCGGTAAACGAGCCTTTTTCGTGGCCAAACAGTTCCGACTCTAAAATGCCTTCGGGAATGGCGGCACAGTTTACCGTAATGAGCGGTTCATCGTGACGGCGGCTGCGCATGTGAATGGCTTTGGCGACCAGCTCTTTGCCGGTGCCGCTTTCGCCGGATATCAATACGGAAATATCCGTTGGTGCCACCTGCTCGATGGTTTCGATAAGCTGGCGCACTTTATCGGATTTCCCGAGAATTCCGATTTGCTCCTGAACCTCGCGCCAGTGTTCAGCGGATTGATAGTCGTCAACGTATGCTTCATGAGCACGTGACACAGTGTATCTCCATTACATTAAAGTTCATTCGATTTAAAAAACTCGACCGTGTGGCCCAAACCGGTGCGTAAATCCGATTGTGGTTGCCATCCCAGGATTTCGCGCGCTTTGTCAATGGCCAACACGCTGCGGCGCTGCTCGCCTGCTTTTCCGGGGCCATGCTCCTCTGTGGCATTAACGCCGCTCAATTCGTTAACATGCCGGTAAATCTCGTTAATATTAGTTTCGACTCCGGTTCCAATGTTGAACACCTGATTGTCGCCCTTGTCCAAAGCCGCGACATTGGCATTTACCACATCACCCACATAAATAAAATCGCGCGTTTGCTCACCATCGCCATGAATTATCGTCTGCTCGCCTTTGAACAACTTTTCCAGAAAAATGGCGATGACACCGGCTTCGCCATGCGGATTTTGTCGAGGCCCGTACACATTGGCATATCGAAATGCCGTATATTTTACGCCAAAGGTTTTGGCATAATAGTACAAATATTTTTCGCCAGTCAATTTTGTAACGCCATAGGGACAATCCGGGCGTTTGGGATGATCTTCATCCGCCGGAAAATAATCCTGTTCACCATAAACCACACCGCCAGAGGAGGCGTAAATGATTTTGTTGACTCGATGTTCCACGGCATTTTGAAAAATATTCAGCAGCCCAATCACGTTCGTTTCAGCATCATAAATCGGATCTTTGACCGACAGCCGTACATCCATTTGCGCAGCATGATGGTTGACCAGATCAAACCGATGTTTGGCAAAAATATCGCGCATCGATTTATCACGAATATCGCATTTAATAAACTCGGCTTGCGGGTTGAGGTACTTTTCCCGTCCGGTAGAAAGGTTATCCATAATCACGACTTCATGCCCGGCTTTAATATAAGCATCAACAATGTGCGAGCCGATAAATCCTGCCCCACCCGTCACTAATATTTTCATATCCCATCCTTTCTGTTATCGTAATGCTCGAGCCGCAATGTCTTTTCTATAATAGGCACCGTCAAACGCGATCCATTTTAGAGCTTTGTACACTTTATCGAAGGCGCGGGAGATGGACTTGTCCACAGCCGTCACGCCCAAAACACGCCCGCCATTGGTTACAACGTTTTCACCCTGTCGTTTGGTTCCAGCGTGAAACACAAATGTCCCTTCATCCCATTGATGATCGAGTCCGTGAATTTTTTTACCCTTTTCATAATTTCCGGGATAGCCACCCGAAGCGAGAACCACACAAATAGCCGCGCCCTGGCGGTTTTGCCACTGAATGTCGGTCAAGCGTCCTTCTCGCGACGCCAGAATCGCTTCCATCAAATCACTTTCGGCCATGGGCAAAATGACCTGAGTTTCCGGATCGCCAAAGCGCACATTGTATTCCAGCACCTTTGGGCCTTCGTCGGTCATCATCAAACCGGCATACAACACGCCTTTGTACGGACGATCTTCAAGGGCCATGCCTTTGATCGTCGGTTCCATAATTGTGGATTTAATATGCTGCATCATCTCGTCCGAAATGTGCGGCGTTGGAGCATACGCGCCCATGCCACCGGTGTTGGGACCCTGGTCGTTGTCAAAAATGCGCTTGTGGTCTTGCGACGGCACCATATAAACCAAATTTTCGCCATCTGAAATGGCCATAACCGAAACTTCGTCGCCGACCATACATTCTTCAACAACAACCTTGTTGCCGGCATCGCCAAACTCGCGGGTTCTCATTATTTTGTCCAACGCGCTTTGCGACTCTTCGCGATTTTGGCAGACGAAAGCGCCTTTGCCGGCTGCCAGGCCGTCCGCTTTTACAACAATTCGACCCTTGTGTTTGCTTAGAAAAGATTTGGCTTCTTCATAATCTGTGTAAACGCGGTAATCCGCAGTAGGAATATCGTACTTGTCCAAAACGTATTTGCAGAATGCTTTGCTGCCTTCGAGCTCGGCCGCGCGCTGGCTGGGGCCAAAAATGGGAACGCCGTTTTCTTCAAAGGTATCGACAATACCGTTAACTAGCGGCGCTTCCGGGCCGACCACAGTCATGTTGATTTTTTGCTTGATGGCAAATTTTAACAACTGTTGATTGTCCCGCACCGGAATATCAACGCATTCGGCATCCTGAGAAATTCCGGCATTTCCCGGCGCACAGTAAATTTTTTTGACCAGCGGGCTTTGCCCAAGCTTCCAGACCAGCGTGTGTTCGCGACCGCCGCCGCCGACAACCAATACTTTCATTCTGATATCCTTTTTTGAGTAAAGGGACACAACTTTAATTTTTTCTCGTCAATGAACGTATAAATATTTGCCACAAAGACTGCAAGGCTCTAAGAAATAATTTGATATAATCTTTAGAGTACATCGACTGTGTCGATGTATGAGCTGACACAGTCAACTCACTCCAAATTTCACCTAGATTCTATTTTTTGCCAATCGGTATGTTGTCATCTTTTAACAAATCAATCCGATCGCGCAGCTCTGCCGCGGTTTCAAATTCCAAATTGGTGGCGGCTACCATCATCTGTTGCTGCAATTGGGTCAGCATTTCCATTTTTTCTTCGCGGCTTAATTGTTCCCAGGCGTGCACTGCGGTTAGATCCTCTTTGGCTTTTTTGCGATAAGGATCAACACGTGCGTCCGCCACACGCGTTGAGCGCATCACCTCTTCCACGGATTTGTAGATGGTTCTCGGTGTAATGCCATGCTCGCGATTGTACTCCATTTGAATGACACGCCGGCGCTCGGTTTCGTCGATGGCCCGCTGCATCGAATTGGTGATATTATCGGCGTAAAAAATCACTTTGCCGGAAACATTTCGCGCGGCGCGACCCGCGGTTTGGATGAGCGAACGTTCCGAGCGTAAAAAACCTTCCTTGTCCGCATCTAAAATCGCCACCAGCGATACTTCCGGGAGATCCAGGCCTTCGCGCAACAAATTAATGCCCACAAGTACGTCAAATTCGGCCAATCGCAGATCACGAAGAATACCGACGCGATCGAGCGCATCAATTTCCGAATGCAAATAGCGAACGCGAATGCCCACACCGGCCAAATAATCTGTTAAATCCTCTGCCATCCGCTTGGTAAGTGTGGTCACCAAAATACGCTCATTGCGTTCGGTGCGCAGATTGACTTCGTGAATGAGATCGTCAATTTGGCCTTTAACAGGCCGCACTTCGATTTCCGGATCCATCAAACCCGTGGGACGAATGATTTGTTCGACCACCACACCATCACATTTTTGCAGCTCGTAATCCGCCGGTGTGGCTGACACAAAAACACACTGGTTGATAACCGATTCAAATTCCTGAAAATTCAGCGGACGATTGTCCAGCGCCGATGGCAAGCGAAAACCATACTCGACCAAGGTCTCTTTTCGCGAGCGGTCGCCGTGGTACATACCGTTAACTTGTGGAATGGTGACGTGTGATTCGTCAATAATCAACAAAAAATCTTTTGGGAAATAATCGATCAACGTGGCCGGTCGCTCACCCGGTTGGCGCCCGGACAAGTGACGCGAGTAATTTTCCACGCCGGAGCAGTAGCCAATTTCGCGCATCATCTCCAAATCATAGTTGGTGCGTTGCTCCAGGCGCTGCGCTTCGAGAAGCTTGTTATTTTTGCGAAAATATTCCAGGCGCTCCTCGAGCTCTTTTTCGATTTTCTCCATAGCAGATTCGAGGCGTTCGTAGGGCGTCACAAAATGTTTGGCCGGATAAATGGCGACGCGGTCCATCTCGTTCATAATTTCTCCGGACACCACGTCTACCACGGAAATTTTTTCAATTTCATCACCCCACAACTCGATGCGGATAGCTTCGCGCTCGTATGCCGGAATCACTTCCACCACATCGCCGCGCACACGAAAAGTGCCGCGTTCAAACGCCACGTCGTTGCGCGTGTACAAAATTTCAACCAGCCGTTTCAGGATGACATCGCGCTCGATGCGCTGACCGCGATCTAAAAACAAGTTCATCTTTTTCCAGTCTTCCGGCGAACCCAAACCATAAATGCACGACACGGACGCGACAATCACAACATCATTGCGCGACAACAGCGAGCTGGCCGCTTTAAGGCGCAGCCGGTCAATTTCATCGTTAATCGACGTGTCTTTTTCAATATAGGTGTCTGTGTTGGGGATGTAGGCCTCGGGCTGGTAATAATCATAATAACTGATAAAATACTCGACCGCATTATGCGGAAAAAAGCTGCGCATTTCGCCATAGAGTTGCGCGGCCAGTGTTTTGTTGTGCGAGATGATCAGCGTGGGCTTGTTGATAGTGGCAATAACATTTGCCATGGTAAACGTCTTTCCGCTTCCGGTGACACCCAACAGGGTTTGAAATTTATCGCCGTTTTGTAAACCGCGGATTAATTCTTCCACTGCCTGAGGTTGATCACCCTGTAGCGTATATTCCGAAGAAATCTTGAATGTATTCATGCGCTATAAAATGCCCCTACTAGAAGGTTACTCTACACCTAAAAAATCTGCCAGCAATATAATACCAATATGCCAAATTGTCAAGGTGTAATACATTTGCCTTGCGCTCTTAAAATAAAAACAAAAACGCTTGAAAATTGTCGATCTAGGCGCTATTTTAAGTTTTAAAAAATACAGGTGATTATGAAGCAGATTCTTTTACTGTTTTCGACGCTCTTTTTTTTGAATGCCCACGCACAGGAAACTCGCGCTTTATGGGTATCGCGCTGGGATTACAATTCACCGCAGGACATTGATACCATTGCGACGCGAGCTGCGACGTTGGGATTTAACATGCTGCTTTTCCAAGTGCGCGGCAATGCTACGGTAACCTATCCTTCGAAACTTGAACCCTGGGATACGACATTAAGCGATACCACGTGGAATCCGCTGCAAAAGGCAATAGACGCGGCGCATGCGAACAAGTTGCAATTTCACGCCTGGATTAATGTGTTCCCCGGCTGGCGTGGCGAAGAACCGCCGGATGACCGCACGCATTTGTTTTATACCCATCCGGCCTGGTTTATGTATGACTTGTACGGCAGGCCGCAAACGCTAAACGGCCATTATATGTGGTTGGCGCCAACGATTCCTTTTGTGCTGCAGCACAATTTGGATGTGTGTGAAGAGATTTTCACAAATTATGACATTGATGGTTTGCACCTTGATTACATCCGTTTTCCGGGCGTCAATTATTCGTACGATCCCATTTCATTGAGCGTGTTTGAGAAAAAATTTGCGGCTTTGCCTAGCGAGCGTCCGGACTCGTGGGATTATTGGCGTCGGCAATCCATCACTATTTTCTTGCAGTTGTTATCACAAAAAATAAAATCGCAAAAGCCTCGTCTCATCCTCAGTGCTGCGGTGGTGTCCGAGCCGTATCGCGCTAAATATCTTTATTTTCAGGACAGCTTCGCCTGGCTTTCGCACGGCTATGTGGATGTGATTTATCCCATGCTTTATTTGCGGGATAGCGAAATTTTTCGGCGCGAACTGGAATGGAACCTGTCCAATAGTCACAATCGGCACGTGTACCCGGGAATTGGTTTGGATTATGGCAATTTGAGTCAACAGTTACAAGTCTGTCGCGACCTCAACGTTGAGGGGCTGGCGCTTTTTTCGTATGCGGAATTGGCGCCGAACCATGTTGTGGATAAGAATATTGCTGCTGTGCTCGATCAATTTTGGACGGATGACGTTGAACCCACCGAGCTGCCCTGGAAGCTTTATTTAAAAGATGATCAAGGTCCGGTTGTTACTCAGGTTTCAACCATTCCGGGCATTGTGACGCCGGATCAGCCATTTCGGGTAGCAGCCAAGATTAGCGATCCCGCGGGTGTGTACGAAGGCAAGGACGATCAAGGCATTCGTTTGGTGTATGGCCGCACCTGGCCGCCGAAAAGTTCCACTTTTATCCCAATGGAAAAAATCAAAAAGACAGAAAACTGGTACATCACAAAGGAGGAGATACCGGGTCAGGACTTGGGGCTTGATGTTTATGTGCAGATTTCCGCGTATGACAATTTTTTTGCAAGTGCAGACCATCCCGAGCGCAACCAGGGCTTTAGTGATGTCACGCCGGTTGCTGTCATCAAACCTGACAGTACTTACAATTGTCAAGGTGAAATAGGGCCAATTTTGCGGTTTCCGGATGTGATAACTACGGATCTATATGGCAGAATCTGGACGACCAGCGACAAAAACGGTCCGGTGGTAATTTTTGAC